>LRSL01000039.1 GCA_001563335.1 Candidatus Thorarchaeota archaeon SMTZ1-45 | reverse complement strand
CGATTATTGAAACTCCACCATTCTTCATAGTGGTTCGTACATCAGCAAAGTCCAGATTCACAAGACCTGGTTTTGATATCAGTTCAGCAATTCCCTTCACAGCCCGGACTAATACCTCGTCTGCTACCATGAATGCCTCTGGAAGGGATAAATCCGGTGCAATCTCTAGGAGTTTTTCATTGGGTATAGCGATGAGGGTGTCTACGTGTTCCATCAAGGCATTGAGACCACGAGTTGCATTCTTCTTTCTAGTAGCTCCTTCTACATCAAATGGTAGACAAACAATTGCTACTGTCAGAGCACCATTCTCCTTAGCTGCCTTAGCTATATGGGCCGCAGCTCCTGTTCCAGTCCCTCCTCCCATTCCTGCAGTGATGAATACAAGATCTCCATGTACCACATCCTTGATATCATCGTATGTTTCGATTGCAGCAGCCTCTCCAATGTCTGGATCATTACCAGCTCCCAATCCTCCGCAAGTTTCCCTTCCAAGGAGTAATTTATGATGTGAGTTGCAGAAGTAGAGGTCCTGAGCATCTGTATTTGCTGCAAGCGTTTCAGCTCCCTCTACACCAACTTCCATTAGGCGTGTTATTGCATTGTTTCCTGCTCCACCAACACCTACAACTAATATTCTCGCGTTCACAGATTCAAGTAACTCAGCAAGTTCCTCATCAGTTGTAGCTGATTTTGGAACCTTTTTCGTTTTCTTGCCAGGTGAGTCACGTTTTCCACCTGACGATTTGAGGACCTCTTCTAGTAACGGGTGCATAATATTACCACTCACATCTAGATGATGTTATTACGCAGGTATTGTTGTAACAAAAAGTAGAATACTACCCAGATAATACTCAGTTACTACCACGGCCCTTCCTAGACTTGGCATTCTTTTTACCTTTGGATTTTCTCGTTTTGCTTCTAACTTTGAAGGTCTTCAACACAGAATCAATCGAAATCCTATGTCGTCGCAAGAGTTTGGCTGCTTCATCAAGGGTTGGTTGTCCATTCTGCGCTCCAGGCTGAGTGATCGTCAGTGCAGCTACTGCATTTGCTACATTCAGGGCTTGTTCTATTCTCTCTGACCGCATCCATGCTGCAACAAATCCAGCTGCAAATGAATCACCTGCACCCAGTGTATCAACGACTGGTACTTCAAAGACCTCAGATGTGCAATATTCAAACCCATCTGTAGCTATAGCACCCTTCTCTCCCATCTTTAGGACCACTATGCCTGGAAATGTCTTTGCAAAAGTTCGAAGAGCGCTTTCACTAGGATTAATCTTGAAGTACTCCTTGAGTTCGGTCTGATTCAGGAATAGAAGATCGGTTTGTTTCAGAATCTTATCATAGTCAAGATTCGATCCTGCACGTCCAGGATCTAGAGATAGAATCATTCCATTTGATGTAGTGAGTTCAGCTACCCTGCCTGTCAACATGGGAAAAGAGCCTGCGATATGAACTAACTGAGCATCGAGTAGCTTTTCCTCTTCAAATACACGTTTCTCAAGGAATCGATTAGCTCCGGGTTCAACAACAACAAGGCGATTGCCATTAGTGTCATGAGTATAGACAAAGATGCCTGTTGGCTGTTTCTCCAGAACGAGAAGACAGCTTGTGTCCACCCCATCTTTTGTGATTGCCTTTGTTGCTAGTTTTCCAAATTCATCATCACCAACACAGCTCACCAGCATTGTCTTGATACCCAGTTTTGCGCACTGACAAGCGAAGTTAGCGGCTGACCCGCCAAAGTCAATTCTACCCACTTGACTAATTATATGCTGGTTTATCTCTGGAAGTTTTTCTACTCTCATGTCAATATCGACATTGATTCTTCCTATTGCTACAACCTCGCCCGGCAACCTATCCACCCCTTATACAATGAGTGCAAGTATTGCCTTCTGTGCATGCAGACGATTTTCTGCTTGATCGAATACAACCGAGTGAGGACCATCCATAACCTCTGAGGTTAGTTCCTCATCACGGTGAGCAGGCAAACAGTGCATCACGATGGCTTCGCTATTTGCTTTACTGACTAATGCTTTATTCACTTGGAATGGCATCAGTGCATCCTCTTTTTCCTTTTCCCTCTCTTGACCCATGCTGAAGAACGTGTCAGTATAGATTACATCAGCCCCTTTCACCGCCTCGCTAGGATTGCTTACAACTTCTAGTGTTGTCCCATACCTTGTGCTTAGTGCAGTTGCTCTCTTCATCATCTCATCTGATGGTGTATATCCCTTCGGAGACCCTATAGTGACATCCATTCCCATGATTGTGCAACCCTGCATTATTGAATTACTGACATTATTCGAATCGCCAACGTATGTTATCTTGAGTCCCTCAAGATTTCCCTTGTGTTCTTCTATGGTCTGCATGTCTGCCATAATCTGACATGGATGCAAGAGGTCCGACAATCCATTAATGACTGGGACAGTAGCGTGCTTGGCTAGCTCCATGACCTCATTATGACCATAGACCCGTGCCATAATCACATCACAGTATCTGCTTAGAACCAGAGCAGTGTCTCCGATTGTTTCTCCTCTTCCAAGTTGAGTGCCACCTGGCTCAAGATAGAGTGCATGACCCCCAAGCTGTGTCATTCCCACCTCAAAAGATACCCTAGTTCTAGTAGATGACTTCATGAAGATCATAGCCAAGGACTTGCCTTTCAGAAGCTCGTGTGGTTCACCTCGTTTCTGTTTCCGCTTCAGATCATGCGCAGTGTCCAAGACTTGTCTAAGCTCAAACCTTTCGAAATCCGCAAGATCAATAAAATTTCTACCTCTTAGGCTCAATACTTACACCTCAGGGCTTTCTATAGCGCCATCATAGTTGAGTCGTATAAAAAACTGTCCACTTCCTCAATTCTCGGCAATGAGTCGTTCTGCAAACCAACTGGGGTCAAAACGCTTTAGGTCATCATAGTATTGGCCTACTCCAACATAGACCACGGGTCTCCCAGTGACAAATGCAATAGAAAGAGCTGCTCCACCAGATGGGTCTGCATCAACTTTAGCCAGAATCGCCCCATCAATGCCTATTGCATTATGAAACTCCTTTGCCTGAGATAGAGCATCATTTCCAGCTAGAGCATCTCCAACAAAGATCTTCAAGTCGGGTTCAGCCACACGTACAATCTTCTTCATCTCCTCAAGGAGATTCTTGTTACTCTGCATCCTGCCAGCAGAGTCAATCAAGACTATGTCAATGTGCCGCGCCTTTGCATGCGCAACAGCATCATAAGCTATAGCTGCAGCATCAGCACCATAGTCCTGTCTTATTACCCGAACTCCCAATCTTTCAGCATGCTTCTCAAGCTGTTCGATGCTTCCTGCTCGATAAGTATCACCAGCCGCAATTACAACCGAGAATCCCTTTTTTTTGAATATATTAGCAAGCTTTGCCAAAGTTGTCGTCTTGCCTGTCCCATTGACCCCAACAAACAGAATAGTAGTTGTTTCTCCCTTTTCCCTCTTTTCTCGTGCAAATTCAATTGGGTCTAGTGGATGCTCAGGTGTGAGAACTTCGAGAATTGAATCGTATATAGCAGACTTGAAAAGGCGACTGAGGTTCTCGAGTCTTCCTGCTCTCGTTCCAAGTACTTTCTTCTTTGTCAGTTCACATATGTGCTCTGCAACTTCAACCGCCACATCATTCTGAATTAGAACCATCTGAAGCTCCCAGACAGCATCTGCAAGATTCTTCTCGTTAAGCTCTCTTGTCGTAGCTTTTGTAATAGCTGAATCTAGTGCTCCCCTGAGCTTCTCAAACAATAAGTTACTCCTCCTTACCGGGGGATGTTGCACCTTGAATCTGTGCTGCTAGCTGCTGAAATTGTGCATTAAGATTAGATGCATGAGCAATCAAACGTTGATATTCTTGAGTAAGCGCCTCGTATTGTTTCTCTAGACTGGACACAGCCTCAATTATCGCTGCTTTTGCGTCTGCAACATTCTGTTCTATTCGAACTCCGTTTCCAATCCCGCGGATTACCCTGTCTGGATCTACAAGTTTGGCCTGAACGAAGATGCTGCCTCCCACATTCATGAGCATCTCCTCATCCTCTTTCCTTTTCTCTATCTCCTCTAGGACTAAAAGACCAGAGCGATAGTTTGTGATATATACTTGGACTACTTCAATTCGTTGCTGCAAAAGATTGAGATTTGATTCCATTATCTGTTGCTCGTTATAGACCCTCTCGAGCTTAGCTTGTGGATCTTCCTTCATTAGAATTCAGTCTCCACTCCAAGTATTCTTCTTAGTTCCAAGTTTGTGACTTCTTCAGGTTTAATCTCGTTTATCTCAGAGATTTCAACATCTTTGCGTTTCACCCTATGGCGGCTACCCATTTCTGAGAAGATTCGCTCCCTGACATGATCCTCCTTATCAGCAAGAAGCTCTCTAGTAAATGTGAACTTTCTCTTCCCTTTTATGTAAGCGCCAGTTGCTCGCCAAATTTTCGAACTCATCCAAGTTGCACCTCATCTATACAAATCCCAAGACCTGACTGATATGTGCTAGTTCAACTCCTGTTGTATCAGTTCCTGCAATCATTCCATCAGTATTTGCTAACACACCCAGACTTGTGTATGGGCTTCCTCTGTTCACTGTTCCAACTTCTACATGCACTTTTAACAACTGTGCTAGCAGTTCAATCTCACTTTTCGTGGCTAGAGGATGTACTACTGCTCCATGGTTTGTTGCTATCGCATTTGCACCCACAATAGGTAATTTAGCAAGACTACCAGAAACGACTTCCACTCCAAGGACATCTGATATCTTCCGTCTAGATCTAAAATTGAAGTCGGGATGACATATTGCGCCATTGTCATTGGCAATGATAATATTTCCAAGTGCCGTCATCTTGTCATCCAACCAGTCTACTGGGACCTCTGACGAACTCTTGAGTTGAGCAAGCTCCTCATCTGTTGTTGTGTATGGAACAAGAATCCCATTAGATGTAGCCACAGAAACCAGTCCCACAGCGTCTAGAGTAGCAATTGTTGTTTGAACTAAAGGTAGATTGAACGTTTTCTCGATGGTGTCTAGTCCCTTCTCTGACATATTAGAGCTAACAAATACAAAGCGGTCTGTGGCGATTCCATAAGCTCCAACATTCGAATCGCCCTCGAAGTCTGTTCGGGCGATCATTCTGAGCTACCCCTCCGCAAGATAGACACGCACAAGATTGTCTGAATTCTTGGTCGCTCGGATTCTAACTCTTCGTGGAGGTTTCTGAATACCTCTTGCCCAGATGTGCTCATTTACTTCAGGTTGGATAAGAAGCTCCTCAGGTTTCATATGCCTCTCCACAAACTCGCGGAGAACCCTGACTGCTCTATTAGACCTACGAAGTCTGGTCCCTGACCAGTAGGCTTTCCTTAATGGCACGGTGTAGATCCGTTCATCTATGATCTCTTCTTCCTCTTCAGGTTTCTCTTCCTCTACTGGAACCTCAACTTTCTTAGCGTCAGCTGGTGCTTCTTCAATCTCTTCAGCCTCTTCAATCTCAGGCTCTTCTTCAGAGACCTCGAGCTCTGGTTCTTTCTTCTTCTTATTTGACATCTATGCCCACCTGATTATGGTTTTAGCTTTGTCTGACGCCAATTACGCTGCGAAGGTGTTCTTCTCAACTTACCGCCGGTCTTGACAATGACCCATGTAGGTACTGAGGAGTTACTTCTCATTGCTTTCGCCATCCTCATTTTCTTTGCTAGTGGTTTGTTTCGTGCCATTTTAGTCACCTTTAACAGCAATTCATCTGAATGATATTTTCCGTTCTCGTTCCTTTCCCTGAAGTTGTTGCAGGAGTCCTTTCAGTTGTTCATCAGTCACACGTGCTCTAAGCCTTCCAGCAGTCGCCAGTTGAATGAGTTGAATCTCAATTTGCTCAGCAAACTGAGGTTTGACCATTCTTATGTTCGTTAGTCGGGCACGTGCTTCAGGAGTGAGAATCTGCCTGAGCAGAGCTTCCTTTTGTGCTTGGGCTTCAGCAGCTTGCTGCTCATTGGCTTGTTCTCTGAGTGCCTGCTCCCGAAGTTGAGCCTCCTTTCTCTGGCGGATCGCTTCGAGTTCATCATCACTCATTTTGCCTTATCACCCAGCTTAGTACTTCTCCAGTTCTGGAATTGCCTGTGAGAGTTCTTTCTTTAGAGTTGATGACAGTTTGTCCATATATGACCTACCAATGTCGGTCATCTCTCTACCTTTATTTCCTTGCTTCTTGATGAATCCAGCTCTTTCAAGCTGTTGCAGTGCGGTCCTTACGATAGACCCACTCCCTTTCTGAAACTTGTTTGGCTTTACGCCACGTCTCTTTTTTCCACCGTATGCAATACGCAACTTCTCAGTTCCAATTGGACCGTTCAAGTATATCTTGCGGAGAATACTTGCACATCTGACATACCAGAATTCTGGGTCATCTGGACCCCGCTCTCTATGAGCACCAGTCTTCGCAAACGGCATCCAGTCTGGAACAGCTATCTCCTCTCTGGACTTCAGGTCCTGAGCAAGTCGACGTATGAGGATATTTGCTGGAATATCATAGACAGTAGGCATATGTTTGTCACCAATCTCATTGAGAACAGGTCACCTCACCCAAGTTTAGCGGCTGACCTACCTCAAAAGGCTGGAACCACCGTCTAGAGTCCGCATAAAAGGTTGTCGTTGTGTTTGATGAAACTAATATGATCAGAGGATTAAAACCAAGTATTAGGTGCTTCAGAATCATTGGAAGGCTTGCATCTGTCGGGTCTTATAGATTACCGCAGTGTTTCCGCGAAAACCATCGAGCTTCGCTCCCGTCTTCTGACAAAGGGAACTCAACAAGTCTCCTTTGGTTGAGTCACCAAGTGCACTCCTTAGAATGCGGACTTTCATATACTGATGTTTCTTGAGGAGCCTTTTTGCCTCCTCTATGATGTTTGCAGAAACACCTCCTTTCCCAATCTGCATAAGTGCTGGTTCCTGCCAAGTAATCTTTATTCTGACAGAATCTTTGTCGTTTTTCATCTAAATTCAACCTACAATCTTCAGGAACCTGTATTAAGCTATGCCTACGACTCACTTGTTGATGTCGTACCTTTTTACTCTCCCACAGTTCAAGCAGGTCACTGCAAGATGTTTTGACCTATTATGTCGCACTCTAACCCTACAATTATCTCCTGGTACCAGAATGCTCCCGCAACTCCTACAGACTCTTCGGTTGATATGTTGTGGCAGCTTGGTCCTTGTCCTCTGTGCGATTTTTCGGGCACTGAACATCTGTTGTCTTGCTATTTCTGGTCTACCGGATTTAATTGCTTTCTTTGCCTGTTCCCAAAGAATCTCCACCCTCACTTCTGCAAGACGTTTCGCCTTGACTCTTGGGTGACTTCTTTTTGACATACACAAGCCTCTACAACAATGAAAGATAGGTCAAACTGCTTAAATCGTTCGTGTTGAACATTCCTTAAGGAGAATACCAATGCTACATATCATACTCCTTGACTGTGCAATTGAATTGATACCTAGAGAAATTACTAGTCTAAAACAAATCCAGAAATATTCCGCACGTCGGGGAAAGAAACCCTCTGAGATTATCCTTGATCAGACACACCACGGTCAATCAATGACAAAACTCTCTCTGAGTGAACGCAGAGGGCGACCAGACATTACATATCTCAGCTTACTTTCAATTCTTGAAACCCCCCTCTGTAAGGAAGGTCTTCTCAGTGTACACCTACACCTTCAAGATGGTAGTATAGTCGAGGTGCACCCCGATGTTAGACTTCCTCGAAACTATGACCGATTTGTTGGATTGATCGAACAACTCCTACTCGAAGGGCGTGTTCCTCCACAAGGCGACCCTCTCTTGCGGTTTGTAGATATAACACTCGGAAATCTAATCTCAGAATTGAAAGATGGAAGTCCCTCCTCAATGACGCTTTTAGCCTCTGAGAGCGGGAAAAAGACATCAGTGGAAAATCTTCAAAACTTGCTCCCTCAAGATTCCTCAATTCCTGTGATTGTGGGTGTTGGAGCATTCCCACATGGTCCCCAACCCGAGGAGATAACGTCATACTTCGACACACATCTCGAATTAGATAAGGAGATGATGATGACCTGGCATATCTGTGCAGAATTCTTATGGTTGTACTCGCTAAGAATAGATGTTGTCAAGAACAGATATTCTGTTATTTGAGAATGAGGGTTATGTTTCTTCAAGTTCTCCCCTTCTGGCAATAATTGAAAGGATGATTGCAAAAGCAATCATCAACACTCCCATAACCAGAGTAGGGATGTTTGAAAATGGATTATTCGCTGGTGAAGGCAGGGAAATACTTGCCACCACAACTGCGAGTATCCCCAGTAGAAGGAGCATGGGTGTTGCATAACGAAATCGCTCCATCAAACACACAGACCTCGGCACTCTACAACTCCTCCAAGAGGCAGTGTTTCTAACTTTTTCGTAACTTGAACAATACGCTTAAATCAATACTAAGAATGCCTTGCTCTCAAAGCGGCCATAGTCTAGGGGTTATGATTCGAGCCTTCCAAGCTCGTGACCCGGGTTCGAATCCCGGTGGCCGCACCATTCATCATAATTCTGCATAGTTCGATAGCGTAATCCTTTTGTTAACACCGGTTGGAAACGACAGACGACGAGGACTCTAAATGGAATCACTGATACACAATGGCATTCTTGTCATTGAACCACCTCAACCGCGTGGACTTTCAATTAGAGCAAGAGAAAGAGAGATCATCCTTTCGCAGCTTCAAGAAGAGATGGCTGTTGCTTGGGTCAAGAAACTTGGCACTCCCTATGTTGATGACCCTATCTTTGCGAGTAACTTCATGACTGATTTCAGCAAAGCACTTGGAGTAGAGCCAGTTTTGAACATTGATGAGGTCGACTTTAGTGAAGTGATTCAGGTAGTGGAGGAGGAAAGAGCGTCTAAGGAAAACATGACCTCTGAGGAGAAGAAGGCTGTTCGTGAGGATCGAATAGCGACCCGTGAACAACTAAAACAGAAGTATGGTTATGCACTAGTTGATGGTGAGAGGATGGAACTTGGCAACTACCAGACTGAACCATCAGGCATCTTCATGGGGCGGGGAAACCATCCCCTGAGGGGCAGGTGGAAACAGGGAGCTACTAAGAAGGACATCACTTTGAATATCAGTCCAGAGGGACTATCAAGCTTGGAAGGTGAGTGGGGGGAACTCGTGTGGGCTCCTGATACTATGTGGATTGCAAAATGGACTGATGAGCTGACTGGTAAAGTGAAGTACATCTGGCTTCACGATAGCACACCAATCAAACAAGAACGCGAAGCTGCAAAGTTCGATAGGGCTCTGCGAGTGGAACGATGGATAGACGTGATTCGCTCGCATATCATGGATGGATTACATTCTGAAAATCCAAAGAGAAGAATGGTCGCTGCAGCTTGTTACTTGATTGATCGTTTCAGCCTTCGTGTTGGAGATGAGAAAGACCCAGAAGAGGCAGACACAGTTGGTGCGACCACGCTCAGAGCTGAGCACTTGACATTTCGAGAAAACACAGTAGTCTTTGATTTTCTAGGAAAGGACAGTGTTCGATGGCACAAGGAAGTTGAGATGCTTCCAGTTGTCTATGATGAATTGAAGGAGCTGCATGATAATGCTCTTGAGCGCATTGAATCATTTAGCAGAAGAAAGAGTAAGAGAACCGGTGGGGCTCCCAAAAAGATAGCCCAAATATTCCCGTCTATCGGAAGTACTCATGTAAACCGATTTCTAAGTGAAGTCTATCCCGAACTCACAGCCAAAGTATTTCGTACCTATCATGCCACAGTGACGATGCGTGAAGAACTCAAGACCAGTAAGGCGAAGAAAGTGGATCCTGAGTTCATGAAGAAGAAGGCTTTCAAGCGTGCGAACCTTGAAGTAGCCCGCGTTATGAACCATACAAAGCAAGCTCCAAAGGGATGGAGCCGCAGTGCTGATAGATACAGACAACGTATCAGGAAAGCTGAAACAAGAATTCAGAAAGCACTTTTACAACTGAAAGAGAAACAGCAACGTCTTCGAATGGTGAGGAAAAAGGAAGAAGAGCTAAGAAAGGGGAAACAGGCTCGCATCTCAAAGCAAAAGGAATCAGTTGAGAAGAACATGGCATCTGTCAAGTCATGGCGAGAGAAGCGTGACAAAGCCAAAATGACTTGGGACAATGCTCGAGCTCAGAAAAGTCGTACAAGAACAAGCAAGCTTAAAGGAAAATCCACCAAAAAGGAGCGATTGGAAGAGGCTCAGGAACGAATAGATCGAGCACGTGATCGGTTGGAAAACGCAGAAGCTGGACTAGTAAGCGCTCGAGAACGATATCAGAAGAGTAGACAATCTCTAGAAAAACAACAGAAGATCCTCAACGAGTGGAAGGAAAAATCTACAGAGCGAATAGCTAGAGCCGAGAGAGCTGTTGAAACCACCAAGGAACGTGTGAAGAAAGCAGAACTTGCCAAGAAGAAGATAGAAGTTGATTTTACACTTGCAAGGGACTGTCGCACATGGAATCTAGGAACCTCCCTCAAATCATATGTTCATCCAAAGGTTGTATACAAGTGGTGTGACAAGGTAGACTATGATTGGAGAAAAGTCTATACCAAGACACTTCAGAGAAAATTTGAGGGCTGGATTGACAAGTAGCTAGTTCAAAATTCTGTTTCTTATTTTCCCCTCAATGTCTTCAAGAGTCTCTCTAAAAGTGAAGAGAATCTCATCATAGGCTCCTTCGAAGGCTGCTGGGTCTTCAAGAGACCAGTGCTCCATTTGTTTTGCATTTGGAAAGTGTGGACAAACCTGTCTTGCACTATCACAGACAGTAACAACAAGGTCAAACTCTTGGTTCACGAAGTCATTGACAAGCTTGGGATAGAGTCCTTCAGTTGGAACACCTCTCTCTTTCAAAACTTCGATGGCAAATGGATTAACATGTGTTTGAGGTTTCGTACCTGCACTACGCACCTCATACTCCGTTCCACCTAGATGTTTGAGGAGTGCCTCAGCCATCTGACTTCTGGCTGAATTGCCTGTGCAGAGAAAGAGGACACGTCGCATATTCAGATGATAAAATTACTGCTTTTCAAGGGTTTGCATAAGAAACATAGTTCCCCTTCTATCTCGGAGGTTTAAATTGAACAGCAATCTTTTGGATGGGTTCACCAAGAACAATAGGATTGATTGTGCCCAAACCATAACCATGGGTGTCCATAATATGACGAATTTGTTCAGGTTTGAAACCCATTATCCTCGCCATGGTTGAGTCAACAGATACTGCTCCACGTCCTAATATGAATGCATCAAGTTTCCTCGTCCTAGGACCATTCCACCCCTCAACCCCGACTCTTGCGTCCACAACATTCAGGTTTGGTTTGATGATTCTAGCAAGGTCGACAATCACCTCATTGATTTTTGAATGATAGAACGATTGATCCTTTCTGGGAAGTATCCCAAAGAGATTCTTCAAAACCCCTGTGATGAACGACAGATAGTGTGTCTTGGGAATTGCAACTGAAATGAAGTAGCCCGCATCGAGAATTATCTCTGGTAGTTCTGGATTCTCGAAGTAATCTCCCATGAACTCCATTTCTATAAGAGGTGCTCTACTCAGATCAACTGTACTGACATCGAACCCAGAATCTTGCATGTCAACACAGAGTTGAGTGTATCCGAACTTCTGGAAAGCCGCTTCTGCATACTTACTCTGGCTGTCAGACTCTATAATCTTGATTGACAGTTTCTCATCAACCTTCAATAGCAATTCAATCAGAGCCCTGACAGTTTCAACACGAGTGACAGAGTATCCAGTATCATCGGATATAGTACATATGTTTGGTTTCACAAGGACTGGTGATTCCAGAACACCAAAACCGCTAATGTGAGAGAGCCCTTCTTCAAGTGCCATCTTGATACTGTTCCTGCACATCACTAGAGCCACCGAGTTCAACGACAACTCCATCATCATTCGTTCTTGAACTCGTATTCCGTCTAAAAACTCTTCAGTAAACTGACATAGTATGGTTGGCAGTAGATCAAGGTTGAGAAGCGCGTGAGCTCGGATATGACTACAACAGAATTAATTGAGATTCTCCTAAAAGCACACAAAAAACTCCAAAACCTGTTGAAGGGTCTCAATGAATCTCAAATGGAGATGTCGGGAGTGCAGGGCGAAAGGTCAATCAAGGACCTCCTGGCACACATAACAGCTTGGAATAAGCATGGTATTCTGTGGATTGAGTCTGTCTACAGGGGCGAGAAACCCATAATGCTCGTCAAAGGTGAAACCATGGATGAGATTAAGGAGGAGATGGTCATCCTCAATCTTGAAATCCATCACCAAAATCGTGATCGACCACTGCAAGAGGTTGTAGAAGAATGCAATGAAACCTTTGCTCTTGTGATTGAACACGTGAAGAAGCTTAGCAAGAAGCACCTTGATAGTGTATTCGATTATGCATGGGCTCAGGAACCAATTACTGGACAGACAATAGTCCTATGGCGACATTGGCATCTTCAATCTCACATGAAACATATTCTTGCTTGGTTGGAGAAGCAGAATTAGCGACAACCCTATTAGAAAAGGTGTCGTAATGTATAGTGAGTAAGTAGATACATCAATGCGTCCATCATACAACGCAGTGTACATCCTTCTGTATATTCTCGCTATTATCATCCAAATTGCCTGTCGTCTTTTTGTTCAAGATAAAAACCAGTCCAAGAGGACATTTACTCCCTCTAAGAAATCCTCAAGACCCATGACTAGACTTGCCGAAAATGTCATAAAATGTCCAAGTTGCAAAACAATATTGAAACCTACGACTTCTGACCTTCAACAAAACAGGACAATTGTGTGTCCTAAGTGTTTGAAGCTCATGAGCCTTCAAACAGCCTAGTGGCTCTCATTCGATGCCATTAGGTAATTATTTTGATACCGATTGCTCTACCCAAACTACTCGTTTCATCCAACTTGTCTTGACACGTTGACACGTGAAAGTCCTCAGGACCATCTTCGTTCTTCGAACAGTACAATATAGAGTTGAACTTGAATCTGAAATAGTCTTGAATCCGCTCAAAGAACCCAATGGTTGACTGGTAATGATAACGATATGTCAGAATTGCGACAAACTCTTTATTCACCCAGTATTTCTCAGGGTCCATTGCAAGAGCCTCCATCCTGTCCAGTGCTATCTTCATCTGAGCTGTCATGTATCCCCAGTACATCGGAGTCGCCCAGACTACAATATCAGCTTCAGCAAATACGGAGTAGATCTGATGCATGTCATCGTCTATCGCGCATTTGTGCTCTGCTGATGCGGCACATGACTCACACCCTTGGCATGGTCTGATATCCATATCATTCAAGATGAAGTCTAGAACCTCAAAGTCACCAGTTTCTTTCACTCCTTTCACGAAGTATTCAGCCAAGGTGTCTGAGTTTCCTCCTCTTCTTGGACTTCCGTGAAGCACCACCACTCGCATGCAAATTCTCCTCAAGTCTTTCTGAAAGCGGATTCAAAATAAGGTGTCCATTAAAGCAGAAATTGTGAGTTGATGACCTATACAGAATGGCTTTTCAATAGATGATAATCCAGCGTGTTGGTGAATCTTGACGGAAGAGTGGAAATACAAAGGACCCATCTTTGATGCTCACACCCATATTGGTGAACCAGAAACTATCGATAAGATGCTAAGAATCGAAGATAAGTTTGGTGTGGCCACACAGATTGGGATTGTCCACTCAAAGGATGGATTCGAATACGCTAGAGAGAAGTATCCCGAGCGTTTCGTCTTTGCAAAATATCTGTCCCTGAGAGATATTGCACACTATAATGTTGAGCCAGTCATTGATGATATTTCAAAGACAAAAGACGAGGGATATTCACTTGCAAAGACTTGGTTCGGTCCTCGCTGGCGTGACTATATTGAAGATGTACCAAGCGACTTCAGAATTGATAGTCCAAAGCTTGACCCTGTATTCCAAGCTCTTGAAGATTGCGAACTTCCACTACTGATTCATGTTGCAGATCCTGACACTTACTTTCAACTGCATTATCAAGATGCATCAAAGTATGGGACAAAGGAAGACAATTTGAGTCAGATAGAAGGAGTTCTAGAACGACACACTCGACTGCTTTTTCAGATTCCACACTTTGGCGCACAGTCTGAGATACACCGGCTTGCAAATCTCAGTAGTTGGTTAGACAGGTTCTCGAACATCATCCTCGACACAGCATCTTCAAGATGGATGGCACGCGAGCTGAGCAAGGATGTAGTCAAAGCCAAGAAGTTTCTATTGAAGTATACAGAAAGAATTCTGTTCGGAACAGATTTGTCAGCCCACCGTGGTGAAATGGAGTACTTCGGCGCCAGATATCTTGCTCAGAGATTATTATGGGAAACAGATGTTCAAGATGAGCCCCTCCCGTTCGAGGATGAAGACACCAAGGACTCAGGTGGTACTTTCATAAATGGCCTTGATTTACCTCTCTCTGTTCTTCGGAAGCTATACTGGGAGAATGCTGCCCGAGTCTACAGACCTTAAAAGGTCGAACAAAGCCAATGATTAACCAAAGACCATCTCCAGGTATTGGATTAGGAACTGGTTGACAAAAAACGTGAGTAAGATGAGGAGTAGAGAGCTGATTGCCTTCGCGGTCATCCAGAGTGTCGAGGGCCATGTCTTCATCTTTTCTACCTGTTCAAAGAACGTGGTGAGTTGAAGGCTTACAAGAGTAAGTTGCTGAGATGGAATATCAGATTTCGAAGAAGATGAGGCGAGTATGCTTCTGATGTTAGAAAGGACTGCATTCACCTCATTACTAACTTGAAACAAGTGTTTCTTCTTTTCTTTCTCTAGGATGTTGTGAACATAATACTGAGGGCCTAGAAAGAATATGCAAATGGTCACAACTGCTAGTGTCAGTCCCGCTGTGGGAATCAAAGATAGTAACGGACTAATGAAACTCAGATTGTGCACAAGGTAAGCGAGTAGAGGTATTAGCAAGACAATTAAGAGAGAATACATGAAAACACCCCTCAGGAGCATCTCAGAGAACGAAACAAGTCCTCCTGCACGGTCAGGTGAAATTGGTTCTACGGAAATTTCCAGCCTTCGTCCAATGTCCTTTGATACAGACATGACCACAACACCAAGCCAGATGGCCACTCCAAATAGTGGAAGCATAATTAGAATGAATTCGATCATAGAGATATAGAGCCAAACTGGCGACAGGGGGTCAACAGGGAATAGAGGATTGGGCATATTTGGCATCACAAAAAGAAGAATTGAGATCATTGCAAGAACAATGAAAGGAATGCCATAGAGATACCCCCGTCTGTCGCTCATCCTCTTGATCAGATTTTCAAGATACCGTTCATACTCATCATCATCAATCACAAACGCATAACGAATCTCTCTGAGAGTCCTGTCAAGCATTGTATAATAGCTACGTAAGAAGAATAGTCCAACCATAATAAGCAGCGAGAAGTCCAATTGAACCAGATGCATGAAAGAGAGTAGGACTTGTACTGCTTCACCTGTCAGCAGAGTGAGCAGAATGAATACAGCATATGTCAATACGCCAACGAGTATCATTGTATAGGTGAGTTTCATTGGTACTTTTGAAAGTACGATCAAAATCGGGTGCATCCTGGAATTGGATCCATGAGTGCCCTTTTGCATCTGACTCAACTCGCCAAACGAGTACTAGGTTTCACCTTCCTTTTCAATCTTGCACTAGAAGTCTGAATATTGGGAATCTCGCTATCATTACAAAACGGAGAGAAGTGAATCCTCAGAATTCATTTGGTAATGTTCCATTTTCGTTTGAACATGAGAATAATGAATCCAATCATTTGAGAAACTGGTAACGGAGTCCTGTTGTAAGTGTAGCTCTCCTCCACTATATTAGTGCTTATTCCAGGAATGAAAAAGGGAAGTAGTAGAGTAATTATTACTAGAAAGAGTCCGATCTCACGAGATACGTATCCTTTCAGAACCATCCAAACTAAGACTGTTGATAGACATCCCACTAGCCACAACATAGTTGCAAGTGGAGGCGCAGAGTAGGGAAATATTAGCTGAGCAGAATTTGGTTCTCCTGTTAGAGTTTCTGCACTCCACCCTTCGAAAACCCAAAACAGACTTGAAGTGAAAGAGCGACGTACTACCGCGTCAAGAACATAATGTTCTCCAATCCCCCAAACCTCAGCTTCGCCTATACTCGGCGAGAAGAATGTATAGATAACCAGAACTGGTTCAAACTTCAAGCTCCGCTTCTTTGTAGCCTCCATACTTTAGATATATCCTTAGTAAGACAAATGCGTTACTATCGCATTAGTCTTGTACTAATCTACACTGGTTAATTACACCCTATAAAGTCAAAGAAGAAGTGGTGAGCTCGCCAGGATTCGAACCCAGGTCGCTACACCACTATTCAATAGATGCTCTTCTTAGTACCCTCTTAGAATATCAATATCATGAGTATAAAACTTCCAGATCCCCTGTAAGCTCTCACCATCACATAGAAGAGGTAGTTGTCGCTTACGTACCCCTTTATCGGGTACATGGGTGTGGAATACCACTGTGATTTTGCATCGCATATCTCTTGGGATCTCGATGAATATCCTCTTGCTGCATAAGTTGAGGTTGTTGGTGTACTCTCCCACCGTACATAAAGGTCGAAGTCATCTTCATCTGGTCCAGCTAGGAATGCCCAGCCAATCATGCGACCTTCTGTCTGTCCTCCTTTAAGGCTGAAGGTGTCTGTGCGATCCCAGACATAGTTGAGTGAGTTTCTGATTGTAGTGGCCTTGTCCGCCTTGCCATAGATGACAGCTAATTTCCAGTTCCCACTACCTGACCACGCATAGACTTTGAAGTACAGACGACCCTTTCCCCGCACAGTGACCTTCTCTATTGAATCATATGACGTGCTAGATGCATCGCATGAAGAAGTTGGAGCAGATTCCCATTTCACAAAGAGGTCAAAGTCTGCGTCAGGTTCGTTGCCCACTAGGACAACAGTATGATCACCAAAAGCTACATCGACATAACCGATGTAGGAGCTTCCCCTACTGGATAGAGTGCCTGACATTTGAGTTTCACTTCTACCCTGATTCGCTTCCTCATAGAAGAAACGTAGAAATCCAGCAGTTGTTCTCACAGCTATGGGCAAGAGGCTATCTGCTGCAAACTCATAGTTGTTGTTGCCTGAGGTAGGGCCACCGTTCACAAATGTGTGAAAGCCATAGCTCATGCCAGCGTTATTCCGAACCCAGCCACTTGCAGTCGTAGCCCCATCATAAAGACCCGGACCACTAATTTTGTTGATATCACTCTTCTTCCCATTGATGTAATCTTCATATTCCTTATGACCATCTTGTTTAGCATCCCAAATGCGAGTGTGGTGGGGAACAGTTACATCTTGAAGCACATGGACTGCAAATCCAAGATTGTAGTATGCATCCTTCCTATTGCCCCCCTTATAGAGAGCAACTGCTTTGTCAAAATACTCCTGAGCATAGATGTGTGCTCCTTTGAATATCCCCATTAGACCCAGGCCAGTGAAGGGATCACAGTAGTGGTCTTTAGCTGCAATAGGATTTCCTTCAATGACTCCTTGTTCCCAATCCGCGTCGTAGGACCCATCCTGCAAATCCCCGAAGTATAAACTGGCCTCCGAGCTGATTTTCGAGTATCCGTCTGAGCTGAGAATATTGATTGCACGGAGTGTTATCCAATCATGAGGGTCATCACCTGTTCCCTGGTACCCAACGCCACTGGAATTGCCATACGCGGTCACAGGCATTGCAGCGACCGTCATGAGTAGCATCATAATGGTAAAAGTTACCATTGTGGTAATACGTATGCGTTTCTTATTTTTCATTTTTCTCACTAATTTCATGATTTAGCTATGAGAGTAGACTTTAGGAAAACTAGGACTGAAAAATAGGATTTTGAGGTGGCGGCTTTGAAAGACAATAACTCCCATAGTCAGGTGAACATTGTTTTTGAGAGCATATAAACCCTGAGAGGCGTGGTTTGAACCAATGAGTAGAACCATGAGGTGTGGTGCGCTCACCAGGATTCGAACTCAAGCATACTTATGGTTCTAACTCGTCATAATAGTAAAACGCTATAAAAGTGGAACTGACATAAGCTATGCACAAACTCAGTAGTGCCCAAAATGGTTGAATAAACTGCTGATAACTCCATCTATATCTAGGCTGTTCATGGGCTGCAGGCCATCCATAGAGACCATGCATTGTAATTGTATAATCAACAGTTGTATTAGAACTTGGGTTGTGAATATTCAACGTCCATTTTGCTACTATAAACAGCTCCGTGTAGTAATATGGTAGATAGATACTGATTTGATACTCTGTGTCAGTGATATTGACCTCTGCATATCGGACATCAGGTTTGTTCTCATCTAAAATATAGAACACGACACTGTCACTTGTAGAGATTGATACCTTTACTAATTCCATAGTATATAGATTAGATAGGATTTCTGATGTGTAGGTGGTATTAGGCGAGATAGTTGACGAGGTTTCCAATGTCGTGAACGGACCTGCAAATACTCCATTGTTCTCAATTCCAATAAGATTGTATGTTCCCCAGATATGAAGTGGTATCAGAAAGGTCATAGGAATCAACACGACAGCTATAGCAATATTGCGTCTTTTTTTCCATGAAGCATGTTGCCAGTTATGAAAGTAGATGATAAAGAAGAAAATGAACCATAAGGGCATATAATGGAATAATCCTGGCGGTAATAAAATATCCATTCCAATAACCTTCCGTCCTCAGCTATACTTTCAGTCACAAATAAATGGTTAAGTAGAAGAAGTGGTGCGCTCTCCGGGATCCGAACCTGGTTGGCTACTCCTTAATTCAGGAAATATCTGCTCCAATCGCGTTGCTATCATTCTTTGGCCTTTTTAGTAGCATAGTAGAATGAACCCAAACCAAAGGGTATTGCCACTAATAGAGAATTAAATCCAGTTGAATCGTCATATCCCATCCATTGGCTGGTCATACTCACACTCATCTGCACATCCCCGTAATTTGTCTGAAAAATGATATCAATCGAGTAAATATCTGGTGGATAGATTTCAACAGTAGTCATGACACTTGTCACATTTCTTGCCTCATAATATACCGAGTAATTTTCTCCTTGATACCATGCTTCCCGCTCAGTAGCCTTCAATACAACAATGTCAAGAGAGCCATTGGTGCATTGTAGGAAGATGTCTATAGACTGATTGTAAGACCTCAAAGGAAATCTAGCATGAAACGGTACTGTCAGACCACCCACGATACCGAAGTCCGACCCCTCTAGAATCATTTCGTCCTTTTGGTAGGGGACCGCGAATGAAAGAGCAGAACCCACTACGAACCCAATGCACACGAAAGCTAGAACAATCGAAACCCAGTTTATCCTCATCTACATCACCAAAATCAGTTGCTCAAATTGTCGAATCATTAGATAATAAGCACTTCTCTAGGCAGAAATGCCTTCAAATTGATACTTTTAAACCAAATAAGAAATGGTGCGTCCGCCGGGATTCGAACCCGGGCCGGATCCGTTCTGCGGTTCCGAGGGATGAGCCCCTGCACCATGGCAGGGATCCATCATAGCCCCTTTGTCAGGACATCAGAAATTGAAGTCCTATAGACAACGGACGCATTTTTGACAGCACTCACAACGAGCGCGTCGAAACACACCGCGATGGTGAGCGTTAAAAAGCTTACCAAGGGTTGTATAGCATTACGCATTTTCCAGTGTGCGCTAAAATGGAGCTGTACTGTCCTGAATGAACCAGTCCCCAGTAAAAGGCAAGATTGGATTGATATATCAAAAGGTTTCGGAATAGTCTTTGTAGTTGTGGCTCATTCTATGATTCCCCCAATGAGCGATGTCCTTTTAGAGTCTGTAATTTTTATCATAACCAGTTTTGTTATGCCGTTGTTCTTCATTCTCGCAGGCATGACATACAATAGCGAAAGGCATCGTAGAAACCTCAAAAATTATGCATTCTCCCGTGGACGCCAACTTTTGCTTCCATACTTCGCCATTTACATAATTATGACGCTTCTTTTCATCCCGTTGACTGGTTCAATTGATACCTACCTAACACCGGGAGATTTGGTTTTTTGGTTAATTTATGGGGCTGGACCTCCTGGGCAACCTACATACTTGTGGTTTCTCCCGGTCCTTTACTTTGGCTTGATGCTCTTCATATTAATCGAGGCAGTGACACATGCTCAGGATCCAAGGGTGCGCTGGCCGTTTGTTGTTATTCTTCCATTTCTTGCCTTATGGATTACAGACGTATTTTCTCCAATATTAGTGCCATGGCGTGTGAATAGTGTACTGTTTGCCACGACATTCTGCATTATCGGCTATGAGATGAAAAGGTATAGGGGTTTAGAACGGTGGAGTACAGAATCAAAAATACGTGATGGGGTAATCTTCATAGTTCTATCAACAACCTTCATTCTGCTCTCACAGTATAATGGCTTCGTTAGCCACCCTGATGATTGGTTCGGCAAAAATGGATGGTTGTACCTCCTAACTGGCACTTCAGGCACAATTGCCTTCTTCATGATATCAAGCCTTCTCAATCCATCATTCTTCAGTAAAAGGATGCAGTTTCTTGGGGTGAATTCTCAAATCATCTATGAGATACATCCCCTTTTCTTCTATTTAGTTCCCATACTTGTAAGTCTGTTCGGTTTTTCAACAACAGACTATGAATCAACATTCACGCTCTTCTGGTCTATACGGTTTGTAATCGCCTTTGGACTATCAATTCCATTCACACTGCTTATACTTAGAAATAGAGGTCTATCGTTTATTTTCACAGGTTATGATAGTAAATAATCCAACTCTATAACAATCCAGCTCGTTTTCTGATTGAGAGGACACGAAAGGTCGACTCAACCACCATCGCATTATTCACAGTTTTTCGCTCGTCAAATGCCATGAACTCTCCTCTTATCCAGTAGCCCTTTTTCTGCTCAGGTAAACATGTTTCCGGAAATGAGTATGTGCCTTCTTCAGTTCGAAACTTCTCCAAGTGTTTCATTGAACTCTGGAACCATTGACTTTTCCTTATACATGTGAAAGGAGCTAATGCTTCCAGTAGATTGAGCATCTCTGCGAACGACCTGCCTTCAGGAGCTTTGGAGTACCCCGGGAGATGAGCCGCCCAGCCTAGGACATAGTATTGATTCCCATACTTTGCAATACCATAGCTCCAAGGAAGATTTTGGTACTCGGGAGTGAGAACCATCTCCAAAATCTGTTCAGCTCTCTCATGATGTTGATCAATCTCCAATACAATATTGAGATGACCGAAAGCGTAGACATCATGAATCCAAGGGAGTGTAAACTGTTGATTTGGGTGGAGCCGCGGATCAATAAGATTGTGGCTTGATAGCTGCTCTGGTATTCCTAGATACTCCGATCTGTCAGCATATACTTGTGAAAAATCTGGGTCTGATGCAAACGTGTGGATTGCATTA
>LRSL01000038.1 GCA_001563335.1 Candidatus Thorarchaeota archaeon SMTZ1-45 | reverse complement strand
CAAGGTGAAGCATTGAAGAAATGTATTGAACATGGTATTAGAAAAGAGGGGCTTGAGTCCTTTTGTGCTGGTGTTCGTTATCTGAAAATGCCTGTTCTTGATATCGCGAAGAATCCCGAGAAAGCCCAAGAGGAGATTCTTAATGAGGGTCAAGAACTGATTAAAACTCAGGGGGCAGACGTCATTGTACTCGGATGTACAGCATTATCCCATGAGGTAGATCTCAAACCAATCATGAAAAAGCTAAGTGTCCCTGTTATCGATCCATGGGTTGTAGCCATTAAGACTGCTTTCATGCTCGTTGAGTCTGGACTGACTCATAGTAGGATGGCATATCCATTTCCACCAAAGAAAAAAATCAATGAGGCTCCCTGTCTAAAAGGAGCCTTTGATGACATCCTGATGCAAGAATAGTGTTCTAGTCCATATTATTGTCCCTTTTTAATAGTAGGAGAATCAGAATCAGAACAACAAGTGCAAGTACTGCAAACATGAAGTATGGAAGTGCTAATCCAATTTCCATTACCCATCCACCAGCAATAGGTCCTAGGAACAAACCCACTCCTCCCATGCTCTCGACAAGTCCAGCATGAGCTCCCTTCTCAATATCGGTAGCTGATACGACCAGATAAAGCGCACCAAGGTAGCAGAAACCAACTGCTATTCCAGAAAGGACCATAGCGATTGTGAAGATCCAAATGTCGATGAATAGGAACAACATAAAACCAGACAGAGCAGATAGTATCGCTCCTGCAATTATTGCCCATTTCATGTGTTCTCCTGATAGTCTAGCAATTATGATGAATGTCACTGTTCGTGCTAGGTTCCAGATTAGAAGTAGGTTTCCGAAATCCTCTATTACGAATGGATATCCCAAATCTTCGAGTATTTCAATGTACGATGGAAAAAGGCCTAAGATTATTGTCGAAACAACACCCCACAACATTACTGACAGATATGATGCAACAAATAGTGGGGAACTTTTACTCACCTTTCCTACCTGGCCGGTTGCATGGTCAGGAAGAATTCCAACATTTGAAGATGAAGTCATTGGTTTTCTTCTATATCCTTGAAGAAACACTGCAACAATCATCAAAGCCAGAAACTCTACTCCTAGTACCACGAAGATTCCTGAGGTGTCTCCGTATATGCCTGATAGATACGCTATCACCATCGGAGGTAAGATCATGGATGCACTCCACGACGTTGAAAAGTTTCCTAATGTAGCCACTTCAGACTCTGTTTCGAGTTCACTCACCATTCCTTCTATTGTAGGTGCAACAAATCCAAAAACAAACCCCTCGATCGCTCTAATTGCAATGAGTTGCCATGGACCTACAAATGGCATAAGGTAGAGTACTATAACAATGATATATCCCCCGGTAGAGAGAAGTAGAGTCTTCTTTCTTCCTATATTATCTGATAAGCGACCACCGATTGCTGGTGAGAACATATAGACGAGTCCAAAAATTCCAAAAGCTAATCCAGACTCTAGTGGAGTTCCACCCATTCTTGTGGAATACCAAGATGCGAAGATTTCAGTGGTTCCGAGTGTGAAGACTGTAAGAAAAGACGTGATATATCCTACAATTCTGTTTCTTCTTCTAATATCAGGTGTGAGATCCGGTGTTCCATCTACATCTAGACAGAATTGCTCTACTGGTTTGGCCATTTACTCAAATCCTTCTACTTCAATTGGTGTGTAAAATCAGTACCAAGGATTTTTGCATTGTCAACAGGTTCAGTCCCAGGCACTGGAAATGCGACAATAGTATTAGCACCTGCGTCAATCATTTTTTGTAGTCTCTTGATGCAAGAGTCTTTGTCGCCAACAAGACAGAGTTCCTTCAACATGTCATCAGTGATGAGTTGTGACAACAAAGTGTCATCGCCTTTCTCCGATGCCTTCCTCATCGCAAGTGTGTCCTCGGGTTTTACACCCGCATGAGACATAAGCGGACCTCCTTCTTGAGAGTGAGGCAGATAAAGTTTAGAAAATTCACGAGCAATATTGAGGGCATTATCAAGATCGTCATCAATGACCATTGGCATATAGGCTACCATCTCATAGTCATCTAATGGTTTTTCAACTTTCTTTGCTCCTTTTGCTACACAGTCCCAAGCAAACTTAACGTAGGATGGAGTGCAGAAGATTGATAGTATTACTCCATCGCCAATCTCTCCTGAGAGCTCTAGACCTTTCGGGCCTTCAAATGCCAAATAAATCGGGGCACTCTTTCGGACTGGTTTGAAGACGAGTTTGATATCTTTTGCTTTGAAAAATTTGTCCTCGTGATTGATATTATCACCGGTCATTATTTTTCTCACAAGGTCAATACAAGCCCGTGTCCTAGACAATGGTTTATAGTCATAGATGCCCATCTGGTCCATCCAGAATGGAACACCAGAACCCAATCCGAAAACAGTCCTCATGTTTGAAAGCTCATCGAGAGTCGCAAACTCCATAGCAATTAGTGCTGGGTGGCGAGAATACGGATTAACTACACCCAATCCTATCCTGATTCTCTTAGTTGCCATGGCTGCAGCAGCTATATATGGAATACCACCTCGGAAGAAATAGTCTTCCGCAAACCAAGCTGATCCGAGTCCTGAAGATTCAGCAACCCTTGCTAGTTCAACTGCATCACTGACTGGAAAAACTCCTGTCATCGCAACACCTAGTTCTTTGAAGCCTTTCATTTCCGTCAAATCCTTTCAAAATGGAAGAAACGAGGGGTTAAAACCCCTCAGCTAGGGAAGTTTCCCAAGTTCCTCTAGATAGTCTGCAACAAACTTCAGATTCAACATCTCAAGAGTTTCGCGAGTTGGCCAGCTTGTCTTCTTGTCCCATCCATGGAGCTCATAATAACGATCAAGCATTCCATCTAGTTCCTCTTGCGAGTTCTTTTCACCCTTCAGCGGCCCAGACGCTGCGCCTTCATTCATAAGCCGCCATGGAAGGTTATCATGTTCTCGTGTAGCTCCTCGGGTGACATTGAATGCCTTCTCGATTGTACAAACGCGTCGACCTGTTAGCATCATTTCTTCTTCTGACATCTCGATTCCTGTAGCAGCTGCATAGAGTCGTGCCATGTTATCTGGGTTTACACCATATGCTGCAGTGGATGTGAAAACACAGAAGCCTAATGCTTCAGTTATTTCATAGCAATCTTCGTGCCATCTAACAATCTCGGCTCGATATTCGGTAAAGTGAGGCGATGCCCATTTCTTATCTCCAGTGACCTTTTCAATGACCTCAATCGCTTCTGGACTTGCACCAAATTCCGCAAAGGTTTCAGTCATGAGATGGTCATTGCCTCTTGGATTCACTGCAAACGCAAGGGCATACGCCTTAGCAGATCTTGTTTCCACGTTAGACTGTTCAAGTCCCTTGGCATTCATGATAGCCCATTTGTAGGAATCTTTTCCAACCTTCTTTGTAGCGATTTTCAGCCCATCACCAAGGAGGTCGCCTAGGTTTCCATCTCGAAGAGCAAGTTTCTCAACAGTCTTCTTCACCTCTTCCAGCTTGCCCCAATCTAACTCAAGCCCATCAGTGTCCTCCTTTGTGAGGACTCCTCTAAGATAACTTTCAATCGCCCACTGAGTGACCGTGCCTGCAGTAATTGTATCAAGCCCCAATCGATTACAGATTTCATTGAGAATCAGAACACCCTCGGTATCTATTATTCCAGGACCATTTCCAAGTGCACCAAAAGTTTCATACTCTGGTCCTCCACTTGCAATGCCAGCATTTGGTCCCTTCTCAATGGTGGAGTATCGATGACATCCTATTGTACATCCAAAACATGCTACACGTCGTTTCAAATAGCCTAACTCATTTAGAGCTTGACCAGTTATAGGATGAGCATTTTCTGTGTATCCTGTCTGCCAATTTTTGCCTGGAAAAGCATGAAGCTCATTCACAGCACCAATCGAACCAGATGTTCCAAACTCATGCAGTGACTGTGCTCCACTGTCTTTCCTGAGTAACTCACGCATCTCTTGGGCAACCTCAGCAAATTTCTTAGGGTCTTTCACACGGACGGGTTTCGTACCCCTTACAGAGATTGCCTTCAGTTTCTTTTTGCCCATCACAGCTGCTCCTCCACCTCTGCCAGCAGCATGGTACAACGAACATTGAATCGAAGCTGCTCGTACAAGTCGCTCACCTGCGGGTCCAATATACAATCCTCTGGAGTCTTCACCATGCCACTCTTTCAGCAGCGCATCAGTTTGAATGATGTCCTTGCCCCAAAGCTTCTTCGCATCTCTTACTTCTACATGGTCATCCTCTATCAGTATATACACTGGTTCTTTGGCAACTCCATGTACGACAAGATGATCATATCCTGCGAATTTGAGTTCTGCTCCCCAATGACCACCAGTATTGCTCTTCAGATATAATCCTGTTGTACATCCCACAGTTGTGACTGAAGTACGCCCTGACGCAGGAGCGGTTGTTCCAGTCACAGCACCCGGTGCAAAGATGATGATATTTCTAGGATCATCCCACGTGATTGATGGATCTTTGCAATAATCCCAGAGTATCTTTGCATTGATTCCTCTTGATCCAACATAGAGTCTGCGCCATTCTTCAGGAATATCCTCCAACCACGTTTTGCCTGTCCCAATATCAACATGTAATATCTTACCTTGATGTCCGTACATTTATGCAACCTCCTTCTTGAGCTCTTTATACTTGGTCATTCTAGATGAGCGGAATTTCTTCTTCATCTTTGACGTATCATCAGATTCGTTTACCCATTGAAGTGCCCCTGGAACACAGTGCTTGACACAATAAGGGTCACCTCCACACAGATCACAAAACATTGGTTGTTTTATTTCAGGGTGTAAGCGAATAGCATGATATATACAAGCATCAACACAAGCACCTTGTGATGTACAGAGTTTCTCATCAACTGTGATTATTCCAGTCTTATCATCTCTTGATAGGGCTCCGTTTGGACAAGATGCAATACAGGGATGCGACTCGCATTGTTCACATAGAAGTTGCAGTCCTAGTGCGATATCCTCTTTCTTTAGAATCTTAATTCGACCTCTAGATGAATCAAACAAATCTTCTTTTGTAAGAGAGCATGCAAGTGAACACTGCTTGCATCCTGTGCATTTGTCCATATCGACAAGTAGCAGTTTCTCCATTATGCTTCCGTCCGTTGTTTTATTAAAGTGGAGTTACCTTGAATGAACCTGCATTAAAATCCTATCATTGTCGTTCTGCTTCATCATTCATATCGGTCAGTCCAGAACCCATTGAAATGGCCAATAGACGAAGTTTATGCTATTATTGCAAATAAAATAGTTTGAAAGAGTGAAAAAACTCTGGGCATTTAAAATCGTTTAAAGTTCGTTAAATAGATTATATTGTTTAGATGACCGGAAGCAATAGGTTTTAAGACTCTGAAAGTGGGACCTAGTGTGTGATATCTGTGAGCAATACAGATGAAGGCGACAGACCTCCGGATGAGCTCTTGGTTGATAGCATGGAAGAGTTTGACCAGACAGGAGATTTCCGTGAAGGTGTGCATATGCTACTTTCACATCACCCACCCTCCATGTATGGACACTGTCTCCGTGTTACATTCTTTGGTCGATCAGTCTACTTATGCGGACGCTGTAGCGGAATCTATGGTGGTCTTGGGGGCGGGCTACTTATTCTCTTCATCTTTCGAATTCAGCTTAACCCTGAATGGTTCTGGTTCTTTGTTGCAGTAGCATTGGGTTTCACAACTGTTATTGATTGGATGAGTCAAAGACTCACTCCAAGGAAAACGACTAACTTTGTAAGAGCTTCAACTGGCTTTATGAGCGGATTAGCACTTGCTATAATTTTCTATCTTGCCAACTTAGCCTATATGCTAGTGGCACTCGCAGTAATGAGCGCTTCAATTGGTCTTGTGGGACTGATTGAAAACAGACGTCGAACTGCACGTTATAAGGAACTCCAAGCTGAGCTGGAAGCAATTCCTGAACCAACAACATCCTAGCAGTACATATTTCATACATGCCAAAGGGTTTTATTCCGGATAGAATTTCATCCACAGGTGGGTTGACATGATCCCATTCGCTAAGCCAATTATAGGTCAAGAAGAAATTGAAGCTGTAAAACGCGTTCTCCAATCTGGGATGTTGGCTGAAGGCAAAGTATCTCGAGAATTGGAGAAGCTATTTGCAGATTACACTGGTACCAAGTTTGCCACCGTGACAAATAATGGAACAACAGCTCTTAGTACTGCTCTTGAAGCAATGGACATTCAACCTGGTGATGAGGTCATCACCTCTCCCTTCACATTTATTGCTTCTGCGAATTCGATTTCGATGGTTGGAGCAATTCCTGTTTTTGTCGATGTAAAACCAGATACTTACAATATTGACCCTGATCTTATTGAGGATGCAATCACAGACAAAACCCGTGCAATTATGCCTGTGCATATCTTCGGAATGCCTGCAGATATGAAGCACATTATGGAGGTTGCAAACTCTCATGATTTGTTAGTCATAGAAGATGCCTGTCAATCCCATGGAGCAGAAGTAGAAGGAAAGAAGGTGGGTTCTATTGGACATGTTTCTGCCTTCTCCTTCTATGCTACAAAAAACATGATGACAGGAGAGGGTGGAATGATTACAACAAATAATGAAGAGCTATATGATGAAATTTTAATGGTCAAGAATCATGGTCGTGGCAAACAGGGGGGGTATAGTCATTATAGAATCGGATATAATAATCGGATGTTAGATTTCGTTGCTGCAATTGGAATCGAACAACTCAAGCGACTACCTGAAGCAGTCAAGCAGAGAAGAAGAAATGCTCAGGAATTTGATGACTTCTTCTCAGAGTATGAGTCAATCAAACCACAGGTTGAAGACCAAGGACTCAAGTCATCATATCATCTCTATGTACCTCGATTCTACTCTGAGAAGATGACCAGAGATGAAATTGTTACTGCTTTGAGAGCTGAGGATATTGGATCAAGAGCAGTCTACGCATTACCCTGTCACAAACAGGACACTTATCTCAATATTCAGAAGTGGCGATGGGCGAAATTCATCGACTATCCTGATTATTCTGTAGTCAACCTACCAATATCAGAAGAAATCGGACAAAGACACTTCGATATTCCGATTCATCCAATTCTTTCTAGCGAGGAAAAGGAACAAATCAAGAATGCCTTCGCTAAGATATTAGACTAGTCCTATCTAAAGTAGTGTAGTATTGAACGCAAGTCCTTGGAATTTACAGTCACTGAAGCTATATCACTTACTCTTTTGTCAACTGGATTGTAGGCGATGCTAAATGCTGAAACCTTGAATAATTCTATATCATTCAACCCGTTTCCAACACTAGCAACGTTCTCCTTTGAATATCCATTTTCTTGTGCATGTTTCAAAATAGTTTCTGCTTTTTCAGGTCCACCCATAATATATTTCACAGTTCCATCATGAGCACCATTCTCTGAACCTAGGATGTTAGAATATGCAAAATTAAGATTCAATCTTTTGGTAAATGGCTCCATGAAAAACTGACTGACACCACTGGAGATACAACCTACTTCATAACCCCATGCTTTCAAGGTATCAACTGTTTCAGCTGCTCCTGACATTAATGGCAATGAATCAATAAGGCCCTTGTACGAGTCATCAATTGTTATCCCCCTCCAAATCTTTGAGCCCTCAATCACAGATTTTCTGAGGTTCATGTTCTCCTTAGACATTCTTTGGAAAAGTGCCATGTATTGTTCTGCTAATCCAACACGTTCTGCAACAATGAAGGCTGCGCTTGAGCCATCAAAAAGCACACCATCCAGGTCCAATGTGATTACCTTGATCTCTGAAGTCATGTTAATAACCAATTCTTGCCTTGTTTCCTTTGTGCGGCTACACTAGTAACAGTAATTATCACTTTTGATTAGGACTCGGTTGTCATGAACATTATCAGGAAGGGCGGTATAGGTACTGTTAATGAAATTAGGAAGAAATTCAGAAGAATCCGATCTGAAGACGAGCTCTCCTTTGATGTTGGTCGAATGAACAGAGACCTGCTCAAACGAATGCTTGTGATTTGTGGTAGAGTAGGTGACAAAAAGGCTGAACAATATGAGAGAAAAGCCAAAGATCTTGAATCCGATTTCATTGTCGAGAAGGGTCGATCCTGGGTGCTAACGCAAAAGACAGTCAAAGAGAACTATGACCCCAACTACCACAAAGGTGTTCTTCTAATAGGAACAAATAAGGAACTACCGGCAACACAGATCTCATACGATGGTGTATATGCTTTTACTGACTATTTTATTCAAGACCTAGATGGAGATGGCATTCCCGATTTTCCGTTTGGACGCATCTTTGGAACTCCTGAAACAGTATTGTATCACATGGATCCCTTCATTGTCGATAGTGACATCGCTATTGTTTTTGACAGTCAACCTAGTAGATCTAATAGACATGTACAAGCACTCGTAGAATTGGGATTCGATGTTGAAGTATTAAATCGATACTCTAAGAGCGATGAAAGACTACTCTCAGTGAGCGAGTTTATCCTTCAATTCTCAGATGGTGTGTTCACATCACGTATACATGGCACACCGGACAAATGGGCGACTCATAACTCAGTCATCCTGAGTCATGATCAAGCCTCTAGGATTAAATTTGAAGGATATCCTGTTGTGTATTCAGAAGCCTGTAGTACTGCACAAGAAGGCCCATTACTGAAAGCATTCTTGAACTCTGGCGCCTCTTACATTGGTGCTACACTTGACACAATGAATAATATGAAGCCCTTTGATGATTGGCGTACGTGTGCGTATTGTGATGGATGGAAGTTCGGGTTTCTAGATCTTCTAGATTCCCATGAATTGATAGGTGAGGTAAAGGTTGCAGTTGACAAGACCTTGGCTGAGAATCTTGAACCGAAAGTCTTTGAAGAGCTAGAGAATGTAAGAAATGGAGAAACAACGACTCTCACAATCGATAATGCTGTTTCAACTGTTGAGTGGATCTTATTTGGTAATCCACTTCGCAGGACCACAGTTGGTCCAAATGCCCAATTCACACCTGGAAAAATAATTGTTGATACCTAATCTATTTCCTTATCTTGATGGAGATTATTGATCCAATAAGTCCTCCAGCAGCTCCTATCAAGCCCATGATGAGTATAGCTATGGCAACATCGAGTGGATTGTTTCTGAAGCTAAGTAACCACTCAGACACTAAAAATACAATGAAATAGCTAAATATGGTCCCTATAAAACTGATAGTTATGCCATTCTTAATTCTAGCCACCATGAACCCAACAATAACTCCTGTGACTAAGGGGGTCAAGAAATTCAGTATAAAGAAAAATCCAAAATTCAAGAGTATGACCACAAGTATCATCATACCGAATCTTACTGATGGACTATCTAACCTAGATTTTGGACCGCTCTCCATTTTCACTCTTGATTCTTTTCTTTTGGTATCGTTTTAACCCTGATGTTTTGATATAGAATATTTGATAAATTCAAATAATATTGCAACCCTTTCAACAAGAATAAGGAGTAGTACTAGACTGGTTCTTACTTGCAATACTATTTTAATAGAACAAGCATAAGCGAGATATTAATCTGGCTGATGTCCTTGTCTTTCCTAAAGTGATGTAATTGTCATTCCATGTCAAAGTTCCAAAAGGTTACGATTTACTCTCTTCTGTACATTCTTGGATTTATCCTGATATCCAACCTGTACCTGAATGCACTGGAGAAGGGTTTCTTAGTCGCATCTATACTGTCGGGAATAGACACGTGGCTCTGATCATAAGACAAACTAAGCCAGGAAAGTCATTAAATGTTAGTCACTCAGAAACAGATATCGTAAAGCAGAATCTAAAAGCGATGTTAGAGCGAACCTTAAGCTTAACAGTCAATATTGATGGTGCCATACTTCAGATACGGAATGATCCCATTATTGCTCACCTTGCGCCTAGAGTTGCAGGTATTAGACCATATATGTCTCCAACACCGTATGAAGCACTGATTAAAACAATCATACAGCAACAAGTCTCATATAAGTCTGCAAACATATTCACGAGAAGAATGATTCTGGGACTTTGTAGACCAATATCCTTCCAGAGTCAATTATTGTACTACTTTCCAGATGCAAGCACATTAACAAATATTGGAATAGATGGCCTTCGCAAATTTGGATTTGGATACAAGGCTGAATATATTCACCATACTGCAAATCTTATCGCTACTAATGAATTAGACATTGACTCACTCGTGGGAGCTCCATATGAAAAAGTCCTTGAAACACTTGCACCAATACACGGTATAGGCGAATGGACTGTACTTGTTCTATCACTGGCTGGTTTAGGTAACTTCAATGTGTTTGCATTTAATGATCTTGTGATTCAGAAGATATTGGGGAATCTCTACAATCAAGGTGAAAAGATGAATACAAATCAGGTTCAAGAACATGCTCAGAATTGGGGTAAATCTGGGACAATGGTTCTATATTTACTAATGTGCGCGGAGGTCCTAGGACTCATCAACACATAAAACAGGTAGAAAATCCATAAAAGGCGTCTAGTTGAAAAAGCAAAAGAAGAGTCAGGTGAAATACCTTTGTCTAAGGTAGGAACGAAAAAGAACACAAAGTTGTGGCGTATAAGGTCTATGTTCCTTAAAGAACTTAGACTGATTCAGAATGACAAATTTGCCTTACTCTTAGTGTTTGTCCTTCCAACTATGATTATGGGAACTATGTATGCAATAACTAATCAGGCCGCAATCGGTATTTCTCCTGAAACAGGAAAGAATGAAGGTGCAATTAGATTAGGTATTGTTGATATTGACCCAACGGATACCTACCCTGGAGAAGATCTATCTGAGAATTTCACATGGTATCTGTCAAATAGTCCTGACTTTATTGCTTTAATCTTTGAAACAGAGGTAGAAGCACTAGATGCATTATACTTCAATAGAATTGAAGCTTATGCGGTAATTCCATATGGGTTTGAGGGTAACATAACTGGAGACATTCCCGCTTTTGTTGACATCCATATCAGTAGTACAGATTTTGAAATCCAGACTTCAGTCTTCTCAAAGTTTAATCGTGTTGTTCAAGAGTTCAGAGAAGAGCATGGTTGGGTAAAAGGCGAGATCTCCAATGAAATGATCTCTGAGTTTCAACCACCTGGATCCAGCGGATTTGAAGCCACATTTGGTGTCTTTCTTATTGTCTTTGCAGTCTTCATCGGAGTCGCAGCGACTGCCGCTCAAGCTATAGTTGGCGACATTCCTCTTAATAGAATGCTTTTAACACCAGCAAGTAAGATGGAAGCGATTCTAGCAAAAGTCTTTGCTTATTTCGTAGTTGGAATGTTGCAAGCTCAATTCCTCTTAGTTCTCTGGCAGTTACTATTCAATATCGATGTTTGGGCTCAATATCTAACAATGAATATTGTTCTTGCACTCATGTCTCTCTCTGGTTCTTCTCTTGGAGTTTTAATCTCGACTCTTGTTACTACGAGACTTCAAGCAAATCAGTCATTTCTATTCTTACTCTTTGGCAGTATGATTGTGGGAACTGGTTTCATGGATGTGGGACTTGTTGATGATTATTATCCTCTTAATCTTGGTCGTGTCATGATGGCAGATACTGCATTCAAAGGTGTTGCACTTGCTGAGTTTACGAGTGATATCTTAATCATTCTAGAGTTGTCCTTGGCTCTAATACTGATTGCATGGATTATTTTTACGCGTAGAACAACTCTTGCATAGGTGCATCTTTCATTTCAATCCATGTGACAAGAGCCTTAAGTTCTGATTTCACCCCATTAGTATTCACAAGGAGGTTTGATAGCTACATGAGTGTCGTTAAAGTAATTGAACTGATTGGAGAATCACCCAAAAGTTGGGAAGATGCCTGTAAGAATGCCCTTGAAGTCGCTGCAAAAACAGTTAGGGGTATTGTAGGAATAGATGTTGATCATTTCACATGTAAAGTGACAGACAATGAAATTACTGCATTCCGCGCGAACATAAAAGTGGCTTTCAAGTATGGCGCTTAGGTTTTACAATTCATATTGCTATAATCATTCAAGATGAATTTTGGGATCTGATATAATCAGATCCCTTTTTTTTTAAAAAAGAAATGGTATACTGGAGAGAAAAACTACAACTGCATTGTTAACTCCATGAGCAACGGAAGGTCCCAGAAGATTGTAGTTCCTTTGCTGAGCTAGAAAGCCTAGAAAAATTCCAAGCACAAATCTCGTTGGTAACCCAATAATATCCAAGTGTATTGCGGCAAATACAAAACTGCTAATCAATAAGGCAACGACTCTGTGATTTGATGTTCCACGAGTCCGAAAATACATTTCCATTCTTCTCTGCATGAACCCTCTGAAAATAAGTTCTTCAGTGAAACCCACAAATACCAACATCGTAATTATCCATGCAAACATCTCTGGCCAATTTCTAGCTACGAGGAGTTCCTCCCCAATTGGAGCTGGACCTGTTGCTTCTGTCATAAACCATGAAATCAGTATATTTGCACCAAGCATTGTCGCTCCAAAAACTAATCCAAGAATTGCATCAATAGGGGAAACCATATTTTTGATACCAATTGCCGATTTTGGAAGTCCGTATTTTCTGATATAGTACATTGGAGGAATGACAAATGCAATCTCTGCTAAGGTCAAAATCAGCATTGCTAATGGGTCAATGTAGATATACCCACTATAAATGTCAATAAAAATCAAATTTGCCGCCATTAGTGGAATCATGATAACCACGGTTCCAATAATCATGAGAATCATGCCCAGGGCTGTGTAGCCTAACACCCCAAGCATCTGATTATTATTGATTTGACCCTCCAAAAAAGTTCCAGGTTCGAAGATTCCAATTCCTGTTGCTTCTTCAAGTTCGATGCTGTCTGGGTCTTCCATAACCAAAAGGGGCAACCTCAAATTCATAGGATTTGTAATCGAATTAAGCATTTGGTTTACATCATAACTATGATTGCTTATTCCGCACAGACTTTATGTAGCGTTCGATTGGTTAATTTGGAGAAAGACACAACAAAAGAACTAAGGATGTTGAGATATACTGTGGAAGAAGCCTTTGAGCCTAAACGACGAAGGGGAACTGTGTTACTTCTATCCACTATTATCTTTGTAGGAAGTATTGCTGGATTATATGCAATACCTCCAACATATACTGATTCCAATTTAACAGTCCGTGTGGCAATTATTGATTCTGGAATAAACATCAATCAGGAGCTTGAAACACGCGTTGTGGCATCTAGGAGTTTTGTAAATACATCATTTGGCTATCTTACAACCGATAACACTACAACAGATAGTAGGCCTGGAGGAGTCACTCATGGAACCTACATTGCAAGTATTATTGCATCGGAGGCTCCTGATGCAGCTATTGTCAATGCAAAGGTTGTCGACTCAAATGATATCGCCACTCATACTGCAGTTATTGAAGCTATTAGATGGGTTGTCCTTGAAGAGAATTGTAGTGTCATTAATCTTAGTCTTGGAATCTTCCCCACCTATAATGATTCAATTGGTGATGCTGTTCGATGGGCATTTAATCAGGGAGTGAGCATTGTGGCAGCAGCGGGAAATAATGGACACAATGGAATTGCTGGAAGTTCCGTGGAGTCTCCTGCGATCTACCCAGAAGCTATTGCTGTCGCTGCGGTTGATGAGTCTAATTCACCATATTCTTTCTCAGCAATAGGTCCATTACGAGATCGCATTATGAAGCCTGATATTTCCGCTCGCGGTGACTTTCACACAAATGGCAAAACAGTTTTAGGAACTAGCTTTGCTGCACCAGTTGTCGCAGCAGGAGTTGCTCGGATTATTACACATTGCCTAGCAAATGGTTGGACTTGGACTCCTGGCATGATTAAAGCGGCAGTAATGATTGGTGCATCCAAGCTTCCATATGAAGAATGGCAAGTTGGAGCAGGACTCTTTGATTTGAAGACAAGCCAGCTCTATATTGACTTCTCCCAGAAAGAAGAAGGGTTACCACTCCTTTTTGCAATCACTCCTACAGAAAGCCCATTTTCATTTGAACGGTTCTTTGTTAACCACACCTCGAGAATCCATGTGTCTATCTTTGCATCAAGCAATGCAACCTTTTCTTTGAACTATCGAGGTGTAGCTGAGAAATGGATAAGAGGTCCTTCTTATGTACATTTAAATCAAAGTGGCAATTTTCATTTTGACGTGAGAGTAGAATCTCCAAATGCAGTCGAAGATTTCCAAGCATCCATATCAGTTACATCTTCTGGATATCTGGAATTGAAAATTGAACTTGATTTCGAAGCAATCGTAGCATTACGTGAAGTAGCATTTGACATTAGTCATACATCTTGGTCAATAGATTCCTCGTATGGACAATTTCGGAAGCTCTATAGAATACTTACAACTGTTGGTATAGCAGTAGATGAACTTAGGTATCCTGACAATATTAGTCTAGAAGTATTATCATTATATGATGCTGTCTTCGTACTCGATCCCTGTGCTTGGGAGATTTCAGTAAATGGTTTATCGTATGACAAAATACAGCTCTTTTCCTATACTCCTCAAGAATTGGCATCATATAGTAGTTATTATGAAAATGGGGGCAATCTACTTTTAGTTGGGCTTACAAATTCAAGCATTAATCAAAACCAGGCGAATGAATTATTCTCTCTATTTAATATTACACTAAATAACGATAGCATACCTGTCATTACAATTGTTGTCAATGGAGTATCATCCACTGAATTAATCACTGATATGATCCAACATCCAATTACTGATAATATTGACTCATTTGACTACAATGGCTGTTCTCTTAATTACTCCGGTAATTCTTACGAGATTGCTTGGAAAAATGTCACCTTTCAGGATGAAAATGGAACTCTTTATTCCGAAAGACGGACTCTGGTTGTTGGTCTTGAAAACATTAATGGTGGACGTCTCATTGCGACTGGTAGTAATTACTTCTTAGACAATTGGGCTCTATCACATTTATACAGATCAGAGCATGATTTGATTTTTGTTTTACAATCAGTATATTGGTTGCTTCGCTATCTTGAAAATTAAAGAAGAGGAGCAATCTTTTCAGCTGCTGTATTCGCAGCATAAACTAGGAGTCCCGTTTTCACTCCCTTGCCGGCTGCAAGAACAAGTATTGCTTTTTCACCAGCACTCTTCATGATCATCAGACCCTTCTCATTGGTCAAAAGGATCTCTTCTAGTACTCCTTGATCCATTCTCTCAGCAGCAAGGTCTGCAACTCCCAAGATTGATGCAGCCATTGCTGCTATCTCAGCTTCTTCAAGACCTTGAGGAACAGCTGATGAAATAGGTAATCCTTCTTTAGATAGAAGCATCCACGCTCGAATTCCTGCAGCAAGTGCAGTAGCTTCTTCCATTATCTGCCGTAGCTTCTCTTGCAGCTCTTCGAAGCTTGGGTCAAACATGGCAGCCACTCTCTTCTCTCTCTCGACTAGAATAATTGTCACTTACAAATGCGCATTAATAAAGTTTGCATGATATATGTAGCTATAACGATTAGAAGACTACTTTAGAGACTTCTTAGAAGCTTAGATGATTTGACGGTGGATTTCAAGCATGAGTTCAATATATCGACTTGATTCAACAACTCCAGCAGATGCAACAATTGGTTGGAAGAGAGGTGTTCGAGTTCTTGGGGTATCTGAAAGTTTTGTTAAGAATGATATGCGAAGCATAATGGTTGGAGTAGTAATGAGAGGAGATCTAAGGATTGATGGTTTCAGTGTTTGCACTCCTACAATTGGAGGCAGTGATTCCACTGATGAGCTAGTTTTGATGTTCAATCGTCTTAATCGCAAGGACATCCGAGCATGGATGCTTGGAGGTTCGGTAGTCTCATGGTTCAATATTGTGGATATCTCTGAACTCTACCAACATACAGGAACACCTGTTATCTGTATTTCATATCATCCTTCTGAAGGAATTGAAAAATATTTGAAGGAATACTTCCCGAACGATTGGAAAATTCGTCTTGATCTTCTTGAGAGAATAGGAGAGCGAAAGCCTGTGCATCTTCAAACTGGTCACACTCTCTACCTCTCAGTTGCTGGTATTGGTCATTCTAGAGCAAAGAATCTACTTGACAAATTGACAATTGATGGTAGAGTTCCTGAGCCAGTAAGAGTTGCAAGAACAATCGCTGCTGGATTGCATCGTGACTTCATCAGAACGATTCAATCTAATCACGAATGATTTGATCTAATTCGATACCCATTCTCTTAGCATTATCAATATGTTCTCTGTAAATTTCCCAGAAGGTATTTTCAATTATTTCCAGCTTCAATTCTCTCAAAGAATCTATACTGTTTTTGAAGAATTGATCAAGGATTTTGGGAGATACACCTGATTTTTCCAATGCAAGTGTATGTATAAGCATATCAATTATGTCCGCACCCAAAACAATCCGCGCCTCGATACTACCAGATTCCATGAGATCACTCCAGATTTCTACTATGAAATCTCCAAAGAACTCGCTACTCTTAGATAGTTGATGAATTGCTTTCTGTTCAGCTTTCACTTTTCCCTCTTTGAGTTGTTCACCTCCAAGCTCCACAGATGCCCGAGGGATATCCGATATTATGACCTCCGGAAAGTCATGCATGGTGGCCATAAAAGCAACCCTCTCTAGATTGACTCGTTCTCCGTTATCAGCAAGACTCTTTGCAATTAAAAGACTCACAAGAACTGCTCCAAAGGAGTGCTCTCCAACTGATTCTTGTCTAGTACAGTGAACACCTGCAAGTGCCCATCCATTACGTCCCAGCCCCTTCAGTATTTCGGCATTTTTTGCAAGGCTAATTATTTCCTGATTAATATTCAACGTTCTAACCCCATATTCCCAATATTTGAAAAATGAAGATGTGGGGGATTGAAATCCCCCAAGAAACGACCATGAACCTACGAAAGTATAATGGTTCCATTGATTATTGCGCGGCGGTAGTCAATAGTCATGTTAATCATAGCATCAGTTACCCACTCGTTTTCTTGATACTCTACCATGTCGGCTAGAATAGTTCCATTATTATATAGATTACCTCCAATAGTGCTGGCATATTCACCACCATAGTCGAGTGCCCCGATAAATCGGTCCCAAAGTGTAGCGTTTATGATTCTAACTGCAGCCAAGTCTGATCTGGGTACAACGCTTGTCACAATCCAAGAAGGTCCAGATCTGATTGCAATATTTGGATTTCCAAGATATCTTTGATCAGCTTCTGCTCCTATTACAAATGGTTCACGATTTGTTATATTACAAAACCAAGTAACGTTTGCATACTCCATTGCTGATCGGATGCCCATAATACTCGCACGTACTGGAGCAAAAATTACAGATGCGTTGCCCAAATTTGGATTCCACATATTTCTAGCATAAACGTCTGCTGTTGTTGAGTCATTGTAAGATCCAACATATTGTATTGGAAGAAGACTCACGTTTCCCAGCGTTTGGTTAGCATAATTTAGACCTTGTATAAATCCATCAATCAACTCAATCACTGTTGGGTCTGTTGATACAGAACCGATAATACCAACTATTCCCGTTCGATTCACATTATCAACTGCAAGATGTGCAGCAAGAGCTCCCGCCAGAAATGCTGCTTGATCATTTTCGAATGTTGCTGAAGCTACATTATCTCTATTTACAAATCCTCCAATGAACCCAAATTTCTGATATACGTGATTAGCTGCAACAGTGTCAACTGCAGTTGCCAAACCGGCTTGAGTTCCAATTACAATGATTAAATCATGATTTCCTTCAACTGAAATTCCATTGATCGTACTCTGCAAGTCGTCAACATCATCTGCTACTATGAGATCATAATCAACGACGACTTCTGTTTCATACAGTCCTTCAACTGCTTGGTCAATGAAACTCCTATCCCCATATCCAGGGTCGATAACGACAACTGCAATTCTTGATGGCACATACTGATTTGTCAAGAATATAAAGCCACCAACTGCGGAGAATATCAATATCACGATTATTACTGACGAAATGACTCCTGACCTTGAGCTCAAAATTATGCCTCCGTAGTCGTTAAAGTCGTTGCTTTGAACCATCGATTTAAACTTGTTGCTCTAAGAAGTGGGGTTCTTTCAGAGCCTTTTCCATTAAGAGTATCAGTTATAAATGCGTTAGCATGACAGAACTTCAAGAAACATAGTGCTGGTTGGTGTTATGCCCGGAGATACATTAGGAGAAGTAGCAACACTCCTCGAAGACACATTGAAGGTTCATCGTTCTGTAAGCAATGCAGTTCTGTGTACAAAGGAGGGTGTTGTGGTAGCTGCTGTGGCTCGAGGAGGAGAGAATGACCCTCGTATAATCGCCACAGTGTCTTCAGCATTAGTTTGGGGTGGTGCCTCGGCTATGCACCACTTGAGAAGCTCTGGTCCGACACATCTAATTCACTCAACTAGTATTGAGCGAATTCTCACAATTGTTCAGCCACACTACCATCTGATTATTGTTATTTCAAAAGCTGATGATGCAGGACTAAACCTTCAATCATTAATACCTGCATTTCAATCTCTTGCAACACGAATGGAACTTGTCATGAGTTCAACAAGTGTATTTGGAAAACAGACCATTCTGGGTAGAATTGTTGAAGAGATTCCAGAAGTCACACAAGGTGCACTACTAACTCTTGATGGTCTTCCTCTAGGCTCTGTAGGTTTCAAGGACGAGGTTGAGGTAGCTGCTCTGATGGGCTCCCTCTTTGCAAATGGATTGACATACTCTGAGGGTACTGACTCAATCTCCGTTGATACTGCCGGGTTAAGGCTATTGATTACAAGAGTGGATGATACCCGTCTCTTGGCAGTTGTATGTCCAGGACCAAATCCGGATGAGATTGCTCAAAAGGTGCGTCAAATATTAGATGGAACTACCTAATCTCCACCTGCTTCCACTTTTTCATGTCTGACTGTGGCTTCCGCAGCCTCATCATCAATGAACTGAAATTCCCATTCTGTTAGATTTATTGTAATGAAACAGTCCTTTCCACGTTCAGGACAATCAATTCGAATAGTGACATGGTCCGATTTGGATTCGCGAATCTCTGGATTTAGACATCCATCCTCAAGCTTCTCCATCAAGAACATAACATATGCTTCGGTTATTGTGTTAAGACTACCTTTCATGAGTAGGTCTCCAAGTTGGTCCAAATAGTGTCGTTTCTTTCTACCTTCACGGACTACTTTTACAAGACCAACTTCTTCCATTCTTGAAATGTGCCATCTGACTGTATCATGATGCACTCCAAGAGATTCCGCCATCTGTTCTTGATAACATCCCTGATTGTTGACAATGAATGCGAAAATTTTTTGCGCTGTATCACTTCTCATTGTAAGGTAAGCCATTTCTGCTTCTTGAGACCTCAACATTCGAGGGTAGTAGAGCCTTTTTCCCGCAAACTTGAGTGACTTAACCAGTCCTTCGCGTTCTAGAATTCTAAGATGCCATGTGAGTGTGCCCAGTGGAGAGGAGAGTATGTCGACTAGTTCGAGAAGGTATGTACCAGGATTTTCACATAACACTTGGTATAGTTCTCTCCGGAACGGATGCAAAAGTAATGCCATTCGTTTTTGCCTTCCCATGGCGTGGTCCTCTATTCGCTTTCAACAATCAATTGATTTCTGTGATATAATTGCTTCGACTCTTAAATCTAAGCAATTATACGTACACTATTTAATCGTACGTAACTCTTAATTACAAAATATCAGAGTCAAGCCTTGATGTGCGGCATAACTGGGATTGTTACGAGCAATCTTGACAACATTGGTGAACTTCTTGTTAAATGTAGCAGTAAGCTGACTTACCGAGGATATGATAGTGTGGGTGTTGCTGCAGTCCACAATGGGCGTGTTGACCTTAGGAAAGATGTTGGTACCATCGAACATGTCAACAGACTTCTTGGTCTTTCTAGAATGAAGGGAGACCGTGGAATTGCTCAACTACGGTGGGCAACTTATGGTGCTCCCACAAAAGCAAATGCTCAACCTCATTTTGGCTGTGATGAAGTCTTCTATGGTGCGCACAATGGAAACATCCACAATTATGTGGAATATAAGAAGGAACTCATTGATACTGGTCATATTATACGATCTGAGAATGATGGTGAACTCTGCGTTCATGCAGTGGACAAGTACTATGAAGAAACGGGAGATATGTTTGAAGCTGTCCAACTCTCTACTCAGGATCTAAAGGGTGCGTATGCATATGCTGTTGGCCGTGCTGATAAACAGGAGATATATGCAGTCAAGATGGGCTCCTCATTGGTTGCGGGAATTGCCAATAATGCAACAATTGTTTCAAGTGACCTTCCTTCAGTTCTACCTCTTACAAACAACGTTATCTATCTCGCAGATGGCGAAATGCTAGTTCTAACCCCTGATTATGTGAAAGTCTTCCGAATAGAAGATGGAAAGCAACTCGAGAGACCATCACAGATTTCGAATGTTGATGCACACGCTGCAGAGAAGGGTGGATATCCTCATTTCATGCTCAAGGAGATTAATGAGCAACCAAAAGTAGCTCGTGATGTCATTGGTATTCTTGAAAGCCCTATGTGTGAGGAATGGTTGCGACTCCTAGAGAAGGCATCCAGACATTACTTGGTTGCATGTGGTTCATCATATAATGCAAGTATTGTCGGTACATATTACTTCAATAGACTCGCAGGAATTCCTATGTTTCATGCTATAGGTGGTCAGTTTCAACCCATGTATGGAGCTACCATGGATGAAAATAGTCTATGTCTCTTGGTTTCTCAGAGTGGAGAAACAAAAGACATACTGAATGTTTTGAATTTAATAAAGAACGAAAATTATGGAAAAGCTTTGGGAGTATTGAACGTCATTGGAAGTACTCTAATGTTTCAATCTGACTCATATATTCCAATGGCTTGTGGATATGAGGTGTCAGTTCCTGCTACAAAGACATACTATTCTCAAAGCATTATCTTTGCCTATTTAGCTGCTCGATTGGGTGAACGAAATGGGCACATTGATTCCTCTGAAGCAAAAGCTTTCATTTCCAGACTCCGAGATGACCTGCCTTCATTAACTCAGACCACTATTGATAGAACAGGTATTCTTGCAAAAAATCTAGCGAGAACCTTAACGGATGTAAAAGACCTTTATTGCCTAGGATATGGTTTTACTGATGGCGTTGCAAGAGAGGGGGCTCTAAAGATCAAAGAGATTTGTTATAATCATTGCGAGGGAATGTATTCTTCAGAATTCAAGCATGGTCCTCTCAGCATCGTGACGAAGAACTATCCTGTCATTTTTGTTACAACCACTGAAGATAGCTGGATGGTGATTAATCACATCAATGAAGTAAAAGCAAGACATGGCAGAACTATTGTTGTTGGCGAACTCGAAGAAACTCTTGAACCCTATGTTAAAAACAAGCAAGACTATCTAGTTGTACCAAAGTCTGAAATACTAATCAATCCAATCCTTGATGTGATACCCCTTCAATTACTGAGCTATTATCTGTCAGTTGATCTTGGAATCAATCCCGATTTGCCTAGGAACTTATCGAAAACTCTTACAGTTGATTAGCTTATTCTATTCCTTCTCTCCTCCAGACTCACCGATTCGATAAGCTCTCATTGCTGAAGAAGTTACAGTTCCTGCATCAAATCCATCACGAATGTTAACAACTTCCTTCTCATCCAATTCCATAACTCTGAGAAGTTCCTGTTTCTCATCCAAGACCCACTGACCAAACACTGATAGACCATTTTTGGTTTCACATTCCAAGAGACCTATATTCCCAGCACCAGACCACCAGCTGAGACACTTCACAGTATGCCCGAGCTCTTCTAACATCTCAGTCCAGAGCTTCTTCAGGAGAGTCGGTCCATGTATGTTACGAAAGGCAATCAGAAAGAACCCAGTCTTTCCTAGAATTTCTTTATTGATTATGTCAAGCTCTTCAGCAGAGAACAATTTCATGAGACTCAACGAAGAGTCAAAATTGATAGAACATAAAAGCTAGTCGTTATGGGTATGAAATAGTTGCTTCTCAATTGGAGTGATCATATTGAGTCCAAATTATGTTTCAAAGGTGGGACTTTTCTCTTCAGACCCTTGGTCTCGTCGAGAACAGAGCCTTGATACATCCTTTCGCCAGCTAGGCGTAGAAACCTTGCAAGTTATCCCTTGGAAAGTGTCGAGAAATGTCTCTACTAATAGACATGAAATTACAATGAATGGTGTTGACCTCTCGTTGCTAGATCTCCTAATAGTACTCGACTTAGGAGCAAATGATATTGGTACCTTCTTCAATCGTGTGGGATTACTCTCCGCACTCACAGAAATGGGAGTTGATGTCATAAACTCTGTTTCATCAATTCTATTGATGAGAAACAAAGCTGAAACTATGCGCCGCTTGATTTCAGCAGGACTGCCAGTTCCAAGGACACTCATAACTGAATCAATTGATGACGCTGCAAACTTTGTCAAAGAGCATTTTCCCTGTGTATTAAAACCAATCACTGGATTTGGTGGTCTTGGTGTTCAGCTAATAGAGCGAGAATTTGATCTGGATAACATCTATGATTACTTAAAATTCCATAGTCAAATGTTTGGAAAAGGTGCTTACCTACTTCAAGAATTTGTACAGAGTCCAGGATTTGATATTCGCGCTCTTGTGTTGGATGATGAAATCATCGCAACCATGCAACGAGTTGGTGGTACAGGGATTACTACAAACATCCACAGTGGTGGTGTCCCTCAGAAAAACACACTTGATGTGACTGATCTATCTGTGAGAGCAGCAAAGTCTGTTAAAGGACGGTTAGTTGGTGTGGATATTATCCCAGATGTTGATGGAAATCTTTGGATTCTGGAGGCGAATGCAACACCAGGGTGGAATGGATTGCAACAGGTCACTGATTTTAACATATCAGACAGACTGGCTGAATCTCTTGCAAGAATATAGTTGTTCCATGCGAAACCTTTTAAGAAGGCTTCTTGCGAAAGACGCTATCGAAGCACCCAATGTGGTGAACGAAATCCGTCTTGCATAGCAAGACTCGCAAAACGAAATTCTAGGACGAATTCCTTTGACTGAAGCCGCAGAAGCCAAACCAGAAGATGTTGAGTTTCTTCGAGCGAAACTCCGTGAACTCAAAGTGCAAGCTCGGGACGAACTTGAGATCCTTAGACGTGACCGAGATCAAATGAGAGAATACAAGAACATTCGAGATGACCACAACAAAGAAGTCAGGAGTCTCATTGAATCAGTTAAAGCTGAACGTGAAGCACGCGATAAGATAAACAAAGACATCTCAGAAGCAAAGGATCGAAGAACTGCTATTCATGCTCAACTAAAAAGTGTATATGACGAAATCAGAGAGCTTCGAAGTAATCTTGTTGGTAGCCCATCTACAGACCAACGTCGAATGATGCGTCGTGTTGAAGAACTCGAGTGGCGTCAACAGACTGACCAACTAACAAGAGATGAAGAGCTTTCTATTGTCGAAGAGATTGCAAAGATTGAAGCAAAGCTTGTGAAGATTGGTCAAGAAAAGGAGAAACAAGATCGTATTAGTGAGCTTCGGAGACTTGCAAGAAAACTAAAGGAAGAGGCTTCAGATGCTCATGAGAAGGTCATTGAATTCTCTGAGCAGTCACAGATTCATCATCAAGAAGTCGTTAGAATCCGACCCCAGCTCGAAGAATACAAGAAGTCAGCTGATACAGCTCACAAGAATTTCGTCGAATGGTTAAAGAAAGTTAAAGATGGTGAGGCGAAACTCAAAGACCTTCGAACACAAATCGAAGAGATACAAGGAAAACTTAGAAAATTCACGGTTGAGAAACGTGACATTGAACGTCAGGAGATACGTGACCAGCAAAAAGCCCAAGAGCGAGAACGAGCCGAAGAAGCAGTTGAAAAGCTCCAATCAGGCAAACGACTTACTTTTGACGAGTTCATCCTAGCACAACGACAAGTGACCGATGACAAGAAAAAGAAACCAAAGAAACGGTCGAAAAAATCTGAGGATGCAGAACTTACGGAAGAATCTGAGCTTACTGATGAAATAACTAATGAAGCAGCCAATATTGAAGAATCTTCAGATAATATTGAGGATGAATAGTCTTCATCGTTACGATTGAAACGAAACAACAATTGCTGAATTAGGGGGGTGATTGTGAGTGAGTAGTCGAAGTGAGAGACCGGTGAGTCGTCGTTCTGCAACGACGATTTTCTATTCACTTGCTTTGGGTTCAGGTGTCATGAGGACTTTCTCTGTTATATTCGACATTGTTGCATTGAATACTGTAACTATCACCCCGCTTGCATATGGGTTTCTAGCTCAATGGACAAGCTTTGTTGTAGCGCTACTAATGCTCTTGTTCTTGAGCATCAGAAGATCAGTAAATGGGAAAAAACGAGCTCTGGGATATAGTTTGGATCCAGACTTTGGTCGTTTCCGTCTTCTCCCCAAGACTCCAATGTTTTATATCATAATAGCTGGATTATTCGCTGGTATATCTACTCTTTTCTATTATATCCTGGCTGGATCTTCTGATGCATCAACTGTTCTACCATATGGACAGCTAGTAATTATCTACCTTCTCGTAGGAGATTTGCTAGCCGAGAAGGACACACCAACAGTCATTGAGATTCAATCAATCATATCAATTCTCTTTGGGGTACTTTTAGTTGGAGCGACCCCTGGCGGGTTTGACCTCATAACACTACTTATTGTGCTAGGCCCATTAAACATATCATCAGCTTTTTTGACTTACTTCCAAAGAAAGACAAAACGATATGAGTTGTCTCCTGGTCTCCGAGTAGACTCTTTGAACATGAGGTTATGGATATTGCTTGTTTTGAATTCAGTTATGAGTCTAATAGCTTTCCCCTTCATGAACGAATCCACTTGGCAATCAATGGCAATCCAATTTATACCTCTACTTGGGTATATGGTTGGAGGTTCCCTAACTGCGTTTTTTTCGATTGTGATGTATATACGAGCTCTTGGTCGTGGAAAGATGGCTGTTGTCAATTCTTTATCATCAATCTCAGTAGTTCTTAGCATTCCTGTTACTCTTATTGGCAATCTTTTGATACCCGGTGCATTTGGAGTGCTTGACGCGGATTCGTTCTTATGGTCGTTAAAGATCTTTGGCATTATACTGGTAATGATTGGAGTTCTAGCCTTGGAAGCTTCGGATGTTCGTTCATTTGTGCTCATTAAAGTGAAACCGTTAACTGGTGACTTACTCCCTGAGCTGTTTGACATCAAGGGTGTTGAATCAGCAGCGGCTCTTGCAGGACATCATGATTATCTACTGAGTATTAAAAGCAGAAATCTGACCAAAACACGTTCTTTGATTCTGAAAAGGATACAGAAGATTCAAGGAATTGAAGATGTTGAAACCCTTGTAGTAATGAAAGAATATACATGATAGATTAAGGAGTTGAGAGTATGACAGAAAAAGTGCTTGCATATATTCTGATGGATCTTGAACTTGGAAAGACAGATGATGTAGTTGAAGCCCTTCGTAAGATTGATGAAGCTACTGCTGTTGCTGTGACAACAGGAAGTTACGATGTAGTAGTTCTTCTTGAAACAGCCAATCTAGAGGAGCTTTATGAAATTACTGTTCAGAAGATACACAAGATTCCTGGAATTAAAGAAACTCAAACCGCAGTAGTTGAAAAAATGATGAGAGTTAGGTAAAGACATTCAAGATTCTATTTCCTAGTTAATCATGTTTTTATTTTTTCAGTTAAATAATCCTATCGAGATGTGGTTAAATTGGATGAGGTATCAATCTCTGGACTTACAAAAAATTTTGGTGACTTGGTTGCTGTTGACCATATGGAACTCAGTATCCCTGCCGGTACTATTTTCGGACTTCTAGGTCCGAATGGAGCTGGTAAGTCAACAACTACTCGTCTATTGAGTACTCTTTTACATCCAACTGATGGAACTGCAGTTGTAAGTGGTTTTGATATTATTGAAAATCCTGTTCAAGTTCGCGAAATCACAGGTGTGCTACCAGAAGAGAGTAATCACACTATCTACCCTTCACTAACCGCTTATGAGAATCTAGAGTATTTTGCTAGACTCTATGAAGTACCAAAAGATGAAATTCATGAACGAATTGAAGAGCTACTCACTTTCATGGAGCTCTGGGAAAGAAAGGATGACAGAGCAGGTGAATTGAGTACTGGGAACAGACAACGACTTGCATTATGTCGAGCAATTCTTCATAGACCTAAGGTTTTGCTTCTAGATGAACCCACTTCCGCCTTAGACCCAATCGCTGCTAAACGTGTTCGAGAACTTATACTTAGTTTGTCTCAAAGGTACAAACAGACCTTCTTCATAAATTCACACAACCTGCCTGAAGTTCAAAGAATCTGTGATAGGATTGCTATCATAGATAAGGGAAAAGTAGTACTGCATGGATCAACAAGAGAACTTCGGTCTAAACTGTTAGCAAAACAAGAGTTTCGGATTCGGGTTGTTGGTGATATCGGAAAGGCAAGCTCGGTTGCTAAGTCTATGAATTTCGTTGAAGAAGTAGAAGAGGAAGTCGACTCAATATCGGTGGTAATCGAGAATCCACTAGAAAACAACTCGACATTGATGCAAGCTCTACTCTCAAATGGTATTAAGATAGTCGAATTTGCTGAAGAAGAAACAACGCTTGAAGACCTCTATCTTGAGGTAGTAAAAGGAGGAACTGCATAATGGCTCTGGACAAGTCTTTGATTGTTGCGAGAACCGACTTGAAAATGGCATTAAAAGTAGGCTATGTAAAATACGGTCTTATAGGAATAACAGCAATTGGACCTATAATGGTGCTTGCCACAGTTGGGATTATCATCTTTACTGCACCAAATGCAACTGAATTGTATGTAATTATGCAAATGTTGGGCCCAACTATCTCCCCCATGCTTGGTTTAATTGCAATAATTCCTGCATCCCTTATAGCTGCGAATGCTCTTGTAGGAGAACGAGAACAGAATACATTGGAACCTCTTCTTTGTACACCACTAACTGACAGAGAGCTACTCATCGGTAAGGTTCTAAGTTCTTTCATACCAAGTATAGCTCTTCTCTTAGGTTCAGTATTGGTTTCAGAGATTGGGACAATCTCAATGTTTTTGATAGCAGGCTATGCACCAATGCTTGTACCAGATATATCAGGATTGTTTCTTATCCTCACTGCAGGTCCACTCATGATATTAGCAATGAATTCAATTATGATTCTAATTAGTGGAAGAGTCCGGCGTGTCTATGAGGCATATCAGATGTCTGGTGCAACTGTAATGGTTTTCATTTTACCAATGATTCTGCCAATGATCACCCTGGAGTCAGGAGGTATTGATCCTGCTGCAGTATGGTTCTCAAATATCATTACAATCCTCATTGCAGCAGCATTATTTGTTGTCACTTGGGGTTTGGCTTATAGCAGATTCAACAGAGATCGAATGGTTTCCCTTGTTTAGAAAGTGAAGAGAGCTTCTCGCTCTCTTCATTATTGTATTGATGGTTTACTCCTTGAGCTTCTTGAGACCAAGAGGATACCTTCTGGCAAGGTCTCGATAGATTGCTTTGAACCCTGTCAATTCTTCTCTATGATGGTCTTGGACTTCCCCAATGACCTTGGCTGGTACTCCAACTGCAATCATGCCATCAGGAACATCAAATCTCGCCCTTACTACTGCTCCCTCTCCAATGATTGCCCATTCACCTACCACGGAATAATCTGAAACTATCGCTCCCATCCCGATAACTGCATCATCTTTCACAGTGGCGTTGTGAATTATGCATCCATGACCCAATGTTACATTATTTCCAATTACTGTTTGCTCACTAGGTCGCGCATGAATAATCACATTGTCCTGTATGCTTGTTCCGTTACCAACATGAATCTCGCCATAGTCTCCTTTCACAGAAGCTCCAGGGGCAATATAGCATTCTTCACCAATTGTGACTTTTCCAATTACTGAAGCTGAGTGACTCACATAGGATGTTTCCCCTATGACAGGTACTCTCTTCTCGAACTCATAAACAGCCATTTTGACACCAATGAAGTCAAAATGTTACTCCGTTATTAGGTTGAAGGTAGGTCAAATACTGTCCTGACCTTCTCCGAAACGTTAAAGTTTCAGCTATCCAATCGTAGTGACATTACTCATCACTCAGAAGAGCGTGTTGAACTGTGAGTAAAAGTGAAGAAGCACCGGTCTTTCCAATCCTTAGAGGTGAATCTGTTAGTGAAGCTGGGGAGTTCTCTGGCAGAGTTGTGATTGTATGTGAACCAGAAGACCTAGAGAGAGAATGGGCTGCAGATTCTATCCCTGTTTTACATCATGATTTGGAGGCTTATTTTAACAAGAATCCCGACTCGATGAAACGCCTATTTGAAGAAGTAACAGCAATACTTGCGGAATTTGGTGAATCCATAAGCCAATTCGCAACATACGCAACTCAACATGGAGCTATAGCTATTGTAAAGGTGATTGATGCAACGTATGTCCTTGAGAATGATATGCATATTCGAATTGAAGCTGTAGAAAATCAGGGTGATGTTTTCTTTATTGATTAAATTGGTTAAGGATCCTACAAAGACCGCTTTAATCATCAAGACTTTATACCACCCATGAAATGATGAGGGTGAGGAGAGCAATGAGCAAATTGGAGGAGGTATCATCAAAGCGACTAGTCTTAATTGATAGCTCGACTGCGAGAAAGAATCATATATTTATGCTCGCAATTAGTTTGCTTATTGGACTTGTATACACTGCATTTCTCTGGATAGTCTGCTCAACAATTCGTACTGTTATGTCTACACTCCTCCTATTCATATCTCAGATTGCTATGGGTTTTCCTGCCACAAGAGCATATTATGATCTTGGAGTATCTAACCGAGAGAATCTCCAATTTATTGACCCTGCAAAAATCTCTGATAATGGGAAGCATCACACTGTAGAGATTCATCTTGGTGAAATCCCACTGATTTTTGAAAAGATTGACATTAACATCTCAAAATTTGACAAAGGAAGTTTAGATGATCTAAATGACCTTTCATGGTTTGGAATACTTGTTTGGGCTGCTATTTCATCAACATCATTCTTTTTTGGGATTGGTGGACATCCATTATGTCTTCTTGGTACTCTTGTTTTTCTTATAGCTTCACTCATGAGCTATCTAAGTGGTTACAGAATAAGACGAGATTACGGTTTTGAAGATGATCTAAGTCATCTCCAATATTTTGTTGAAAAAAGATTGTGGGATATAGACACAAGTCTATCTGAAATTAGAATCAAAAATTTTGTACATGTGATTGAACGACGAACAAATTTAGTTCTAGAAGATTTCAGTGTCAAAATAACCTTCCCTGACGAATCAAGCTTGAATTATCACATGGGCTTTCCATCCAATGAACTAGAGCGTATTGTTGTTAAAACAAAGAACGCCAAAGTGCAGGGCATCTATGATAGACTAACATATGAACCTATAATTCAAGAGAATGGTTGGAAAGTAAAACAAACTGAAACTCCCTCGGTATATATTGTAGAGATTCTTAATGAAAGATCATCCTTCTCCGTTAATAACAGGACTTCATTTGTTACAAGTCCTTCACTGATTGATGAAGCGGCAAAAATGACTGCTAAAGTTTTTTCTGATATACATTCTCTCTTGATTTTTAGTAATTCGTCATGACTAATTACGATAGTCATAAGAGGCCTCAAACCACAACGATTTTAGAAACACTGCAGAAAAAAGAAGAGGACTCCTACTTGAAGGTCAAGCTAAAAATCGAAACACAGTGGCTTGAATTAGAACGAAAAAGTATGTCTAAGCTATTACGGGAATATGAACAATGGGAACGTGAAACTCTCAAGAAGGCACAAGAAGCAGTGGACCTCAGAAGTCTTAGAGATGTCTTCTATGAATTGGGTGATCGATGGGAATTTGACCAGGCTACTGGTGCGTGGTTGTCTGAAGGTGAACCACTGGATGCTGTAGGTTTGATTTTGAAAATGCCAGGTCTTGACTCATCCAAAGAAAGGTATGTTCTCTATGCAGTGATGGCATACTCAAAGGGTTTCACACAACAATTTGATCATCTTGGTGATAAGGAACGAATCATTGTTGAATTGGACAAAAGGAATAATCGTCTTTCTGCTTGGTCAACAGCAGGACACGGAGTGATGGACCTTTTCCCAATTGACCTCCCATCCTTTACATCAATAGAAAATGCTTTGCAATCATGCTTCATAGTTGCTCAACCTGGAGACCATGCATTAAGGATTGAGTGTCCTGAATGTTCAAATACAATTGATTTCTTCACAAAACGTCTTTGGGAAATTGCAGGGGGAATTACTTCTTTTGATATAAAGTCCATTGATGTTCTGACTCCAAGGGACATTGAAGAATACCTTGATTTCAAATTCAATAGATACGCAAAGGCTGTTCTTGAACTTGATAGAATTTGGAGAGAGCTTAGTGGAGGGGCTGTAGACAAGGCAAAAGAGAAAGTCCTTGACAAGATTCCAGACCACATTGAGGAGAGAGATAGAACAACTCTACGAAAAATAGAAGGTCTTCTCCATGTACTATGGTTCAAACCTCCATTAAAACAGATGTTTGCTATTGAGAAAATGCATCATGAGTTATCATATGAGCCAACACCAACTGAAGTACAAAAAACACTCATTCCATATATTGGAGAGCTTGCATATTCATTAACTGACATCATTGAAAAAGCAAAGTATCTCAAATGGAAAAGTGTTGTTGAAAGAAAAGATTTCAGTAGCAGTGATATATTCAAGAGTCTTGATCTAACACAATTAGCAAAGGAAGCTCTTATTGTTGCCTTAGAGGATATCCTTCGTGAACATTCTCTTGCATATATTGGATATCCTGAAAAAGCAACCATGAAGAATAAGATACTTCGATTTCTACTTAGTCCCCTAATACTCCCATTTCGGCTCTTCACATCATTTAGAGCGTTTCTATTCAACATGATAAGCAGACTCCTGCCACTCCGAGAAAAGGGCCTTCCAAATGATTCAAACATCATGGAAAACAACGAATCGAATGAAGAAGACGAGAATTGATTATTCGAAGATTATAATTCAATAAGAAGATCCAAAAGCTCTGAAACTTTGTTTATGATGTATGTTCCTTCGGGTGTTTCTACTACCTCTTCTGTATATGCCCATGTTGCGAGTACCGGGGTCATTCCAGCTCGTTGAGCCGCGACAACATCTACATCAACTGAATTTCCAACAAACGCACAGTTTTGTGGATTCACTCCAAGATCATCAGCTGCAAGAATCAATGTGTATGGATAGGGTTTTGCATATCCAGGAACTGAAGTCCATCTGACAGTGGAGAATTTATCAAGAATCCCCCATTCTCTCAATAGATATGATGGATCATCAGGACGCCTCGTGCACACACCAAGTGGATAGCCTCGCTTGTGCAACTCATAAATTGTGGATTTTGCTTCTGGTCGAAGCATTTCCCATGTCTTAAGACGTTCTCTCCATTTCTTTTCAACAGATATCAAGATGTCATCGGAAAGACCTGTAATTCCTATTGCTTCAAACATCACCCTATTTGCTTCAGTCCAGTGTTCTATCTCATTTCCATAGTGGATATCAACATCATTTTCGATTTGAAAACACGTAAACCAATCATCGAAACTTTCCAATGCTGTGAGAATTTCATCATCTGAGAATGGTGTCAAATCAATTCCCACAGTTCGAGCTACTTGTCTTGTCAAGGAGATAAATTCCTCTTCAACATCTGTTAGCGTTTTATGCATATCAAAGAGGACTGCTTTTATCCTGCTAGGTTTGGATTTCTGCTCTCCCATGACTAATCAAACTGATGTGACATTAAAAAAGAGTGTGATTGCATGTTTTGACTGATTACTGTCAATACGACATACTCAATAAGGAAATGCATCAATCAATGGCTCAAAGGAGCATCAACCATGATAAAAGTCGGGATTATTGGAAATGGTGTAGCATCAACGACAGCAGTCCGTGAGATTAGAGATAAAGATCAAACTGTTGAGATTGATGTTTTCACTGATGAACGCCATCCATATTATCCTCGACCAAATTTGATAGATTTAATAGCAAAACGACGTACAATCAAAGAAACAATACGGTATGACCTTGACTGGTACAAGAAAAACGATGTTAATCTCTATTTATCGACTCCAGTTTTTCAAATAGACACAAAGAGGATGGCTATCAAATCAACATCAATGGACCATGAACAGTATGACTCTATAATGATAGCTGTAGGTTGCCGTCCTTTTATCCCACCTTTCGAAGGACTTCATAAAAACAACGTCCATGTTATCAGAACGCTTGACGATGCTCTTGATATCCGGAAAGCAGTCGAGGGTGCTGGTCGAGAGATTGTCATCGGTGGAGGTCCGCTCGGTATTGAATTAGCTGCAGCGATGAAGGAAATTGGTGGCGATCCAATCGTTGTCACGAATGAAGACCGTCTTCTTCCACTTCAACTTGATGATCAAGGAAGCAAGGTACTAACAAAACAGATAGAGAAGAAGGGAATTCAGGTTCTTTTTGGATTCGAATGTAGGGAACTCTCAGGGGATGAAGATGTTACAGGCATTGTTTCAGCACAAAAAGACGAGATCAAGGGTGATTTGGTTGTTATAGCAACTGGTGTTAGATCTAATACTATTATTGCTAAGAATTCTGGAATTAGCTATCATCATGGGATTACAGTTGATGATTATATGCAGACTTCTGCCAAAGGTGTGTTTGCAGCTGGAGACTGCATGGAGTGGAATAATGAATGGTATGGAATAATTCCATGGGCAACAGCAAGCTCTCGAATAGCCGCTCAGAACATGATTGAATTTGGGAGTGCAAAATTCAATGGCATTACCCCATCAAATCAGCTGCAGGTTGCAGGGATTGAGCTAACAAGTATTGGTATTGTTAATCCAGGATTTCCTGATTATGAGTCAATTGTTTCCGTTGACATAGAGGGTGGAAAATATCATAAAGCTGTTTTGAAAGATGATGTTGTGGTTGGTGGTATCTCTTTGGGGAATCGAAAAGTTGCACTTAAACTTCGTAGTTTGATTACTAAAGCTGAGAAGGTTACAAACATCAAACAGTCACTCTTTGAAACCGAATAATTTCTAATCAGTATCAACCAATAGCTGTCCACTGGACCCTCAGGTTCATTTTACGAATCTTTGTTGATTAGAAGGAAAATTCAATCGCCAAAGAACACATATCTAAATCTCATATCTCCTAATCAATATAGCTTATTTTGTGCTTGCTTGTCCCTTATAAGCTCACCAACAACTACTATCAAAATGCGGCGATTTTGAAATATTCAACACTGATTCTTGTTGAGAAACTAGCAAGTAGAAAGCTGTGTTTCAATAACGCTTTGTTGCTGTGTTATTATTTGGTAATGAACCATGTACAAACACAACAACGACCGGTTTAATGAAATAAACAAGGTCTCTGAATCTCCCTTTGATTACATTGTATTGAAATGTGATCCAAGTGGTTTACCTCCAGAACCTTGGTGATACCAACAATCGAACAAGCTCAGTGTAGATCGAACTACACTGAGTGATTTTTCTTTTCCATAACTATTTTGAACGGTTGATACATATAGTCCTCTTTTAATCAAGGGAAATACCGATTTCAATGAACGAGGAGTCGACATCAATCCATGTGATAGTTTATCCAACTCATGGCTTAGCTCATAGAGGGATGTTGAAGTACTGGAGAGAAGGTCCTGAGATAAAACTCGAAGATGGAACCACTATTCGAGGAGCGACTGATGTATCATTTAGAATTCCCAAGCATCATCTTGGGGGAATTAAAACTCTGGAATTTGATGAGAATGAACTCATTAGTTTCAGACCAATCTTGATCTTAAAGATGAGATACTCTTCACGACCTGTTGGCGAAGACATGATGTATCCCGCCAGCACTGGAAATTGGATAGTACATGTTGTTGATGGAGTACCAAACGTCATATTTACTATTCAATCATTAGTGAATGATAATCGATTTCTTCTTTCAATTTCTGACATTGAAGATGGAGTTCTAATTGATGCATATCTGATTCACAAATATGAAGTATCTCTTTTATCCATGAAGCGAGATTTGGTAGTTCACAAAGATATATTCCATAGCAGAACAGAAAGGCCTGAAATTTTTGACCTACTAACTTCAGAATCTCCTTCATGGCCCTTTATTGCCTCTCTTGTAGAAGATGTCACAATACCAAATCTGACAATCAAAGACACAATAAGAGAAACGCTTGAACCGCTCGTACCCTCTTCTTTTCCGCAACCAATTCGAACTCAAGTGCTAGCTTTCTTAGGATGGCTTAGAAAATCAGAGATACCGAATGAAGATCCTATTGTTTTTAGAACAAGGTACTCCTCTGCTGATGTATTTCGAACTTTGGTTGAGGGACATTTGCTGTGTTTGATTGATGGTGTCAAACCACCCCCTTATGTCAGGATTATGATGATGGCTGATCAAGGTCTATTAGAATTGACTGATAGACCAATTCCTGAGACTGAAATTCAAAACCCTTGGGTCCGAGCAGAAGTTAAAATTCAAGAGATGTTTCCAGATATGATGAAGTGTGTTATCAAATACGCGCAGACATTAAACACACAGGGAAAAATCCTGACAAAACTTCCTGTGACAAAGGAAGAAGCTATGAAATCAAAAACCTCGTGGAGTGATCGACTTGTTTTATCAAGAATGGGCTTTTTCATGAGGGGATATGTTCAGCGAAAATCAGTAGGTCTGAAGACTGCAATCTATTACGGTGCAGCTCACAAATGGCCTCATAAACATCTTGAGATGTCAGCGAAACTGGGATTTCAAACCAGCAAAGCTCCTCAAGTGCAAATTATGGTCATGCCACCAAATGCGGTAGAAAGGGTGACAAGAATTCTAAAAAAAATCCATGTAATTGATTGGGAGATGAGTTCACTACATTTGTCGCTCTACAATAATAGAAATCGAAGGTGGTCTATAAACAGCTCGATTTTAATCAAATCATTGGAACGAAAACGTAGCTTAAGACAACTAAGAAATGAGTTTGGTGGTTGGCAAAACAAGTCACCTATCAGTATCAATCAGCGACAAGCCAAAATTTTAGATTTGATTTCATGGGGATTATATCTAACATCACTAGAAACAAATCAATATTCTAATTATTTCAATATCAAAAATCAGGTTATTGAGGATGAATTGGTACACCTAAGAGAGAAAGGAGTTCTCTCTTTACATTATTCATCAGTTCTACATAAACTGACATCTGCTTGTATCTTTGTAGAAGGACCTTCTTCCCCTGTCTGTTCATTATCTAGATCATTTTTGAAACATGCTCCTAGTGCTAATGTCCGAATTACAAAGGATGGCAAAACCAGTCTTATAATGACTCGAATTCCTGAAGACAAAGCATATGATCTTCTAACAGTATTACCTCAAGTAGCATCTGAGAATGGTGTTCATCTTCGCGCATTACCAATATCTTCATACATCGCTTACAGAAATAATCTGTATCAGCGATTACTGAAAGATGATGGAACATGGGACGCTGATGTTAGTGGTCTAATTAGCCAAGTCCGACTTCTTCCAAAAGATGTCGAGGATTAGTAACTTCTTCTATTCCTGTAGCAGTCAACCAACAATAACCCATATCTTCTTTGTAAGAGAGATTCCCATTTCCCTTAGGATTTCGATTCTATCAACAACTAGGCTTTATTATTACTAATCTGTTACCTTAGGTTTTCAATGATGATCATCACGACCACTGAGTGTTCAGGAAAATCAGGTCTATAGGTGCTTTTCTCGTTGTTTATTTGATTGAATATAAATAGAAGATGTTGTTTTCTTTATAGCTTCTGGCTGTTTGAAAGACCTAGCAAGAGAGTTGATAGAGGTTTCTACAATGATTCCCTTATCGAAACATACTGCATTGAGAACACTCAGTGCTGTAGTTGACCAACCTGTTACATCAATTACACCTGGAGTAATGATGGAACGAAGTATCCTTCGGAATCCCTCTCGATGAGCAGGTGTCAACACTCGGGCAAGAACATGCATTACGATCTTTCTATCCTCAATACAAGAGTACCCACAGATAACCAGTAACCTCTTGATTGCATCATATGTATTCAGTCGCTCTAGCACCTTCAATGCAGAGAACCAGTACTCTTGATCATCAGAGAGGAGGAGTCTATCACAATATGCAAGAACTCCAGGTTCCTGACGCCTTGCAAGCTCGAGAAGTGCTGGCTCCCTAAGAATGATGTGAAGTGATTCGTCCTTGGCTGTGTCCCAGAGACTTTCTGTCAGGGTCTCTTGAAGGGAAGAAGAATAATCTGGAATCGAGGACGAAAACTCCAGGATTAATTGATTTTGCCTCATGTAACATAGTGTTGCTCTATGCTAATAAGCTCCTAAGGTGTGTATCCTATAGTGATAAGTGGAGCTGTTTCTATCAAGTGATGACGATGGGAAAGCGAGCTAAAGTTACTGTTGACTGGCTGAGGAAAGGACGAATGGTTGAGGATCTCACCATCCTTCAAAATCTCATAGCTGATTCTTCGACATGGAAGGTGCAGTCAGCTAAATTAGACGAGCGGCTCTTTGAGAGCAAGTTTCGTCTGCAACCACTTCCAAATGAGGTTAGTACTGAATCAACAATCAACCGGGCCCTTGGATATGAAGAGGTCACACGAAAAGTGACGACAAAAATGAGACCACTAGTCCCAGTTGGATCTAATACAAGAATGCAAGTGAAGTCACTCTTTCCAACAAACCTAAGTTCTGATGAGATTGACACATTGTCATATGTGTTTTCACGGTTTGTTATAGAAGATGCTCCTAAAGATTATAATTGGCCGCTCGTTCCGCAAGGACTTGATTCACTTTCTGCAGCTCTTTTTTCTATCAATATCATATCTGACTTTGTTGGTGGAGCGATTCCATGGCTCTTGCCTCTCTGGTCGATCAAGGTTGAAGAATTCAGGCTTGACGGTCTCGAGAAAATTTATGATTCACTGATATCAGATAAAAAGGTCGAAGATGTTCTTGATGATCTTGAGAAGATAAAGGAATCACTCACAGGGATTCTCATCCAGAATGCTTTGGTTGTTAGAAGTCTAGCGCCCCAAGATCCATTATCCGATAAAATCGATAAATGGTCAAGGTTTCTAAGTATTGATAGAGATTCACCAAAACGTGTTGTCGATAAAACAAGACAAAGAATCGCAGCAGAAGTCCTAGAGGAAATTGGAGAGAGGCGGGGAGCTAAGTCGGTGTCTCTTGATGAAACAGATCTCCAAAGGATGACTTTAACACGATGGAACATCCATGCTTTACGTCCTGACGGGCCAACAGCTACAGACCATGAACCGATGTTAAAGATGTTTAGAGGTAATATTAACATCCTTGATTTCGAACCACTCTACAAGATATGCAAGCTCCTATCTAAGTGTGAACAAGCTGGACGACCTGTAGCGTCAGAAGTTGACATGGTGACTGGTACAAAGAGAAGAATGGCTCATTATACATTGCATCGAATGGCAATGATTCTTACTGAGAGATATCTCCCAACCTTATCAAAGATGGGTCTTAGATATCGCTTTGTTTTCACTGAAAAACAGAAACCCAGTATAACAAGTGCTGGATTGATCAAAAAGATGGTGCTCTCAGAATCTAGTCACGATGGATGCACAGTTCATATTGAACCAATGGATAGTGAAGGCCCCACAAATTCTGTATCTCCAAATTGCATTCAGATGACTCTCAACTCAGAACTCATTTCAATGAGATTAGACCTATATGACAAGAAGAGTAAAACTTGGATTCTCGAACCATGGAAACCTGCTTCAAAAATTCTTGAGAGAAATCACTCCTGGCTCTATCGCAAGACCGAGTATGATACAAAACCCACTGTTAAACTAACGACAAGGCAAATCGACCTAATTGGTCCTCTTTTAACTTTTAGAGGTCTCCGAAAATCTCGAATGTGGATGATGGAACGGTTAGGACTAGTTCCAAAGACCACACGACAGTATCTTCATAAAATGCTTGATGACAATATCTTTCGACTTCTTTATGCTCCTGCACTTGAGTACTGTGGTTTACCTGAAGGGATGCTTATTGCTGGTGCCTTCAAGGAACCTCAGTTAAGAAAACCTTTCATCGATTGGATGATATCGAGGATTCCTTTTGTGCATGTGTTCATCGACAAGTCAACAAATATGGTCGCTTACATACGATTACCTCCTTACAAGACAGATGTTGTTGGTGGGGTAATACGAGAGAAACTCTCGGGAGGGAATGCGAAACAAAAGATTACAACCCAATCAATTACAGCAAGACTACGATCCTACAAGACATACCAGATGACTACATTTCAGAGAATATTTCAGAAGAGTAAATTCATAGACCCATGGGAGAGTTGAAGGTTGCAATCAATCTCATAGAATATCCTCTTCTTCAAGCCACTCAGCCAGGGGTCCCTTAATCGGTACAAGCCGAAGAAATGCTGGTAAGTCAGCGGCTGCAATCACAATTTCGCCATGAACATGTAATATTGTCAAACCGTCTAGAAGTTGAATGACACTTCCTTGATAGGATAGTGGTACTCGAAAGTACAGACCCACTGGCGTCATCTCGCCAACCACACTTACATAACCACCAAGAGCTTCAAATGCTGAACCAACTTGTCCATCACCATCCTGTGGTGATGTGCCTGGATCTGCAGGCTCAACATGGCCTATCAAGCCAATCATTTCGTAGATATCTTCATAGAAATCTTCCCAGAGCCAACTAGGACTTCTATTACTTGCAAACTTCAGTCCTGCAACTGCTCCTGCAAGCCATGCTATCTGTGGCATAGTAAATGGCGCAAGTGGGATGCTACGAAGAAAATCGTCAATCTGCATTTAGATTTCAACCTCCTCACTGACTTGTATTCCACCAATCACTTCTGGTAGTGGTTGAAGGTCATCCAGCCAATCTTTCAAACCAAGAATCATTGGATCTCTTAGCTGGGTTTCACTAAGGACTGAAGCTAAGAGTGCTTTCGAGGCTACCAATACTCTCCGTAAAGCCAACTCTCGTTCAGAGAATGTCATTGGACGGAACCACGGCATTGTGACGAATCCTGATTCTCCAGCGAGGAACTCTCTCCAGTCTATGTCCCAACTAACAACTATAGGGTCTCGACGAATGATACCTAATAAGACATCAGTCCATTCAGTCCATCTTTGCATGAAATAACTGACTGAAGCAGACAGTGATTTCAAGCTACCACCCTTCCTTCCTGAAATACCTTCAAAGACCAGTACAAGTCTTGTCGTGTTGTCTTTTGCGATGGCACTAAGCGCCAATCCAGTGTTAATTGATGTTACCATAAGGGCTAATCCTGGTACAATTCCTAGAATGTCACATGGGAGATACCTCCCCTTCCGGTCCACCTCAAAACGTTGGAATGGGGAAAGGATGTCACTACGTAGACCAACAATCAAGATTAGACTTGCATCTCTATCTGGATTATGATAACGGAGCTTAGCTTTGCATATGGTCCTGTCGGTATTGCTGAACATCACCTGAAGTGGGAGGGTGACATCTATCATTCCCTGTCCATTTGCTTCGCTATGAGCTGCAATAAGTTGATCCTCAAGTTGTGTTAGCATAATTGTTCTCATTTAGAAAAAACTACTAAGGGTTAGGTTCTTGAAGAATAAGACCTCATAAGACCCATCTTTTATTTTTAAGTGCTATGACGATCAGCGAGAGGATTCTAGCATCATTTTAAATTTAGAATCTAATTTAATCCTCTCATTTCATTTATCTATAGAGACTTGTGTCCATACCTGCAATAAAGACTCTGGTACGACATCAATATCGCATTCTCAAAAGCCAATTAATATATCATGGCTCTTCTTTGTACATTTGAACAATATTGTATGAGGAGGAAGTTGTTAGGAGTAATACTGCAAAACAATTGAAGATAATCAATATCCTACGTGCTGCAATGTACTTCTCAGTAGTTGGGATTCAATGGATCCACTACACAACCGAAAGTGCTGTACCTAGTATTTTGATATTTCTAGTCCCGCTATTATTGGGAGTAATGGATAGCATAATGATTAGGCTGAGTACAAGAGATTCGGTGGGAGTCAAGGTCGGTGCTCTTGCACTTTCAATAATTTCAATTACCATTGCTATCGATACAATCGCACCTATTGCTTACTCTTCAGGTCCTCTATCAGAATATCTCATCTTTATGTTCTGCTTGTCATTGGGAGTCATCTCCGTTTCAGCAATAGAGCTATTAGTGGTGATTTTTGGATTCCATAACTCTGGACGAGATAAGCAGGACATTAGTCTTCCAGGATTAGTTCGGACCTACGAACGTTGGGATATTGGTTAGGTCTGATTGCACTTTTCGACTCTAGAGAAAATCAAAAAGAACGAATAGAATTTTAAAATACCAAAGAAGCATTATTATGGCTTATATTCAGTTCGCTGAATTTTTTTGATTTTTTAAATTGTTTTCCAACACCAATAGCATGTATGTCTTTCAGACAGAGGACAAATAGAATCCAGTGTTCATTGAAAGCAGCATACGGTTTCAGGAGAAATCTCAAGAAACCAAAGGAGGCAAGACTAGATGTCAATTCGAAAGTATAGACTTTGGTCATATCAAATTCAGGAATCACTGGGAAGGGTGATTCTCTGATGGGAGTGATCAGCAAGCTCATTCCCCTCTTGGCAAAGAGGAAGGCGAAGCAGATAGCTGAAATCCTCAATAGACCTATCGAGATGACTAACGCCAAGCTCATGTCGATACTTGAGAAACATAGTCATACTATGTTTGGGAGAAACCATATGTTCTCCAAGATCAAGACTCCAGAACAATTTAGCGAGACTGTACCACTTCAAGATTATCATACAATGAAGCCTTACTGGAAACAGATTCATGCAACACCAACGATTCCAATAATAACAGCTGATCCTGTAATTTGGTATGTTCAGAGCAGCGGTTCTACAGGAAAACCCAAAGCTCTGCCAATAAGCAAAGCAGGATTGGCTGATTATTCTGAAGCGAGCATGCTGTTCTTGATGTCATTCATTAACGGAAAACAAGGGAACGAAAAGATTTTCGATGGAACTATGGTCACTTTTGCAGCACCAGCACGAATTGGAGAAATAAATGGAGTCCCTCAAGGATATATGACTGGTATCTCACGAGAAATGGTTGCTAATTCTCTTCTTCGCAATCTCATCAAACCTGGAGAAGAAGTCTTCAACATGACTAACATTCAAGAGAAGCTCTGGGCGTATGCGAAGTATGGTGTAAAGGAGAATGTCACTGCTTTAGCGGGGATAACAACTCTGGCAATCTCATTCATCAGAAAGATGCAGAATGAGTATGGGCTAAGTCTACTTCATGAGTTTAAAGGCTCAAAACATGAACAGCGAATTCGAGAATCACTAAATGACGATGGAACGCTCGATCTTCAAACCCTCTGGCCCAATCTCATCATGGTGGGTGCCACTGGAATTGATGCAGACCCCTACAAACCCTGGCTCACGGAAACCTTACCAAATGCTGTTCTTTGGGACAACTATGCTGGTTCAGAGGGTATCTATGGCACAACTCTCTTGGATCACACAGATAATGGCATCCAACTGTTGCCACATATCAACTACTTTGAGTTCATTCCAGAAACAGACACCCAGAAGGATGACCCTAGAGTGATTCCTCTGTCTGATGTAAAGAAAGGTCACAGATACGAGATTGTTTTAACAAACCTAATGGGATATACACGATATCGAATAGGGGACATGCTTACCTTCATTGATACTGATCCCTTCTCTGTTTACAGGATAGGTCGCAAAGGTAGAGTCGTCAATCTCACAGGTGAAAAACTCTCTGATGCTCATGTCAATGAAGGAATTGCAGCTGCCTGTAAGAAAACAGGTGCTCAGCTGAACGACTATACAGTTATGGGTACTATCAATGGTAGTCGAGCATACTACACAATATCAGTGATGTTCCAAAATGAAGTTTCACTCTCTGAATTCGCGATGGCTTTTGATGAGGCTGTTAGTTCAGCCAATGGTGAGTTTAAACACTCACTTGAGTTTGGAGCTCTCTGCCCCTCAATAGCTTTGAAGATGGATTTCTCTCATACAGAGAACATAATCGAGAGTAGCCATATCCAAGCAAAATCACGACCTCTTATTCCAGAAATTGCAGAGGGGGGTGTGTAAAGAGGAAAGCAACTAGAGTGTAAGATATCACCATGTGGTTCTCTCGACACACATACAAACCAAAAAGGTGAGGTGGCTGCAGATACCTGCAGCCGAGTTAAGTTTACTGATAAGGAGCCATTGTGAGTTCAAGTTTACTCACCAGCTCCTTGTAGCGGTTCCTGATTGTAACCTCAGTGACGCCACTGACTCTTGAGATGTCACGCTGTGTGACTCTGTTGTCAGAAATTATTGAGGCTATGTAGATGGCCGCTGCGGCTAGACCTCTTGGGTCACGGCCTGTCACTAACCCCCTTACTTTCTTTGCTTGTTCGAGGATATCCATTGTTATCTTTTGGACCTCGCTAGGGAGGTTGAGGTCCGAGATAAACCTGGACACATAATTTTCTGGTGATGATATTGGCATTCGAATCTTTAGCTTGGTCACCAGCATTCGGTAGTGAGCAGAGATTTTCTTTTTCGACTCTCTGCTGTGTTCAGCTATCTCCTCGATTGATCGTGGGGAACCCCTGTGCCGACATGCTGCATAGACTGCGGCTGCAGCAGTTGCATCGATTGACCTACTTCGCCAGAGCCTTCCAGCGATGAGCTTTCTGTACATGCGTGCAGCGTGCTCTCGTAAGCCATGAGAGAGTCCAAGCTGCGATGACAGCCTGTCTATCTCGGTCATTGCTTGCGCTAAGTTTCGGTCAAGAGATGAATGAACTCTTGTCCTTATCTGCCATTTTCTGAGGCGATAGATCTGTGCTCGTTGTTTAGCACTGAAAGATGACCCTTTCGAGTCACGGTCTCGCCAGTCAATCATCGTTGAGAGACCTTTATCATGCAGTGCATAGCTTGATGGAGCACCAGTACGTGCGCGTGAGTCGCGCTCGTCGGAGGTAAATGCTCTCCACTCTGGACCTGTATCGATGCGATGGTCACTCAATACTAGACCACAGGTTGTACAGATCAATTCCCCCTTTTCGTTATCCCTCACAACATCAGTGCCCCCACAGTCGGAGCACATCAATTGAGGAGTTTCCAGAATTACTTCTTCCCTACTTGTTTCATCTACTTTAGATGATGCCATTTGTGTGTTTGTTCCCTCCAATGCAAACTGGGTGTCAAGAGGGCCCAGATCCCTCGCGTGCTGTGCAGATTCATTTTCTCTCTCTATGTATTATTATGGTGCCATTGTAATATTGAGCTTCTGTACAAGCTCCTTGTATCTGTTCCTAACTGTCACTTCTGTAACACCAGCTGCCATCGCAATATCTCGTTGTGTCACTCTGTGATCCATGAGGATTGATGCTATATAGATAGCAGCAGCTGCGAGTCCACGTGGGTCCCGCCCAGTGACTAGTGTTCGATTCTCTTTTGCCATCTCGAGTATCTCGAGAACTTTTTGCTGAACCTTTCCTGGTAGGTTTAGCTGAGTGATGAATCGTGGGACATAGTTAGCTGGATCCGAGATTGGCATCCTCAACTTCAACTTCTCCACCAGGAGACGATAGTGTTGGCCAATCTTTTTACGACTCACTCTCGAGTGTCTTGCAATCTCTTCAAGGGAACGTGGCGCTTGTCTCAATCTGCATGCAGCATATATTGCCGCTCCAACCATCGCATCGATGGACCTGCTACGTGCAAGCCTTCGAACGATTAGTTTTCTATACAAGAGTGCTGCCAGTTCCTTGATTCCTTTGGTAAGTCCTAGCTGTGATGATAATCTATCAAGTTCAGACATAGCCTGAGCAAGATTTCTATCTACAGAACTGTGGACTCGTGTGCGAATCTGCCATTTCCTAAGTCGGTAAATCTCAGAACGTTTCTTGGCGGTAAATCGTTTACCTTGTGAATCATGGTCTCGCCAGTCAATCATAGTTGAGAGTCCTTTGTCATGGATCGCGTAGTTGGTTGGAGCACCAGCCCGTGACCTTGCATCCTTCTCATCACTGGTGAATGCTCTCCATTCGGGTCCTGTGTCAATACGATGTTCGCTAACAACAAGCCCGCAGGTGGCGCAGATGCGTTCACCCTTTTCCAAATCCTGCACTACCTCACGGCCTCCACACTCAGGACACGTGAAACCAGATGATTTTGTACGATCCGGTTGTTTTCTGTCAGGTCTTGATGACATTATCTGACTACCTCTCTATGTCGCAGGACGTAACCCTTCACGAGCCTTTGATAATCTTGCAGTAGTTCTTGCATCGTGGCGCAGAAATACCATCAGAATACGTTCAATCCCCGTTCAGATTCCGTTAGCTTTATATACTCAAATCTCACTTAAAAATCTTTCGGCCTAGTTCCAACTAAGGAACTTTTTGGGGCGCTACTTCTGACATAACAACTTTTTGATATAAGCGTTGCGAAAGGGTCGGGCTGTGCATTTTTGGAACCTAAGCTCGATTTTCTAAGGTATATTTCTTTGTTTCAACTAGCTTCTCTACACTTCAGCTACACAAAAACGATTACAAATGCTATAACCTTCTAAGAGCTTATCATACCTACCACATTTAGTTGGTTCATCAAAATGTATGTTTAAGCACACCCGCAAATCTGTTCGGTCAAGCTCTTGAATGCTTTCTCAATATTCTCTCCTGTATTCAATCGAATGAATATTATTGAAACTGCAAGTGTTTCAGCAATCCCTCGAAGTGCATTAGTTTGACCCTTGAGTAGTTTTGTTGAACGGTCAACAATCATAATTGTTGGTAACGGGTGGCCTACATGAAGCTTAACAGAATTCATAAAGTTCGACAACTCTGAAGGCAGGGTTTCTCTAAACGGGTTCGCACATAAGATAACACCAGAGAATCTCCTAAAGTAATCTCGAGGTTCTAGAGTACTATACAACTCCCATACCCATGGACCATGAAGTTCCAAGTCTAACTCATAGGTTGTGATGATTCCATCTTTTGAAATTGTGACAAGCTTTGTCCACTCATCCTCTGGCCATGTTTCCTCTAAGGATTCTCTTGCTACTGTTCTTGGATCATTGAGATTCCTGTCGAGTGCTTTGGCGCAAAGACTGAATCCTAGTTCCTCATCTCCTGCTATGAGGATTCTATATACATCAGGTCTTGAACTCACAAGGGTCGCCTCCTGCGACTTGTGAAATTATACTTTGTAGATATACTAGTCTTCCACATTTAACATTTGAGAAGGACTATCTCTCATTCGTCTGAGAGTTTTTTCATATACTCTGCTAGCTTCTCAATTGTCTTTGGATTAATAACATGTTCAATCTCACAGGCATCAGTGGATGCAATCTCCTCTTCAACACCAATCAAAAGAAGGAAGTCTAACAATGTCTTATTGCGACTAAGAAGTTTCCTAGCAATGATTTTTCCAAGTTTTGTGAGTTTCACATTTTGGTATCGACGATACTTTACTACGCCCATTGAATCAAGCTTCTGAAGCGCTGCAGTCACACTTGGTGCTTTCACGTTTAGCCGTTCCGCCATGTCCGAAACTGTTGCGATCCCAAGTTCCTCTTCCAACTCATATGCCACTTTTACATACATTTCAAGAGCCTTTGTGAGCTCGATGTCTTCCATTTCTGGTAGACTCAACTACTTTCACCTCCAACCTTGTTCGCATATTTTTTCCCCTTTTCGGTTACATAGAACACCAGACCTGTATTAGTAATTATCTCACAGTCAGCTGTGCTGTGACATCCAGAACAAGAGGGTTCAACATCACATCCATTCTCCTCTGTTCTTAGGTATCCTCTTTCCATCAATAAACGAATTATATCATCAAGTGTTTCGACTTGAATGCCAGCATGACGAGCAATCTGATTCTTGTCTGAAATGCCCTCTTTCAATATTAATTGCAGGACCTTCTGAATCATTCTTGAGAACCCTCCTCTGTAACACCCATGATTCTGTCTCTCATGTTACCAATAACCCAAAGTGAACCAGTGCCAGTCATCAATATGACAAACATCCAGAGTGATGGAGTTATATCATTCCCAATGTTCCATGCTATCCAATCTTCAAACCTGAGGAACCAACCAAGACCATTGGTCAAAATTACCAAGATTTGCAGTGCAAACAAGAGAGCCGCTAGTATGTAGCCTACTGCAACAAATGCATATCCTTCCTTGTTATTCTCCAATAGAGGTTTCACTCCAGTCAAGAAGACAGAAGCAATAATAATCAGAAGAAATCCTCCTATCAGGTCTGAGAATCCAATGATTGGTGTTATCCATTGAAGACTTGAAAGCACCTGAACCACTCCAACAATCAAATATGCGTTCCCGATGAGAAGTGTGAAGATGGAAGGCCATTTGCTATCCTCAGGGAGATGAAGCTCTTCTCTATACAAAAAACACACCCCCGATGATGACTACTAACAGAGATACAATGTAAGCTAAAACAAGTTGATATGCCATTGAGAACCAAGTCCATCTCCATGATCCTGTTTCTTTTCTAATAGCTCCAACAGTAGCAAGGCATGGCATATAGAGTAGAACAAAGACCATGAAAGCAATTGCAGTCAATGGTGTCATAGTACTAAGCAATGCGCTTTCTAGAGCAACTCCTCCTACAGCATATACAATTGCCAAAGACTGAATGACTGCTTCCTTTGCTAAAAATCCAAAGATCAATCCGGTTACAATTTGCCAATTAAAACCAAGGGGCATAAAGATAGGTTCAAACAAACGGCCAAGAATTGCTGCAAACGATTCATCAATTGGAACTCCTAAACCAGCTGGTCCAAATGCTGAAAGCACCCACATTATAATACTTCCAGCCAACAGGTACGTTCCCGCAGTTCTCACAAACAAGAGACCCCTGTCCCACATATGTCTAAACGAGCCATGAGCAGTTGGAATTTGGTACTGCGAGAGCTCCATTAGCATTGAGGAGGATTCCTCTCTCAGGATGGTCTTTTTGAAGATTATTGCAACAATGATAGCCATCACAATTCCTAACATGTACATAAGAAAGATAACAGATCCAGCATTCGTCGGAAAGAAGATACCAGCTATTAGGATATAGATTGGAAGTCTCCCTGCACATGACATCAGCGGACTCACGAGAACTGTAGTAAGTCTATTTGACTTACCATCAACCGTCCTTGTAGCCATTACAGCCGCTACGCTACAACCAAATCCCAGAAGTAGAGGAATAAACGATCTACCATGGAGGCCCATCTTCATCATGAACCTGTCCATGACAAATGCTGCCCTGGAAAGGTATCCAGTATCCTCGAGTATTGAAATTGCTAAGTACAGGAAGAAAATTGGGGGGATAAATGTGAGGATGAATCCCACACCTCCTAAGATGCCATCTGTAAGCAATGAGGCTAAAATGGGATTTGGTATTTGAGATGTATAAGCTCCAATCCAACTAAAGAATTGAATAATCATCTCCATGAAGACTCGAGATATTTCAAAAGTAAAATGAAACATTGCCCACATTGTAACTATGAAAATTGGTAGTCCAAGATACCGATGAAGTAAAACCCGATCAAGCATATCGCTAAGGGTCCATTTTTCTTCACCTGGTTCATAAACCTCGCATAGAATTCGACCTATGACTTCATATCTCTCATTAGCCAGAATTATCTGAGGATCGATTTCATCCTCTATATCAAATTCCATCTCCAAGCTCGGATCTTCTGGAGGTGTCATAATGCCACCTCCAAAATCTTCTCTTTGATTTGCGAATCTTGAAAATGAGCAAGTATCTCTGGATCTCTCTCTAAAACTTTCAATGCCAGCCATCTAGGTGGAAACCTATCCAATAGCTCCTTCTCTTTTTGGAGAATCATCACTAATTTTTTGAGTCTTGACTCAATCTCTTTGTTATACTTAATAGTCGGTGGCTTTAACCGTTCAAATTCTCCATGATGATGGTATCTTGGATGATAATGCAAGTGGTCGCCACCATCAACATCTCCAGCTGTATGCATGGGAATTTTCTTTTCATTAGTCGACTCTTCCAAGATGTGTTTTGGAACAGAGGCTAGTATAGCATCCTTTAGTTCCTCTATCCCCTCCTTGCGAGTAGCAGTCGTTGTTACTATTCTTGCGCCTAAGTGCCTTGAAAGAGCTTCTACATCAATACGGTCGCCTCTCGACTGTACAATATCATACATATTTAGCGCAACAACGAGATTGACCTGAAGCTCAATGAGGAGAAGAGTAAGGTAGAGGTTTCTCTCTAGTTGCGAGGCGTTGATTATATCAACCACAACATCAGGACGATGATCAACAATATATGATCGTGCTATCTTCTCATCTTCTGATACTGTACTTAGACTATATACGCCTGGTAGGTCAATTACCTCAAACTCTATCCCATGGTGCTTGAAATATCCCTCTTTCTTTTCCACAGTTTTTCCAGGCCAATTACCAGTGTGTTGATTTAACCCTGTAAGGCTATTGAAGATCACAGACTTACCCACATTGGGATTCCCAATGAGTGCAACACGTATCTTCAACATCAATCCTCCACAACTTGAACTATAACCCTGCTAGCTAATTGATGCCCGAGAGCTATTCGTGTCCCTCTAATCTCAACGAGAACCGGTCCGTGGCTACTTCCTTGGATAACTTTGAAGGTGCACCCCTTAGTTAGCCCAAGATCCAGAAGGCGTTTTGTGACACCTCTATCACTGCTTTCATGCCATTCCTTCTTTCTCTCTTCCCACTCCTTTCTCCAATTTTCCAAATTCTCCTTACGCTTTTCCCACTTGTCGTGATGTTTGAAGAATTGTCCACGGAAGCTTCTCATACGTTTTCGGTGACTATGACGACCAGACTCTCTAAAACTAGGACTGGAGACTCCTACAAGTCTGCATCTCTTACCAGATCTGACTGAAGTCAAGCGAATATTCATTTGTGGGTCAATTATAGTCCCTTTCTCGTCCATCATTATGGCTCCTATTATCGGTGGACAGGCGTGTGACAGACGCCAATCATTGCTCATTAGAGAGTTAGTCTAATCTAAAAAAGTTAGACATGTCTAATAATCTTGTTGTTTATGGACAAACCGTAAGCATTACATATCCGCGTTGATAATTGTTAAGCGGCGAACAATATGTCTTATCACAGTACTCCATTGAATTATGGTGGCGATGAAGTTGATGAGTTCATCCCTAAGAGTATTGAAAATGTGACAATACTTCAGGTTGATGAGTATATTCCCGATTTCACTGATTTCAAAGAGAAACTCAATGACGTGCTTAACTCGCCGCTTGGTTCTGAGCCTTTCGATGAGTTTGTTAAGGGTGTGTACAAAAAAGGCAGAAGGATTCTATTCATGGTTGATGATAAGACACGTCCAAATATTCACACGAAAGTGCTTCTTCCACCCATAGCAGACCGCTTGCTTGGTCTGGGAGTTCGTAAGGATGATATTTGGATTATGATCTCGAATGGCTCTCATGTCCCTGCAACTCCCAAAGATGTTGAATCCAGAATTTTAGGACCTGCGATATACAAGGACTGGGGGAAGAATGTTCTAAGCCATGATTGTGATATCGGAAATACCCATGTAGGTGAAACCAAGAGAGGCACACCCATTTTCATCGACCAACATGTCTTGGATTCCAGTATGTTGATCCCATTGAGCGATAGCGAATACCACTATTTTGCAGGTCAAGCTGGAACTGTGAAGTTGTTTTGTCCCGGAGTGGCTGGTAGAGAAACTATTCGGATTAATCACCCAAGAATGTTTGACCTTGAAAAGGGATTCAATGAGGAATGTCGTCTAGGAAATTGTGATGGAAATCCAGTTATTGAGGACATGATTGAGATTACATCTATCATGAAGGAAAGGATTCCGATCTTCTGTGTGGACACAATCGTTAATCATGGAAAGATAGTGTATCTTCAGGCTGGTGATATTTTGGAATGTCACAAAGCTGCTTCATCTCCGTTAAGAAAACTGAGAGTCGTCGATGTTGATGAGCCCGGGGACATTGTTTTCGTTTCTGTTGGAGAATTGGGTGTGAACCTCTATCAGGCAGGAAAGGGAATCCATGCAGCATGGAATGCTGTGCGTCACGACAAAAAAGGTTGGATTGTTCTACTTGCGCCTTGTGAAGATGGTATAGGTAGTGCAGGATATGAGGAAGCTATACATGCTGCCAAAAACTTAGAGGTCGCAGATGCATTGAGATTTGTAATTGAAAACTATGGTTCCGAGAAAACATTCAAGATTGGAAATCAAAAACCTGTTGATCTTTTCCGAATCCTCCTAGATGTTGCAGAAGGTAATATCAAACTTGTGAGTGGTTTAGATCCTGATGAGCTACGCAATGTCTATCGAATGGAAGGCTGCTCAATAAAGGACTCTTCTGAAGTACAAGCAATTCTAAGAAACCTCATGGAAAGATTCGTTGATGAGCACCCAAATCCTAGGGTCTATGTCCTTGAAGACTCAGGTCTCTTAATCAATGTTAAAAACCAAATTAACTAATTTTTTTGGGTTTAGAACTGGAGGGTTTCCCCTCCAGTGTAATTGCATTTTTTTATCGTGGTTTGGCTTGGCTAGCTCATTTTCCACGTTGGTCCGTCTTTCGTGTCTGCAACCTCTATCCCTAGCTGTTTCAGACGATCACGAATCAAGTCAGCTTTAGCGAAGTCTTTCGATTTTCTGGCATCTTCTCGAAGCTCTAGCAGGATTTCTATAGTACCCCTCAGTGTTTCGAGAGTTTGTCCAACCTCTTTACTAATTCGAGTGTCATCACTCAGGTTTATCCCTAGAATCCCAACCAATTCGGTTAGGACAGCAAGAGACTCTCGAAGTACTGCAGCACCTCCAACATCCTTTGTAAGAGTATTAATTTCTCTAATGAACGTGAAGATCTCAGCGAGAGCACTTGGTGTATTGAAGTCATCGTCCATTTCTTTCTCAAAAGATTCTCTAAGCCTCTTCGAAGCCTCAGCAAGCTTTTTATCAGCATCTGATTCACGACTGCCAATTCTCTCAAGAATCGAGATACGTCCTTTTATCGTATCTACAGCATTTTTAATTCGCTCTAATGATTGAATCGCTTGGTTCATGGCATTCTCATTATAGTCAAGCGGTTGCCGATATTGGCCAGTTGCAAGATATAGACGGACTGCTTGATTGTCATAATGGTCAAGCACTTCTCTTGCTGTTGAGAAATTGCCTTCTGACTTTGACATCTTTTCGCTATCAATGGTTAAGAAACCATTATGAAGCCAATAATTGACAGGGACTTCGATTCCATATGCAGCTGCTGATTGAGCAATCTCATTCTCATGATGTGGAAATATCAGATCTTGTCCTCCACCATGAATGTCGAACGGAAGTCCCAAGTAGTGCCTACCCATCACAGAACATTCAGCATGCCAGCCTGGACGTCCTTTGCTCCAAGGACTATCCCATGATGGTTCGCCTGGTTTCTCTGCCTTCCAGAGAGCAAAATCTCGTGGATCCTTCTTCTTATCATCTACCTCAACTCGGGCACCTGAAGATAGCTCGTCCATTGGTATTCTGGAAAGACTTCCATACATTTCGAATGCAGGTACATTGAAGTATACATCACCATCCACCTCATACCCAAATCCATTCTCAATGATGAGCTCAACCATCTCAATAATATCATCCATATGCTCTGTGGCACGAGGATTTACTGTCGCTGGTTTCAGATTTAGTTGTTTGGCAATGGTGAGGTATTCTGCGATGAACTTGGTTGCAAGCTCTGAGACTGAAACCCCCTCTTCATTTGCTCTGTTGATCATCTTATCGTCGATATCTGTGAAGTTGGTGATGTAAGTGACTCGATACCCCTTATACTCGAGATACCTACGAATTGTATCAAAGACCGCAAATGACCTTGCATTACCAATATGGGGATAATCATACACAGTCGGACCGCACACATACATACGTACATTATTTCCTTCAAGAGTTGTGAACTCTTCTTTTGAGCGGGTCCGTGTGTTGTATACCTTTAGCATTTTCAATACCCACCTAAGGCTCAGAGATTCTCTTTAAAAAGGCGTCTGCAATATTTGCCTTGTATTTTATCTAGAAGGCTACTCTAAGACACGCTCATCTGACGAGGTATTAAATGAAGCAATAGTACTAAGTCAGGATGTGCGAGATATAGGCAGAAGTACTTGTGAAAAAGCAACTTATGGATGATTCTTACTTTTTCAGTTCACTGCCAGCAATATCCACTAACTTCAGCATTTTTATTTTCACTAATATAGATGAGGTGTTGCTGGGCATCAGTCAGCAACCAGATGTGAAGAATCGTATCTTTCAATGCATCGAGCATGATGCATCTTTCATCAAGACTGAGACCCATCACCTTGAGGAAACTTTGGAGATTGACTACCCTATCGATATTTTTCTTGGCAGTAGCTATTATTCTTCCCTTCGATCCTACATCCATCTGCAATATCTCTGTATCCCGAAGAACTGCCTTAATCCTCATTTTGACTCGCATATGTCTTTGGATGGCTTCAAAATAAGCATGTCCATCAATTTACACAATCTCTATTTGTATTCAAAGTAAAAATGGCTAGAGCTCCGATGGATAGAGACTTGACAATTATTGTAACTCCTGCAGATGACTGGGAAACGTACTCTACTACTTGGTCCAAAGCGATGAAGCAATACTATTGGTATCAAGATAATCCCGTTTTCGATTTCAACAAACATGAAGAGCTCGAAGAAATGAGAACCGACTTCGATAAACCTGGAAATCTGTTTCTGACT
>LRSL01000037.1 GCA_001563335.1 Candidatus Thorarchaeota archaeon SMTZ1-45 | reverse complement strand
TGGGAAGATATTGGTGTATCTTCGAAACGGGGTGATGTATATATCTTCGAGTATATTGACCCCTCAGAAGGACCAGTCAATCTTTGGTATTCAAAGCAGCTATGGACCTATCCTACAAATGGTGATCAGGACATATTAATTGATGGTCTGATTTATCCTGACTTACTCCAGGCAAATGATCTGGACCAAGATGGAAGAGAGGAAATAATTCTCGCGTCATATGACTTGGGAATAATCGAAGCAATCGATGAGTACGGAGGGCAAATCTGGATAAATGCTGATGATGCGACCGATGGATTCTCAAATGTTATCCTTAGTGACCTAGATTCTGATGGTATTGCTGAGATATTTTGCACTTCGAAGGACTCAAACCTATATGTCTTCGACGTTGTAACAGGAAATCTGGAGTGGAGCTACATAGATGCAGGTAATCCCCTAGTCTCTGTGACAACGGGCGATTTGACTGGTGATAGTATCCATGAAATTGTTTTCACCGATGACAGTGGACATATTCATGTCCTCAACTATACTGGTGGTCTCTTGAGTAACTATTCCACAGGTGGAACATACATCTTCTCCCTGTTAATCGGGAATTTCACAGATGCGCCTGAGCAGCAACTTGCCTTTGTGACTTACAATGAAACAATTGTTGTCATGAATCCATTGAACGGAACCATCTACTACAAGAGTCCGGATGGAACTGCCACTCCATATACAACAATTGTTCCTTATGACTTCAATAGAGATGGGTTTGAAGACATCGTATATGTCCGGCGGAAAGTACACATTCTTGATGTGCTCACAGGTACTGTTTACTACAACTCTACAACTGACATAGGGTGGCCCCACGAAGTGTATGTCCATGATTTCGATGGAGACAACTCCACTGAGATTCTCACCCTGACACTAGACAGGGGTCTATACTTGGAGGAAGTGGCATCCAAGAGTCTTCAGTGGCATTACAATCTTGATACTGAGAACCATGTCATTTGGAATCTAGGCTTTGGAAACGCAAGCGGAAGTGGAGCTCTTGATATCTTCGTTGTTGCGTCTGAATATCTCAATGATGTTGGGATCGTAGCCGCCATAGATGGAAAGAATGGTATACCAATATGGTTCAACTTCACCGGTGGTGATCTCGGAGAGGTCATAGGTGCAAGACTGGATGACTCGGGTTATGATTCTCTTGTTGCATGGGACATGCAGAATGAACAACTCATAGTGGTTTCAGGCGTGAAACCAACTGAGCTCGTTGTGCCTCCAGCATATGATGCCCATGATGTATACTGGGAAATGGATGCAAATGCTGTCTATGGTGTTTGGGTAGATGACATCTATGGAACCTCTCTCGACGAAATCGTTGTTGCTGGTCGGAACTTGGACGGAAAGTACAATCTTGCACTCATTGATGGTTTGACAATGCAGGTTCGTTGGAATATCACCTTTGAGTCAAAGATAGCTGATATCCAGATTGGCTACATCAACGACTGGTCTACCAAGGACCTCGCAGTGTGGTCTGGTCTGCGGGATCTCTATGTAATTGATGGTTTGGATGGTCAGGTGTTACTCCAAATGAAGGCACCAGACACTCATGAAGTTGAAGGTATCAGGGTTGCAGATTTCAGTTCTGCAGCTGGCAATGATTTTGAAGAAATTGCTGTTTTGATCAGACAATTCTCTGGTGGCAGTGAAGTATACATAGAATGGTACGATGAGGCTGGTAATGTTCTCTACAACACCAAAGCAGATGGCTTCACATCAACTGCAACATCATATCGTATGGCAGTTGGTAACTTCAGAGGAGGGACGACAGTGGACATAGCTATGGGCGCATCACTATTCAATGCTCGAATCTACAACGGGGGTAACGGAGCTCTCTGGACTACTGTGTCTCCTTCATCAACATATGGTCTTGCAGCAGGCGATTTCAATGGAGATGGATCTGGTGACCTAGCTGTGATGGACTCCGGCTCAGACATCCATATGTTCGAGTTTGTTGGAGGAGGTAGCTTTACTCTGAACTTCGCTACTGGGATGGTGAGAGAATTCTTCGCTGGAGACCTCTACAACAATGACAATGTGGATGAAGTGGTGGTCAATCTTGAGCGATATGGTGTTATTGCTTATAGCTTCAGTGGGACCGAAGTCTGGAGATATAATGCGCCATTGGTGATGGGAGGAAAGGACACACATATTGTACTTGAGGATATGAACACAGATGGATGGACTGACCTCGTTCTTACCAACAAAGAATACATCAATGTTGTCGATGGACCCACAGCTCGGCTTATGTGGCATTACTGGAAAGATGACTTGACAAGTAACCTGGACCCGAGAGTTGGATATATCTACAGCACATCCGGTCGCGATGTTCTGTGTTATGGCAACGGTGTAATCTACGTTGTGACGCATGAAGTTATTGCTCCGCCAGTGCCACCACCGGCTGTTCTCTTTCAGTCAAATGCGATATATGTACCTCTTGACCTGACTCTTCTTGTTGGACTTATCTGCTTCCAACTCGTGCTTATCGTCATTCCGCATCGAAAGGAAGCTTGGTCACGCAGAAAAGAAGAGGATAAGGAGTAGAAAAATGGAGGAAAAGAGAAAAGAAACAACATTCACAAAATGCAGGAAAAAAGGTTCTGCATAAACTCGTAAACACTTGAATTCAGAGGTAAGAAGAGGAACGATGAATGAAAATGTCAAAGCTAAAAGACATTGATTCTTACAATACCAATTCAGACGGAGAAACTCGTCCGATACTCAAAGAAACGCTAAATTTCATAGTCTTAATTTAAACCCTAAGCGAGCCACGGAAGCCCCTAACACCATAGAAAGTGGGTGCACTGTTATGATACACGAAGACATGGTCATAGCGGCGATCACAGAAGATAGCGCCGCCAAGTTTTCTAATATCAAAGGGTGTTTTCACCCAACTCGAGGTCTTTGTATCGAAATCTCCAAGTTTCTGCAATTCTCGATATTGTTCTTCTGTTAAAAGCTCAATGCCCATAGCAGCTGCCATATCAACAGCGTTGCCTTCTGGATGCACTCCTTTCTTTTCCCTCTCCTTCTGCCCTTCATGGTCGTAACAAACATTTCTGCGGCCTTTAGGAGTTTCTGCTGAACAATCATAAAAAATGTATTCGTCCGTCTTTTTATCATGACCAATAACATCCGGTTCACCACCAGTTCTTTCCATTTCATTGAGTGACCACAGTCTTTCAGCATTAGCTTCCAGCTTTGTTTGTACTTTCGTCCATACAAGACCTTTATGTCGGTTCATGTTTTCCTCAAAACGGACTTTCAATGCTCTGAGTAGTTCTTCACGTTGTTCTGGTGACAACCCTTTTTTAAATGCAGTAATTGATGGCTTGCGCATAATCATTGAATTTAGCCTGAGTTTTTAAAATCATCTCTGCAGGATGACATTTTCTTTACAACTCGCTATTCTAAAAGCAGAAGAAGGATTAAGCTGGGGCGTGCCATTCTACAAATATCATAGTACTCTTGCTGGATTTGACGCATACAAGAACTACGTTAGCTTTTGCTTTAGTGCAGCTGTGCTTCAAAGTAAGACCTCATATATTAAACGAGTCATGATGGGCTTTCCTTCATTTACAGAAGCACTTGGTTTGACAGTAAATAATATACGATGGATAGGATGCAACGAAGATAGGGGCTAAAATGAAATTAAACATCACTCCTCGTGCAGCCGATCTGCAATACGCAATACGTGACATCGTTGTCGCAGCTAGAAAGTACCAGAAACGAACAGGGGAAAAACCACTCTACCTAAACATTGGAGACCCTATTGCATATGATTGGCGAACACCACAATATATGGTAGATGCAATGTGTAAAGCGGCTCAGGACGGATGGCACGGATACTCACCATCGGAGGGAGAAGAGATTCTTCGAGTCGCAGCTGCAGAGAAAGAGAAACGAGTGAATGGGATTACTGTTGATCCTAACAGGATGATTGTAACTGCGGGCGTCTCTGAAGCCATCCAGTTTCTAACCGGTGCTCTAATTGATGTAGGTTCAGAATTCTTACTTCCTGGTCCTAGCTATCCACCTTACATTTCATACGTGAAATTCTTTGGTGGAAAACCTATTGCCTACAGGACAATAGAGGAAGATGATTGGAATCCTGATACAGAAGACCTTAGGAGCAAAATAACAGACAAGACAGTCGCAATTCTTATCATCAATCCCAATAATCCGACTGGTTCAGTATACAATGAGAAGATATTGAGAGAGATAGTCGCAATAGCAGGCGAGTATGACCTGCCCCTGATATCTGATGAAATCTACGACCAATTGACCTACGACGAAGCTCAGACACCGATGGTGCGAATCGCTGGAGATATTCCTGTGATTGGTTTTAATGGTGTTAGCAAGGTGTATCTCGCACCAGGATGGCGAGTTGGTTATGCGTATTTTCACGATTCAAATGGTGAACTAGACCAGCTCTATGATGCAATGATCAGGCAGGCGCGAGTACGAATATGTCTTAATGCAACTGCTCAGATAGCCTCTGCAACTGCATTGAGAGGCGAGGGTGATTATCTAACCGAAACAATGAGAAGGATGAGAAAGCGACGAGATTTAATACACAAGCGACTTAATGAGATTGATTCAATCTCAACAAGACTTCCAGAAGCAGCATTCTATATCATGCCTAAAATTGACCTTCGTGGTCGATGGAAAGATGATACAGAATTCGTCCTAGATGTGCTAGAAAGCACAGGAGTTGTTTTTGTCCCCGGTTCAGGATTTGGAATAGAATATGGTTCAGGACATTTCCGTAGTGTGTTCTTACCACCACCGGATACAATTGAGGAGGCAATGAATCGTCTTGACGGATTCATGGGCAAGCGCTAGATTCAAGTTTTATAAAAGGGTCATGATGCTAGTTGCTTCTTTAAGAAATACTTTGAGTGTCCCTTTGGATAGTCATCTAGAACTGCAAATATCTCATATCCAAGTCTTTCGTAGAAAGGTCGTGCTTCGAAACTATAAGTATCTAGGTGAACATTTGTACATCCCATTTTGGCAGCTTCATGCTCTATGATGCTCATCAATTTAGTCCCATAACCCTTGTTCCTCAGAGCCTTATCGACCCAGAGGACAGAGATGTATAACCATCCTCCGAATACATACCCAACACCACCACCAACTGTTTCATCTGCATTATTCTTCATCAAAACCCCTAGTGACCGACTCAACTCTGTAATGCCAATTCTTTCAATGATGTTATTTCCTAAACCGGAATAGATAGCAACTAACCCACTCTCGAGTTTCTCCCTATCTTTCTTATCTTTGCACAAATGGGTGACAAATGTTAAGTCATTCATAAATGTATGAAGCGACCTCTTGACTTTTCTTACTTATCTAATACGCAATTTGAGATAGGGAATTTCACCTATCAAATTTCGACTAAAATATCAACAAGAAATAAGAGCAATATTATGATTTGATGATGCTTTGACAGATTTATGACTAGAAGTCAGATTCGTGTCTTGAACTTCTCATTATCTCTTTTGCATAATATCTGGACCACATTCCTACCAGTGTAAATACACCCAGGGACACCGCCACCAGGCAAGACCCATTGTCCAGCCATATAGAAGTTCTCAAGACCAGGTAAAGTACGTGGTATAAGTTCCATAATTGTCTTCTTGGTTATCATCCATCCCATTGGTGATCCCCTGTCATTCAACGTGTATCTCCAAGAGGTGTACGGAGTAGCAACATCGATCATCTCTACTTGAGATGTGATACCTGGATATTGATCCTCAAGACGCTTGATGATTTCTTCGGCTAATTGTTTCTTCTCTACATCATACTCTTCGCGATTCTGTCTGAGATTGTACCAGTACTCCCAATCTGTCTCCAACATTACTTGAATGACTGACTTTCCTGCAGGAGCAAAGGCATCACCATAATTGAATACCCTTAACGGCAGACAACTTATCTCCCTCCCAGCATACTTCAATGGCTCTCTCATCACAAAGACGGTTAATGGGGCTTCTGTCCTGAATTCTCTGGCAACGCCAAGACTCACAACCACCATTGGATCAAATGGTCTCCAAGTCTTGTACCGCCTCTCAATCTTATCATCGACATAGTTGCCACCAAGGAGATCAAAGATTGTGCTTCTGCCATCAGCAGCAGACACAATCACATCAGCTCTATGTTCAGTTCCATCAGAGAGGAGAACACCAACAGCAGTGTCATCCTCAACCAGTATCTTCTCAATTTTTGCCTTGTACTGAATCTGTCCTCCAAGGGAGTTATATCGCTCCACAATTGAGTTAACAAATTCATGACAACCACCTTTGAACAGACCTAGCTGACCAGCTGCAACGCAGGCAAGAATCATGATCACAAACCAGATAGGACCATCAGGTGAGAACAGGTTTCTGATTACTGTTTTTAGAAACGGGTTTCGAATGTTGTTATCGGCATAATCACCTGCAGACTTCGAAAACTTACCTGTGAAGTACTTCATGAAACTTCGCATCTGCCACATCTCCTTAAGTGAATCCAAGCGGCCTTTCAGTTCTGGTGGAGAAGTACTCATCCCTAAGTCTGTCAATAAAGGAGAGTCTTTCATCCACTCAACCTCTCTTATGAGTGCTCGGATTTCATCCTCATCCTCAGGTGCAATCTGTATCAAATCATGTGTGAGTTTATCCAGATCATTTGTGAATTCGATGAATTTTGTGCTGGTTTCATCAATGAAACGAAGATAGGTAGTCATATCTGCAATCTCATAAGACCCGACTGCACCAATTTCTGAGTACACATCATAGATTGAAGTTCCAGGTTTGTGGCAAATCAAAAAATGTATGCCTCCATCAATAAGAAATTCTCCTCTCCTCCAGACAGCCGCGACTCCACCAGACTTTATGTGATGCTCGAAAATTCTACTCTCATATCCATTCATCTGAGCATAACAACCAGTCGAGAGACCCGCTAGTCCAGCTCCAATAATTATCATAGATTTTTGACTCAATATGACTCACTCTCCTTGTTCGTCTTGTAGTGATGTGATAATTTGTTCCAGAGCACGGTTCCAAATCTCTGCCATCGTGATTTCAGTGGTTATCGCTCTACCCAACTCTGAATCTCTTTTCTTATTCTTAGTTTCAAGAGCTTGCAGCTTTGCTATGAAGTCTTGATTCACAATTAGGAGTTGATAAAACATTGAAAGAACAAGGTTGGATGACGATTGTAGACGATAATTAAACCCAATCTTTCTTGATCCAGTTTTTTCTACTATACCATAACTCTCTAAAATTTTGAGTGCTCTATTAACTGAAGGAATGGAAGTAGATGTGGAGAAAAGTTCACTCAATCTTTCGGAGAGTCCCTTTTGCGACCACTCTTTTGGTTCCAAAAGTAAAAGGCCCTCAATCCAACCACAATGCTCAGGATAACCATAGTGTTCGTATGCTTTTCCAACGAGTTTAAGGAATTCTTTACGTAAATCACCTGAAACCACAGACGAATCCTCATATTGAATGTACTCACAGAGGCTTATTAAATTTCAGATTTTTGAAATTCAGGATTTCAGAATTTTGAAAATAAAAATGGAAAGTTAAAGCCATGTAGTAGAAACATCTCATGGCAATAATCAAGCTAGCTCGTTCTTTCTAGATTCAAGCATCTGAGTGATTTCATTTCTTATTGAGCGCGCCAGCACTAAAGCCATCTCTACCTTTTCAGGGGAAGAGGGCCGCTCACCAACTATAAGGAGAGGGTCATTTAGTGCATTCTCTGTTTCATGCTCAAGAACCGAGGTATCAGCTCCTGCAGAAGCGAGAATTCCCGCAATCTCTTTGATACGACCAATTGTTGCTTTCAAAGTTCTCTTCTTTGATGCTTCAGCATCCCAATCAGCGAGTGCATTTTGAAGTTCTGGTTCAAGCTTCTTCTCCTGAGTTGCAAGAAAAGAAATCACTTCATCAAAAGCAGGAGTGAGTTTCTTGAGAGCGTATTCCTTCTTTGCTACATCTCGTCTTTCTGTGAGTCTCCTTAATAGCTCATTATCACCTATCAAAGCATCAATAGTATCAACCATGTCGTTTACAATACGGATTCTTGCTTTAGCTAGGTCTAAATCGCCTTCTTCAATATCCGATCGACTTTGCTTCATTGAAGCAGTTAGACTATCAACAATCCGTACTAGAGGTTCAGATTCCAGTTCAGATGATTCTATAGACTCCTTTAGCAAACCCACCCGACCATCAGTAAGATCAGCATCACGTGTTAGCTGTTGACTAATCTTGTAATCCTTCAAGACTAGAGTTCCAGGTCCAGCTTGAAGACTGTATTCAGTCTTTAATTTATCAATATAGGATACACGGACCAAAATTGAGAATTCTTTTTCACCAACAAGTGGTTGAGCTGATTTCAATACAACAGAAATGTCGAGCATTTCTCCCGGTGGTAGACTGTTTACTTTTTTCGATCGCTCACCTGAAATTAAATCCAATCCTTCATCGAGGTGCCAATCAACTGATAGATTGAGAGCTTCACCATCGCCAGAGTTCTTTATCTTGACCCTAACAGGAAATTCTTCTGTGAATGTTACATCGTTTGGAAGCACAAGCTGTGATGATAGTTTCGGAACCTTCAGCTTACCACGAAGGAGTTCCCGAACCATATCGAGACCCTTGTCTACGTACTTGGCAAAGTCCTGACTATTCGCACTCGCAAGAGCAGCCTTTAATTCAGTTACTGCAGCATTCTCTGCTGATGCAAAAGATTCAAGGTTAACAGACTGAATCGCGCTTTCAAGCATTTGGGGAATCTGACTCAATCTAACTGTTGCAGGAAGTCGAATCTTTGAAGCATGTTCAGCTGTAAATCCACGAGCCTTATAGAACCCTTCAGCTTCCTTCCCAATCATGATATATATCATGCATGCAGTCATGGCAAGAGCTGTGCCCTTGCTGGTCTCTGCATCTTCACCCCACATAAGATGCTCAGCAGAAGCACTGAGGAGATCCTCAGCCGCACCTTCGTAGGTTTCTACAGCTTTTGCAGCATCACCGATTTCAGAGTATACATCACCAGCAGCACACATGTTAATCGCAGCAGTCCGATAGCTCTTACCACTACGGTATTCGCTTGCAGATTTCAGGAACGCTTCTGCTGCAAGAGCATATTCTTGTTCAGCAGTGGCAACATTACCAGCTCGTTCTGCTTCTGCAGCTCTCCTAAGGTGTTGACTTCCAGCGGACTGTCTTATTGTATCCTTCTGTGATTCTTCAATCCATCTTTTCGCTCGTTCTTCAGACATCTTGAATCTCTCTCCTCACGATCTGCAAACATCTCCGAGTCTATGCGTTTTCCAATTTCGCTGCATAGACAACTCCCAAGTATTTTGCAGTCTTGACGAAATCCTAGTATACCTCTCGTGGAGAATGCCTAAGGCGATCAGGTAATCCTCCACCATGGCCTTCAATAACTAGCTCATAGCCTCTACCAATACGGCCCTTCGAGGCGGTCTGGAAACCAACCTTCTCGATGCCACGAGCGTTGCGTTCAGCAGCCCTTCGCTCAATCATGCTTGTGCCACTTGGTACAATTAGAATGAGCTTCTTCACGGAATCGTCAACTGTTAGAGTAATGGGAGTAGTTGGCGTCCCAGTGCACTCGTGAAATTGACTATTTTTGTATTCAAGCACATGCTTCATCTGGACAATTACACCATCCAGTAGACAGTTCTAGAGATAAGCCAACGAGGTTACATATTAGGATTTGCGGGATGAAGGTTTACGCATTTTACATCATAAACGTGGCTTAGATCAAAGAGCCTTTCTTCAATCTGATAAAATACTTATGATAATTTGAGCGGCTCAAATTACGATTAAGGCATACATTGACCCGGTGATTGTCTTGGGAATGAGTGGAGATTTTCAGATTCCAGTTAAACTTACAGCTAAACAGGCGTCCCTGGTTATGCTCGTGATTACATTATTAGCTCCTTATGGTGCTTTTATTGGTGGTATAGAATACAGCTCTGAGGAGGGGCTGCAAATCGACTTTAATGTCATGGCTGCTACGTGGATTTTTTTCTTAAAAGAGGGAGAAGGGGGAACAGCGTATGGCATCGCTGAGCCTGGTTTCCATTTTCTAAACAGGGATACTTTGCCCTATCTTTTTTTCCAAAATGTTTTTGGATTCGCTTTTGCAATTGCAGTAGTGCTTCGCTGTACTGGGAGAATTTCCAGAAGAAAAACTCTGATAGTAGGCGCACTCACAATGTTCTTTCCAATCACGAATGTGTTATCTACCATACCTCTCCTATTAGAATTGTACCGGATTGGGATAGACCCACTCTTCTATGCAGGACCCATCCCAATCCAACTGCTTATTGGGTTGTATATAATTAGAACTAGCTCCCTACCCGAATCGACAAGCCCTTGGAATGATAAGGAAACCAGCGGTAAATAGTGAGAATAGACTTTAGAAGCCAGTATACAGAAGAAATTGATTCATTCAATATTGTTCATGTAACACATTTCATACACTGCTACTTGAAGAAGTTAGATTTCCCAGATGATGATTTTGTAACATGTATCGTTGCATGACGAGTATTCCAAGAAAGAGAAGTAGAGCCAAAGGACCCTAGGGATCCCAAGGCTCGTTAAGAAAAGCGGATTCTAATGATCAATCCGGCGGTGGCGGGGGTGGAGGCGTGTCATCCAGCTTGGTATCGACCGGTCTAAGTACCGAATCGCGCTTCCTCTTTGTGAAGACAAAGCCCATAATGATGAACAGCAATCCTACGACTGCCACAATCGCACCAATCAACATGGTGTAGCCAGGAATGAAATCATAGGCTGCTGGATTTGTATAAACCAGCAGAGAAATAATGGCACCACCAATCACTAAAAGCGCACCAAAACACACAGGTCCTGAGCGCGTATAATCTCGCCATGTCAAATAGCTCAATTTTCTAAGCTCCTAATCGAGACCATACCACGCAGTCTCGTCTAATTTAAATTGAGGCGTGTGTAGCGATTTAAGATTATTGGGTAACTAAAATATCATTGAAGAGATATGCTCACAATACATCCTGTAGATGATGTATTCACACTGATATTGGCGCCAGTAAGTTCGCTCAATTTCTTTGCAATGATTTCATGAAAAGTGCAGGGATATCCTCCAGAAATCCTCGATGCTGATGGGTCCAGATTTCTACAAATACTCAATATCCTGCAAACTCCAGTTTCAATGGTTGATGTGCCAGCTCCAGTCTTAGGAAGTTGACTCTCATCGGAGCAAGCTTGAATCAGTGCTCCAAACTTCATAACCGCAGTTGAAGGTTCATCAGGGCTGGAAGAAACCCATTGTTGGATGAGTGCATCAGCAATTCTATTGAACATAATCTCCAAGTGACCTTTTGGTAACTCTGAGGCATAAATTGCAGCTTCGCAAATCATTGTTGCATGAGATTCAATAATACTAGCCCAAGCAGCCTCCCCGGTCGTTCGAGGAATGACTGGAATTTCTCCAATTCTCATGTCTGGCAAGTCCCCTGAAGGTGCTGTGTCCTCAGCAGTCACGATAACTTCACCACGAGCCTCAGCAGCAATCTCTCCTATGGTTGTTCCATCATCATATGCTAGATCAGGGATCTCGTAGTTTGGACAGACTCCAGCAGTCTGGTATTTTCTGGCGAATTGCATCAATCTACCTGCCATCATAGCAACTGCGTGCCTACTGAGACCTTCAACCCGAATATGACCATAAGCCACACCCACAATGTTCTCTAAGTCCAAATCTGGAATAGTCTTCTCTGCGATGATTTTCTTACCCCTAACCACTCGAACACTCCACATCTCATCCATAACACCCACCTGTGCACCATAACTTGTGTTTGTGATTCCTACGAGCGGAGAAACTGGATAGAAGTTATTCATCTTTACGCCTCAATACTTGTGAGTTTCCAGTTCAACAGACAGGCACCACTCAAAAGGATATCGTGATTGTAATGAAGATAAAAGATGAGCTGGGGATTATCACAACAGAGTATCCCCATGTTCTTTATGCTATGTAACCAGGTCCTCGTTCAGGTTGACGTTTCAGGACAAAATCAGCTTGACTCTTATAGTACTCAGAGGATTTCTGATCAAGTGTAGCGGGCACTAATGTCATAGCCATATCAAAGTGGTCCATGGTCACTTTGGACACCTTTGGTTCTTTTGCGTCTTTATCTTTGATATTAATAATCCCAGCGGCAAGCATCGCAGCAATGCGAGTCAATCCCTCTAAATCAGCACCCGTATACCATTTTGTTTTCTTAGCAATATCTTCAAGTGATACATCATTAGCAAGGGGCATTCTTTTGGTATGAATCTTCAGGATTGCTAATCGTGCCTCTTCATCTGGCTCGTCAACATAGAGTATTTCATCAAACCGACCAGGTCGCTTCATAGCAGGATCAATCAATTCTGCACGGTTTGTAGCTCCGATCACAAGGACGTTTTGAAGATTCTCCAAACCATCCAATTCTGCAAGGAACTGGTTCACTATGCGTTTAGAAACTCCAGTTTCATCGCGTTCACTACGGGAACTTACAATTGCATCAATCTCATCAAAGAAAATTACACACGGGGCAGTCTGCCTTGCTTTCTTAAAGATCTCACGCACAGCTTTCTCAGATTCACCAACATATTTGTTGAATATTTCTGGCCCTCTAACTGAGATGAAGTTAGCCTCACTCTCAGTTGCGACTGCTTTTGCTAACAGAGTTTTTCCAGTACCGGGCGGACCAAATAGGAGAACACCGCGAGGAGTTCGAATACCCATGCCCTCGAAAACTTCAGGATATTTCAATGGACCTTCAACAGCTGCACGAAGTCGTCGTTTAACATCTCTTAGACCACCAATATCATCCCACTTTATGTTTGGTCTTTCAACTAGAACTTCTCTCAATGCAGATGGAGCAATCCCAGCCAGTGCTGACTCAAAATCATCCTGTGTCACAAACAATGAACTCAGGATGTCAGGGGGGATATCACCAGTATCGGGATCAATATGAGGTAGAACTCTCCGTAGTGCATTCATCGCAGATTCCCTTGCTAATGCAGCTAGATCTGCTCCCACAAATCCATGAGTGATTGCAGCTAGCTTCTCAAGATCGATCTTCTCTTCAAGTGGCATAGCACGAGTATGAATCTGCAGAATCTCCAACCGACCTTTTTTATCAGGGACACCTATCTCAATCTCCCTGTCAAAACGACCGGGTCTTCGTAGTGCTTCATCAACATCATCGACTCGGTTTGTTGCGCCAATTACGATTACTTGGCCTCTTCCAGCGAGTCCATCCATCAAAGCAAGAAGCTGTGCAACAACACGTCTCTCAACCTCTCCAGTGACTTCTGCTCGTTTAGGGGCGATACTGTCAAGCTCATCAATGAAGATAATGCTAGGTGCATTCTTTTCAGCGTCCTCAAAAGCTTCACGTAACTTCTGCTCAGACTCACCATAGAATTTCGACATAATTTCAGGTCCATTGATGACTTTGAAATTTGCACCGGATTCATTGGCCACAGCTTTCGCTATCAGAGTCTTACCGGTACCGGGTGGACCATGAAGGAGTACTCCTTTTGGGGGAGCAATCCCCAATCTCCTGAAAAGTTCTGGAGACTTCATGGGAAGTTCAATCATTTCTCTGATCTTCTGTAATTCCTTAGAGAGACCCCCAATGTCTTCATAGGTAATTTGGGGTATTGTGAGTTCCTCAGGTTTAGTGGGTTTCGTCATCACTTCAAGGGTTGTGGATGAAGTGATTCTGCCATGCTTACGAGGAGAAACAGTTGTCACAACAAATTGCAGCCCAGAACCTATAGCAGAAATAAGAATTACATCCCCACGGGTTACTGGTTTGTTCATGATTTGTTGTTTCACATAATCCTCAAAGCCAGGTTGAAATCTCATAGGTTGACTGGGAGCTATTACAACTCTTGTTGCTTCAGGAACATCTGCTTTGCTGACTTCTACCATTTCACCAAGACGTATCCCCGCATTGTTTCTGATGAGGCCATCCATTCTCACCATGTCAAGAATTTCATCTTCTTTGAGGCTAGGCCAAGCCACAGCTATTGTTTCTTTTACACCTTTCAATAGGACATAATCGCCTGAATGAAGTCCCAAGTGGTTTCTAACATCAGAGTTTAGTCGTACAATGCCACGTCCTTGGTCCTTTGGCATAGCAGCAGCTACTTTCAATCTAACTACATCTTCACTCATTCAGCTCACTCTCATTCTACTTAATTCTTAAGAATCCATCACTAATATTTTTGATATTGCTGTTAGCCTTAACAGCAGTAATCTCAATGACACCATTTCGATGGGAAGCAGTTGACTTCTCTAGATCAATTGGGAATCCTACTTCAATCGTGACTTCTTTTTTACCTAGACCAGGCTGAACAAAAATTGTCGATTCTGCAACTTTTACTTTGGGATCCTCTAAATCATTCAGTCCATCAATTACAATAAGGACACCATCTCCAAGATCAATCTTCTCAACTAGCGGTTCATCACTCATGGAATCAATTTGCACTTCAGGAGGTTCATCGACAAATGAGTCATTCCAAGATCTTAATCTTATATTATCCATTGGCATTCCAAAAGTTCCCATTAACTCTTCAATCATTCTTTTGAACACTGACTCAAAGTCATCATCTATCATTTGGAAAATTACCTCTCATTACGAAGCCCCGGGCGGCTGGTGCCGCCCTCCGAGTCACCAGTGGGGCTCCCTTTCTGTATGGCTTGTCAGCCAGTACCTAATATACCATCTGGTATATTAGTATTTAAGGGTTTGGAAGTAGTCAGTGTTTTTCTAGACCAGCTAAAGGTCAATACTTTCTTTCTGAAGAATATCACGAGCTACGAGTAATCCGGATACTGATGCTTGCATGAGACCACGGGTTATTCCAGCACCATCACCAGCTGCATATAGGTTCTTAACTTGCGTTTCCAGCTGCTTACTGAGCATAAGGCGAGAGGAATAGAACTTGACTTCAACCCCATAGAGAAGCGTTCCAGAGCTGGCAACACCAGGACAAAGTTCATCCAGTGCATTAAGCATTTCCAGAATAGAACTAAGGTGTCTGTAAGGTAGAGCAAAGCTAAGATCTCCAGGAGAAGCACTAGGAAGGGTTGGCTTCACTGGACTCCTAGCAATACGGTCTGCAGTACTTCTTTTTCCTCGCTGTAAATCAGCCAACCTTTGAACAATAACACCATCACCCAACATGTTGGCAAGTCGAGCAATGTACTTTCCATAAGCAATTGGTTCTTTGAATGGAGCTGTAAACTTTGTTGAAACTAAGAGTGCGAAGTTTGAATTAGCTGTCTTCTTATTGGCAAATGATTGACCGTTCACAGTAAGAATCTCATCATAGTACTCACTCGTCACCACGCCACCAGGATTGAAACAGAATAATCTGACCTTATCGTCAAAACGGCGAGAATAGTAGATTAATTTTGGCTCATAGAGGGATTCCGCAATCTCCTGCATTACAGGTGCAGGTATCTCAACACGGACTCCCATGTCAACATAATTGTTCTCAGTATGCAAAGAGAGGCGCTGAGCTTGACGAGAGAGCCATTCATTTCCCACCCTTCCAGGAGCGGCAACAACATAGCGAGCATTGATCATATCACCGCCATTTGTTTCCAAACCTTCAACAGATCCACCATTAACATGGATGTCTTTTGCCTCAGTCTTGAATTTGATGTCCGCATATTGTAAAATCTCATTGTACATCTGACCCATGACATCGATGCAACCCTCACGACCCATGTGTCTGACGCGTTGGGGTATTAGTTGCATTCCGATTAGAGCAGCCTTATTTCTGTAGGTTTCAATGTCTTCATTAATTGAACCATAGATCTTCTTTGGAGCCCCATATGAGAGGTACTTGGCATCGACATATTCTATCAATTCCATCAGATAATCTTCACCAATTAGTTCATCAAGCCAACCACCAACTTGAGTCGAGTGCGTGAGTTTACCATCTGAAAAAGCTCCGGCCCCACCCCATCCTGCAAGAATGTTGCAAGGATTGCATTTCTTACATCCAACAGCTGCTGTAGAGTTAGGGCAGGTACGACTTTCGATACTTTCCCCACGTTCAATAACGACAAGTTTCAAGGATGGTTTCTTTTCTATTAATTCGAGAGCACAAAATATTCCAGCAGGGCCGCTACCAACAATGGCTACATCATAATCCAAATAGTACCGCTCCTTGTGTTTCACGGCTCGTGGCGGGGTCAATCTTACTCTCACTTAAGCCTTGTGTCAAGCGATTGAAGGAATTTTTTTTTTTTTGTAGCTAATAGGAATACGAATATATTGACCAATCGCTGAATCAATAGAGAGTAGAGTGTGGAAAAATGACAACATGTTCTCTATGCGGTGCTGATGATTTGGGATTTACTTGTCCCTATTGTAACACCGTCTATTGTTCAGAACATAGATTACCAGAGAGTCATGGTTGTCCTGCAATGCATAAAGTTCGTGAGGATGCACGAAGAAAGGTATCTGATTCATTTAGAGTTCAAGAACCAGATGAAAACCAATTTCAACCCACTCGCAGATTGAAAAAGAAACGAACAAGACGTAAGCGCTTCTCATCTACTGAGATTCGTGATCTTGCAATTGCTTCGGTACTAGTAGTTCTTGTGGGCATCTCCATCTTTGGAAGTCCCTTGGGCATATTCAATGCAATTACTGTAATTGGTTTTCTTGTCAGCGAGGGATTGTTGTGGGTAATTGTTGGTACCATTGTTATATTTCTTGGATCCTTCATGGCACATGAAATGGCTCATAAATTCGTATCACAGAGTTATGGTATGTGGTCAGAGTTCAGAATGACTGCAATGGGATACTATCTCTCAGCAATGGCGATTCTTTTCTCATTGCCAATATTTGGCACAGGTGTAGTCTATACCAGTGGAACATCCAATGTAGAACAAAATGGAAAATCGAATCTAGCTGGACCTTTGACGAATTTTGCAATTGCAACAGCATTGGCGATAATTTCTATGATACTGGCATTGGGTAAGATTCCAATTATAGCAATTGGATTTCTGCTTCGATATGGTATCCAACTAAATGCGTTTCTGGGTTTATTCAATATGATTCCATTTCAACCATTTGATGGAGCAACGGTTAGATACTGGAATAATAGAGTGTGGATAGCTCAAACTCTAGGACTCCTGTTTATGCTGATATTTGGTTATCTAATCTTTCCAATACTAGTTGATTATAGTGTTGCGTGAATAATACCATGCTTCATAGCAGGATAATACAGTTGCCTCTTGATGTTGTCAGGGGGCTCCTTGAGTGCTCACGACTAATAGATTCAGTTCAGAAATTACAGAACTTTCAGTGTCAGCTTGGTTCTATAGAAATCGTACGATCGCTGGGTTTGATAATCCTGCTCGCTCATTATACGTGTCAATTCGTGAACTAGTAGAAAACAGCCTTGATGCTTGTGAAGAAGAACGTGTCTTGCCCGAAGTCAGTGTATTTCTAAAAAGAGAAGAAGAACCAAATGATGATACAGATATCCTAAATGTTGGACCTGAAATCTTTGAGCTTGTTGTAAAAGATAATGGAAAAGGTATGAAAAAAGAGGCAATTCCAGTTTTAATTGGGAAAATGCTTACTGGCACAAAATTTACTCTCAAACAAAATAGAGGAACATTTGGTCTGGGAGGTAGTTTAGCGCTCCTTTATGGACAAGTCACCACACAAGAGCCAATCGAAGTGGTTACGGGTAGAGATGGTGAGAAACATGGCCACAAAATCGTGATGAAATTAGATATTGAAACAAACCAGCCTGAAATTCTCTATGAAGAGAAAATTTCGAAGTCGCCTCATGAAAAAGGAACTATGGTTTCATATAAACTTCAAGGGGATTGGGTAAGGAGTAAAAAAAGAATCATAGATTATTTCACTAAGACTGCGATTATAGTTCCTTACGCATCGCTTCTGTTTGACACTCCTGATGGTCAGATATTGACATATAATCGACTGATTGACAAGCTCCCTGTCGCTCCACGAGAGATGAAACCACACCCACGTGGAATCGATGTGGAATTACTCAAGAAGATGACTAATTCAACAAGAGCACGAACCATGAAGGCGTTTATGAAGAACTCGTTCCAACGTGTTGGAAATTCAATTGCAGAAGAGTTCCTTGCATATTCAAATATGAATCCTGATGAGAATCCATTAGTTTTGGGACAGGATGAACTAGTCACTCTAATGAATAAACTTGCAGTTTTTGAAAAGTTTCTTCCACCATCATCAAAGTCACTTTCACCTGCGGGAATTGATGTATTGTCTGCAGGCATACAAAGGCTCTCACCTGATTTTTCTGTATTCAAACAAAGATCACCAAATGTTCACGAGGGACATCCATTCATAGTTGAAACTGGTGTAGCATATGGTGGAAGTCTAGACCCTGGGATCAATGTCTATCGATTCGCAAACCGAATTCCTCTTCTCTATGATGAGCGGTCTGATGTGACCTATAGGGTTGTAAGAAATCTGAATCTGAAGAACTATGGACTTCGTCAAGAAGATCCCATTGCATTTGTTATACATATTTGCTCCACCAAGGTCCCGTACAAGACAGTGGGCAAGGAGTACATAGCTGACGTAGATATTGTCAGAAAAGAGATTGAACTCGGGTTCAAGGATTGTCTAAGAGAAATTGGAGAAAAGATCAGAAGGCGCGATAGAGTGTATAAAAAGAGGAAGAGAGAGAATCGACTCACCGAGTATTATACATTCATGGCAGAAATACTCTCATCAGCTTTGAAAAGACATGTTTCCATTTCAATTCTGTTTGATTCTGGAAGAGGTGGTCTGAATGAATGATACCTCAATGAATACAGCAAATACCAAGGTTCTGAGTCTGATTGATAATGTTTTGGAAACGATTGCTGAAACGATAGATGATGGTGAGTTTCCTGAAATTGGTTATTTCGGTTCATCTAAGAAGAATGTCAATTATAATGAAACAAGGGGATACATACCAGTTGACGATAATGCTTCATTCATAGACGGTCGAAAAGTTGAAAGTGCGAAGACAATAGCTAGTCTTGTCTATGGACTTACTCAGTTTAAAGAGCATCTAGAACAGGGACTCTCGATGAGTTTGAGAGATTTTTACTATTTGCACAAAGTTAAGCATGTACAAAAAGTCATGAAGATTTCAAACCAATCAGAAACTAATAGGTTGATCCACCTTTGTGAGAGGATCATAAGACAAGGAGGAGCATCTATTCCTCGAGAAGAATTTGGTGTTGTGAGTTCACCAAAAGGAACATTCTATGGAGATGTGACTCTATCAGATTTATCTGGGAAGAGATTGAACTGTAATTCTGCAGGTGAATATGGATGGTTCATCTCATCAAGACCATTTGATGTTGAAATTCATGACATAAACGTGGATGCAGCTTTGTTTGTTGAGAAAGAGGCTATGGCAAGGAATCTAATCGAACTTGGTTTAGCAGAGCGCCTTAGAATTGGTATAGGGGCTCTTTTTGGACAACCTGGTAGAAATATGAGAGCATGGATAAGACGCTTAGCAGATAATGAAGTACCAGTTCTCGTCCTGGTTGATATGAGTCCATGGTCTCTGAGAATTTTCTCTACAATCAAGAACAATTCAATTGAACTTGCAAATATTCAAGGGCTCGCAACTCCACAGGCAAAATATGCAGGTCTTTCGACAGAGGATTTCTGGGGAAGAAATAGCATGCTTTCTAGAATCGAGCACACATTAGAGTCAATGACAAAAGCAGACATAAAATGTGCTCAGCAAAACAGAAACATCCCTTCATTAAGTCAAGATCCCTATCTGAACAAGCAAAATGAATCCATCTTGAAAAGAAGGAAGAAGGGAGAACTTGAGGCTTTCAAAGCATTTGGATACCCTCTCGTTGAACTGAAGAAGATGTATATTAAATATCTAAAAACAAAGTCAAATGAGTATGATGTGAAACTGATATAAAGCAGGTTGCGCTCACTGCAAGTGAGGAGTATCTAATGACCGATAGGGAAAAGATGCTTGAACTATTGGATGAGTTTAAGGACTCCATCGTAAAACTGATGGATGAACGAGAGAGCCTAAGCAGTGAAGCAGACGAAATTAAGACAGCAAGAAAGGAGGCTGAGGAACGTGCTCTGGCTCTTGAAGAACAAATCAAGGAGCTCACCACTAAGCTTGAGAAAGCTGAGAAAGACAGAGATAAAGCCAAAGCTGATCTTGCAACTGTAAAGGAAGAGATTGGAGAATTAAGTGCCAAAGCAGAGGAGGCAGAGGCGTCCAAAAGCGAGGCGGAAGAAACGCTTCGAAGAGAGAGAGATGAACTTCGAAAAGAGATGGATGAAATCAATGAGCAGCTTTCAAGAGTTTCAGAACTCTATAGGGAAGCATCAGCTGAAAAAGAAGCCTTACAGGAAAAGGTGGATGTTAGTGATCTTTTGGCTATTTACATAACACTCATCGAGACCGTTTTCTATGGAAAACCTCATGCCAGAATATTATACACTCTACACGATGTAAAGACTTCTATAACAAGGAAGAACATAACATCAAGTACTGGAATTCAACCAGCAGCTGTTCTCAAAGCTGTACATGATTTAGCTGCAGCAGATTTAGTATCCTATGATGAGAATACCCAAGAGGTAGAGCTCACAAGGGACATCCTTAGAAGAGCTAAGTGACCTGAGCGAAGAGAGAGATACCTATTGTCTAGAAAATTGATCATTGGAACAGCACTGAAAAAATACGTAAGAAGATACACACTGAATGACAAATTGAACTCAATCACCTCAATACTTGGTGAAGAAGCTCAGAGTGTCATTGATTGGGCATATACTGAAGCAAAACGACGAATCGCTAAGAATCCAGAGGAGAAAGAGTCAGATTTAGGTAAGATAGTCTTTGAACTTATCAGTAACGAAGCTGCAATAATTCTTGTTAAACAGAATTATGCAAAGGGGAGGTTGACAACCAAGAGCGAAGTCAAGGCGAAGACTGGCAAGAAAGCAGAGATGCCAGTACTATACCGTGAGGCTGGACTACGACATCCTCAGGAAGCAAGGAATCTAAGACACAATATATTCCATGAGGCATTTCAAGCACTTATCATGCGCCTATTTCCTGGTGTCACGACAAGTGTTCCATCAACAGGTGAAGGTCTTACACCAGATCTCATAGTTGAGAACAAAGACCAGAACTGGTTAATATCAGTTGAGTACAAAGGATACAGGTCCATAACACTCCTCAGTGAATCTGAAGTGCTCAAAGGAATGCGTTACCAAGCAATTTATGGGACTGCATGGTTAGTCACTAGTACAACAAAAAGTGTCAAAGACTTGTATGGAAAAATGGTTAGCTCAAAGGATGTTATCAATAATGGATTATCGAGGTTGAAGCGAATCAATAGACGTCGTGCTTATACCATCGAACAAAGAGAGAATAGAGGGATAGCAAGGAAAGGCATCACTCATCTTGAGAAGCAAAGTGACCTTGATATGAGGTGTAGAATATGGTCAGTAGAAGAACTCCTAGAATCCATGAAGATAGGAAAACCTGTCAAGGGATTGATTATCACAACTGGCTTTGAGTTCATCGACCTTTTGAAAAGTGCAGGTCTTGATGAGGAAGCAGACAATGTTCTGAGGGTCATGAAACTTCCTACAGCATCACTTCATAGTGACAAAGTGACGTCTGTAAGATTAATTGAGTGAATTTTATGATTCATTGATAGTTTATTGTTAACTCCCAAGCTTTATCAATACGTTAAGTCAAAAATCAATAAGACCCTGTTTGCAAATGGGTTGTATTCTATTGAAAGGGAGAGATAAACTTGGAGGACCAACAAGTTATGAAAATACAGGAAACCCTTAGTGATCTCCTAAAGGAACTCACAAACAAGTCACCTATTCTTGGTGCTGCTGTGTTTTCCATCGAAGGCCTTCCATTTGCAAGTAGATTTCATGGAGGAACTGAGGAGGCTTCAGTTGCAGCTATCGTTGCAGCCATCCATGCAGCTGGAGATCAAACTGTCAAAGCACTCAGACAAGGTGAACTCAAGTCCATCATAATTCAAGGAGATCTTGGAACAACACTTGTGATTTCAATCTCAGCTGATTATCTTCTTACTATCACAGCTCCAGAAAATGCCAAACTTGGGTTGATTTTCAGTGACGCTAAAAAGACAGCTAGAGAAGCAAGGAAGATACTCCATAAGGCGCTATGAAAAATGGTAATTTCTGTCAGATATCCCTTTAATCACCATCCCTGCTATGCTACAAATCGTGATTCACTCTGGCATAGAATCCATCTGCCCGTAGCCTCAGTTTGTAATGTTAAATGTGCATTTTGCTCACATTCAGTTGGTAATTCATGTCATACCTCAAAACCAGGATTCTCCGCTCAAATAATGACCCCTGAAGATGCTATAAAAAGAACACGAGTCGAAATTCAGAAGAACCCAAATCTTAGGCTTGTTGCTGTTTCCGGACCAGGCGAACCTCTTGCAAATCCAGAAACATTTGAAACTCTTGAGATTATAAGAAGAGAACATCAGGACATAGCTATGTGTTTGAGTACTAATGGGCTTTTATTGGAAGACAAGATTAAGTGGTTGAGAGAAATAAATGTAGATACGATTACGGTTTCCATGAGTACTACTAACTTTTCAACAGCATCTAAGATCTATGAGTGGGCACGATTTAAGGATTCTATTCTTAGAAATGAAGAGATGGGGTTAAAAATTGTCAAGGCACAATTGAGGGGCATATCTAAAGCAGCTAACGCAGGAATTTTTGTCAAAGTAAATTCAATTCTAATTCCAGAGCTTAATATGAAGGACATTGTGCCATTGGCATGCATTATTTCTAAGCTAGGTGCAACATTGCACAATATAGTACCACTCTTTCCGAATGACAAATTCATAAAATATCGAAAACCGTCCCATCAGGAGCTCCAAGAGATTCGAAAAGAGGCATCTGTTTACATCAATCAGTTCACTCATTGCAAGCAGTGCAGAAGTGATGTTGTAGGTATCCCTGGATGTGACACAATACTTTAGCGAGATTTCTTTACAGAGAGACACCCAACCTCTACAAGCTTGTTGATTAAGAACCATAACGCACGTTGGTCATACGGAAGTGATTCAGCTACATCCTTGATTTTCATTGTGCCGTCAAATTTCTCAAGGATATCTTCTAGTGGCTTTCCATACTGAGATTTTAGAATTCCAAGTTTCATCTCAGGACAGTGCCCTCGGACAAGAATATCATCGTCTGTAAGACGTGTTTTGAAATCAATCCATTGATATCTATCAAGTATTGAAATTAATGCTAGGGCTTTGTCATCGGAAAATCCAATGAGGTCCATGATTTCAGCCACAGTACGCTTTCCATTAATGAAAGATTCAATCTGTTCGAGATCATGGTCGACAGATCCAACTCTGAAAGGAATTCGAACACCTTTCTCTTTCATAATAGGAACAAGATCCAAGTCAACAGATGAGAATGGGAACTCTTTCACGATGTCTAATGCAAATTCTCTGAAGCGTCGAATATCTCCCTCGAAATGTTTCAGCTTATCTCCATGTTCACTTTCCACAAGTACGAGGATACGTTTCAACTTTTCCCGGTATGGAACTTCGTCAGGAACTGGGTCCACAACGAGTAAGACTAACACAGTTTCCCCCACCTCGATAAGAATATCATAAGCAGCTTTCCTAATAGTTCTAATAGGAGTCTTGGCAAATATGATGACTGCTGTTACAAATCCAGCTATCAGATCAGGGTCAACCGTGAGCTCGGCATAAGGTATGTTTAGTACGGATTCACCACCCTCCATACGGATAAGGGAGATATACCGTACTTTCGAAACATCCAAAGCCAAATTCTTAGACCTCCATTTTTCTTTCTACTATTGAGGAAGTATCCACATAACTCAACACGCCTGCATCAATTAGACGATTTGCCACTGTCTTAACAGCTTCCATGTTGAATGGCAAAAGCTCACAAATTTCAGATAATGTTCTTGTGCCATCACATAACTCAACAAGTTTGGTCAGTTGATCACCATAAACGCCAAGTAAGACCATAGGCGGATCATTAATTTTGATAAGGATTGAATTATCCTCAAGACGTCGTATCAGTGTAATCCATTTGTATTTATCAAGCATTGACATTATTGCCATAATCTCAGAGTCTTCAAATTCTGACTGTTGCATTATTTCCTCAATAGTACGTTTTCCGTTGATATAACCAAGAACAGTCTGAAGCTTTTCATCAGTCGTTCCTACACTCCATGGGATGATTGCCTGATAATCAGGAGTGGCTTCTGATTTACTTACCAATCGAGGAATCATTTTCAGGTCAAAGGTTCTGTATGGATATACTTGAAGAATATCCAAAGCATATTCACGGAATGGTCGAATATCGCCTTTCCATGATGTAAGTAATGACTCATAATTCGCTTCGAATTTTTCAACGATTTTGATTAGATTTTGGCGATATGGTTCATCGTCATCAACTTTGTCAACAATGAGGAGACCTACAACATACGCACCTTCTTCAATAACAACTACATAGCCCTCTTTCACAAATGTCTTCAGCTGTCTATTCTCAAAAATAATAACTGCTAGAACGAAACTGGCGACTAAGTCTGGGTCAACAGACATAGGTCTATATGGAATGCCAATAATTGGTTCTCCCCCTTCTTTTCTAACAAGAGAGAGATAGCGGACTTCCGCTTTTGTCACAGCTGTTGCGTTCACAAATTATCGACTGACTGCTACCCTAAATAAGGTTGTTAGAAGAAATCCATGAGCCCACTCTGTGTTACCATGGTAATATCTGCATCACCATCCAAGCTATACCCAATAACTTGTTTCAAATCTGTGACTATAAATGAACTGCCAATGCTAGTTAGAAGGAGTGATCCTTTCATTCCAACAACATCACCGACAAGTGGGCGTTGGTCAATTGGGTCAGATCTTTGCCTCCAAGGTATTGGTTTAACATCTAGTGAAGGAAATGAATAATACTTAGATAGGTCTTCCAGTTTTACCTTAGTTCCTAATTCGATGCTTGTAACTCCAACTATGAAGTCATCAACGATTTTTTGAGCGGTTTCGATACCAAGACTATCTTGAAGGCTCCTAATTTTCCTCTCACTTCTAACCATCTTAGTTACATCTGTACGTTTGCCAATTCGATCTTCTAAGCGTCTTGCTTTACGTCCTCCGGTGATGGTTTTTATTATTCCTCCAAAATCAGCACCCTGCTCAATCCATCGAAGTCGTACTCTCTTCATTGATGAAACTCCCACCTTTAGTGTTAAGTCACTGAAAACAACAATATACAATGCATAATCTGACATGTCACATTGTGTCTTTCTTGCTTCAGTAGCTAGGCAGTTTCGGCCATCACAGCGGATACAAGGATCATAGAAATCTATAGCAGCACAAGGACCGCAACGCATTCCCTGACGAAGAATGGTGGAGTTCTCAGGACACTTTACATACTTACCTGATGCGTCTACACTACCAATACAATGTTTGGGACCTCTGAATGACCAATTAAGATGCTTTCCAGGAGGTACTGGTAGAAAGTCGAGTGTTTCCACTCCCTCTCTCCAGACTTGAAGTCCAGATTCATAGGTTGAATCATCCAATTCTCTCCAAGCAACATCTACTATTAACAAATTCATTCCCTCAAAAAAGCTTGAATTGCCCCTTTCCTAGAACCATCCATTTGACTCCAGCGATATTCAAATCAGTCTTGCATTTTGGACAGAGACCTTCCTCATTTAAGTTGTTTTTACTGAGATAAACCGAATAACGCTCGACTGCTCTATACCCACAATCAGGACAGTATGTGTTTTCATAGTCATGACCAGCGATATTGCCCGAATATACATAAACAAGCCCAGCATCTTTTGCTACATTGATATGAGCTTCAAGGGTTGCTGCAGATGTACGAGGGAGATGAGTCATCTTATAGGTTGGAGAGAATGCTGTTAGATGAAATTGTGTTTTCTCACCAAGATTATTCACAACCCACCTTGCAAGAGTACTGGAATCCTCCAAAGAGTCTCCGACCTTAGGTATTATCAAATTAGTAATTTCAATGAAGATACCTTTTTCCTTCATTCTTAGCATAGCATCGAAAATCGGTTCAACCTTTGGGACAGACATTAGTTCCTTGTAGAACTTCTTATTGGCACTCCCCTTGAAGTTGATAGACGCTGCATCTAGATAGGGAGCAATGTAGTCAATAGCCTCACGAGTCATATAGCCATTTGTGACGAAAGTGTTGAACATACCTTTATTGTGAGCTATCTCTGCTGTATCATGTGCCAATTCAATGAACACTGTAGGTTCTGTGTAAGTATATGTTATTCCACCGCAACCATATTTCTGGGCGAGAGACACAATGTCCTGAGGGGTGAGTTGTTGACCAACCGGGGTTTCTCGATGTGCTGAGTGATAGTTCAAACAGAACTGGCATCTAAAATTGCACGAAGAGGTACTAATTGAAAAAGTACTACTACCCGGTGCAAAATGAAAGAGGGGCTTTTTTTCAATTGGATCAGCAGCCATACCGTCTATAAGTCCATAGACAATTGAGTATAATTTGCCATCTTTTGCAGTTCGAACTCGACAAAAACCTGTTTCATCATCGTGAATCACACATCGTCGTGCACAAAGATCACAGCGGATTCCGTTCTTCAGGTTGGAATAAAGTGCAGCTTCTCTCATCTCAAGATGCAATCAAATTTGGTTCTTATGCCTCTTACGGTGCAGTCTAACATACCTAGTAATCATTATTAAAAGGATACATTATGAAATTGTAAATGGTTAGGCTAATGCCAGCGCCAAAAGAGCTAGAACGGTTGGGTAATCTATTCACCCTTGCATCAGAGAGGAATAGACCATTTCTTGATCGATGTTCTGAAACGAAATATCTAGCAGTTAGAAACTATGATAAAGCGACAACAATTACTGTTGAATTGACAAAACAGACTCTAAAAGAAGCTAATTCTGGACTGACAAGTCTTGAAGATTATGAGAGATTTCACACTAAACTAAGAAGTGTAGTTGAATCAGGACAGCTTGATAATGAGTTTATTCGCATATTAGAGAAACTCAGATCCAAATATCTGGAGAAAGTCCTGCGACCAGCTATACACACATATCTTAGAAATGAAGACTTGAAGCCTATAGCTATTGAAGCACTATATAATGATGCTTTGAGGATTGAGGGCCTTCTTGAAGTTGTTCAGTTTCTCAAAAAAGTTGAGTCAGTAGTCTGAGTTTACTCTTACTCTTTCTTGTAATCACGATGGACTAGAGTCTGACCATCTACAACCCAAGCTATACCTAATGTTTGAAACTCATCAGCCCATTTCATTACTATTGCAGGCGCCACACCTAAAGATCTGGCAATCTCCCGAATGGACATTTCACCATGCTCCTCCACCATCAAGAATGCCTTTGTCTTCTCTGTACTATCCATAAGATCTAGATAGCCTTCAAGGGTCTCTTGAGTATGTGCAAGTTTGGCTTTAGTTTCATTTAGATCATTTGTGGTCCTTTGAAGGTTGGCTGATGCCCGCTCGAATTCAGTCTTGAGCCTTTCAAGTTCTCTAGCCTTGTCACCAGACTCATATGATCTAAGACGAGCTCGGATTTCTTCAATCTCAGTCAAACGAGTAGCGGTTTTCGCTTTTTCGTCCTCAAGCTGCCTAACCTTTGTCTTCAAATCACCAATCTCAAGATCTTTCTTAGCGATTTGATCTGAGTACATCTTTCCTTTTTGTTCAGCCGTTATTGCTCGTGCTTCAACCTCATTGACCTTCTCTTGAAGAAGGTCACGTGATGCTTCCAGTGTTTTTACAGTCGATCTAAGTTCAGTGAGAGCTTCTAGATCTGCTTGAGGTGCTGCCTTTAGTTTTGCCAGATCCTCCTCAAGCTCCTCGTTAATCACCTTGAGCAATGCATTATCTTTACGAAGATTCTCAATCTCAGAGTTTCTGGTTTCAACTTTCTGTTGGGAGATACTAAGTTCTTGAGAAAGCTCATCTATTCGTCTCTCAAGTATCTTCATTTTCTCAGCGATATCCTTTGGGACCTCAACCTTTGGTTTCAGTCCCAACTCTGATGAAAGGAATTCAACCTCAGTGGTTGACCGCTGCGTATAATCATCAATATTCGCTTTAAGATTAGACAGTTCTTCGTAGGTCACTTTCATAGCTTCCTTAAGACCCTCTGTCAAATCTCGGACTTTCTCAAGGATTGGTGTTGACATGCCTGAAGTCAGAGATTCCTCGACTTTGTGAAACTCCTGATCTACAATAGGCTTCACATCATTATCTATGTAAGTCACCTGAAGATTTGTCTTCGCAGCCCGTTTACTTCGGGTAACGATATCCCCTCTCATACTTACTAGGTTTCCTTTCAAGCCAACCAAGAATGATAAAACAACAGGAACGAGGTCTCTTTCAATGCGATCGATCGAGCTATCAACGGTCATGATGTTCCGTTCAAGATGGCCAATACTGTCTTGAAGCCGCTCTATGCTTTTATCAATCTCCATTCTTCGACGAACCTGATCTGCAGATTCCACTCTCATGACATCACTTGTCATGCGACCAGAATCTATGAGCTCCTGTCGCATCTCATCGTCAACACCAAGCTCCGTAAGAAGCTCATCTACGACACCTTTATCCCCAGTAGGTTTTTTGTCAGGTTCTTTTGCCATGCGAAGACCTCATGTTCGTCATTTTCAGAAAGGACTAATGGTAAGTTAGCCAGACAATACATAAATCTATTCGAGTTAAGCCTGAAACATCTAAGGAACCTGTGAAAACACCATGCGCCTTAAGATTGAGATGCAAGCTAATGTGCATAATCGTGGTTCTTCAAAGCTAAAACGCGGAATGATGATCTGGCATCTCTTTACCGATATAGAGAATCAGTTTGTAGAGATGATTGACGTCTTTCCACCAGCTAGAGTCACAGAAAAAGCAGAGAAGAATATGGTTGCGGTCATCAAGGTTCCAGAATTAAATCCAGGAGAGAGTTTCTCACCAACTGTTGAGCTACGAATTGATACAATCACCCGAGACTGGTTAATGGAACCTCAAACAACCACCGAAGAACGAGTGGCAAAGACCAGAGGAATATATTGTTCTATGCAGAAATATTGGGAAATTAACGACCCATTAGTCCAAGAATTATCTCAAAGGGCGGCTGAGAGAACTGGGGATAATGAGTCATACGCTAGACTTGTTTTCCAAATGGTACGTAATAGTATGAAGCTCAAGACCCATCTTGATGAACGTATTGGAGCTGCTCGCGCAGTTAGAGAAAAAGAAGGAGACTGTGATGAACATGCAGACCTATTTATTGCATTACTACGGGCAGTAAGAATTCCAGCTCGGAGAATTGTAGGTCATTATTATCGAGATGGACCAGAACCTGAACCGCATGCATGGTGTGAGATGTTCCTTGAGAGAAATGGATGGATTCCTGTAGACCCAGCTCTTGGTAATTTTGGTACGATGTCAGAAAACTATTTCTCAAGAATCCGAGAAGGGCTTGTTTCAGAAAGACCAACAATTCATCTGAAATGGAGTGGAATTGCATCTGAAGCACCTTGGGTCGAAGAAGAAGTAAGGATGACAATTTTGAAAAATTCAAAGTTCTAAAGACCAGAAATTTTTCCCATTGTTTCAAGCTGTACAAATAGTTCAGATCCAAAGTGCCAACAGGAGTGAGTATCAAATACGCAACAGTTGATACGTGGTAGGAGAGGAGCTTCAAATGCAGACCGAAGGGTATTAGCAAGATGGTGCGCTAGCATCTCACCATAAGCTGAAACTTGTGGAATCGACTCCATGAACCGACTTTTTGTCTGTTCCAAAGGTCCTGGTTTGTAGTCGCACACTTGTATGAAACTATTATTATAACGAATTAAGTCCACATGACCTGTTAGCTTATACCGTTCAGACCAGACAGGGACCTCTATGGCAATTGTGTTTGGATCGTTCAGGATAAACTCTTTCAATATACTATGATTTGCGCAATAGCTGAGTTCATTTCTCGATCTGTGGTAATCTCTAAGTAGATTCACCAAATCATCCTCGATGCTAGAGGTGAGAACTCCTGTACGCCGGAGTTTTTTTCTAAGTCCAATCTTTTCTGTTTTTGACATGTCCGAGAAACGTAACCGAGATGCTCGTGTATAGAAAGGATCCATGAATGGATTAGCAGGAATGTTGCCAGTCAGGATTGAATTCAGATGTGCCCATAGCGATGCTAAGTCTCCGATTGTATGTCCTAGGTCTTTATGATGTGCTGTATTCCACTGAAAGCCATAGGCTACCTTGCCATGCTGAAAATCTCGTCTAAGAATGTCATCTGAAGCAGGAGGCATGTCCTTCGATATCACGGTCCATTCTTCATCTTTTTAATCCATCGAAGGTGAAACCGACTTCTAGTCCTAACATTGAAACAGTCCTAATGTTTTTAATTGGCGGACATCCAAGTTTTATTGTGGTTTGGATGACATATGCGTTCATTGTATTCTACCGGTTTCAAATGATGACTCCTGAACAGGCAGGGAAAGCGAGGGAGTTTTGGGATGAGTTTTCAAAGGGAAGCTGGCCTGAGCATCTCAAGATCATTGGCGATTACAAGTACGCATGGGGTTCTGACTGGAGTGGGTTCCTCTTGCTCGAAACTGAGGACCCACAGACATTCTTTGAGTTCTGGCCAATCTTCAGAGATAAGACAAGATGGTATATAGATAACACTCGTACCATTATTGCTGTAAAAAGGGAAGCAAAGGATTGGATGTGAAAATACCTAGAAGTAGATAGGGGTATGGGCTCGTAAGCCCATATCTTCTGTACTAAGTTTGAGCCAATTATCTCTCTCAAGGTGGTGCTGAGTCTTCCATCAGCTTTACAATCCAGCGGACGTTTCTTTCACTTATTTCATCACTTGTCCATATCATGACGGAACCAGCTGGACCATTAACTGATGTCTTCAACGATGTTCGTGGACTTGGATATTCAAACATCCCCCTGAATCTCGCGACCGAACCCTTGTACCGGCGTGTATACATTCCCACCTCTTCTTCACTCTGGAGACCACCGCCCTTGAATTCAGCTTGGGTGAGATTTCCTTTTTCTACACCAGTCACGAGGACAGCATCCACATCAGTGGCCATGTCATAAAGTTTCTTTGCACCACCGTTCAGACTGAGTGGTTCTATTGTTGCTCCAGATTGCTCAACCAGTATTCTTCTAATTCTACTGGCAACTCTCTCAGATCCCCTTACTTCCATAGTTTTCCGATCAAACTTTACAAGTACTGATCCATTATCAACAGAATAGTAAGGCATTGTAGAGAAGCCATCCTTTCCAAAAGACCGAACGAGAATGCGAAAATCGGCCATAAAGTCAGCAGTGACAGTTTTCCCCTCAATCTTTACATTACTAAAACCAGCTCCAAGCTTCTTTACTTTTCCAGTCGTTGGTGCATAGACGAGATCTTTCATTTTAGCTGCTAGCTGGTTTGGAGTTAGATTCATATTGCTCATTCTAAACAGTCTAATAGATAGACCTAGACCACGAACCTGAACTGGTTGTGGTTTTGGCTTCTTTGTTGTGCTTTGGCTCAAATTACCTCAACTCGCTGTTGCTGGATTGAGACGGCACATCAACCGACCTCAACTTCCATTGGAGAATAGACATCACTATCATATAAAATATAGGTCAAACCCAGAAAATAGCTACAAATGACGTACATAATACCTACATACTACTCTGGGTATGAAATGGGGATTACTTTTGTGAATATAATTCAAAGAGAGTTCATCTTTGGCGCCAAATAGTCGTGTCTGCAAGCAGAGGATTCTGAATCAGGTCTAAGAGATGACACATATTCAATGAATCTGTTTATTAGTTGTGAACGCAAGGCTCTGGAATATAACCAATCCATGCAAAGGTCTTGCCATTCATATGATAACAATAATTGATTTTGGAATGGGGAATCTTGGATCTATCCTGAATATGCTTGAAAGAATGGATTACAAGGCGGAAATAACCTCAGACTTGGAAACAATTGAAAATGCTGAGAAGCTAATCCTCCCAGGAGTTGGTGCATTCGATTTAGCCATGACCAATTTACAAACTCAAAAGATGATACCTGTCTTGAATAGACTAGTTTTGGAGAACCGTGTACCTATTCTTGGGATTTGTTTGGGAATGCAGATACTATCTAGAAAAAGTGAAGAAGGAGTGCTTGAGGGTCTCAGTTGGATAGAAGCAGATACATTCCGTTTTCGTTTTGATAATGAACAAAGCTTAAGAATTCCACACATGGGATGGAATACCATACACACTGCGCAAGACTCTTGTCTCTTTGAGGGAATGTATGAGGAGGCACGATTCTATTTTGTGCATTCATATCATGTGAAATGTTCTAATGAAGAAAATGTTCTTGCAACAACAGATTATGGAATTACCTTTACGTCTTCAGTGATTCGAGACAACATATACGGAGTACAATTTCATCCTGAGAAGAGCCACAAATTTGGAATGAAATTGCTAGGAAATTTCGTGGAGTTGTGTTAATGCTTCTAACAAGAGTGATTCCGTGCTTGTTACTCCACGGTCAAGGTCTAGTAAAAACAATCAAGTTCAAGGATCCAACATACGTTGGTGACCCGATTAATGCAGTCAGAATCTTTAACGATAAGGAAGTTGATGAATTAGTCTTTCTAGACATAACTGCTACACTTGAGAAGCGAGAACCACAGATGGATCTAATTCATGATATCGCTACTGAATGCTTCATGCCTTTTGGATATGGAGGAGGAATTCATAGTGTCGATATTGCTAGTAAAATTCTCAAGATGGGGTCAGAAAAAGTAATTTTCAATTCAGCAGCTACTGACTTGGAACTCGTAAGAAAAGCTGCCAATCTATTTGGGAGTCAAAGCGTTGTTGTTTCTATTGATGTTAAGAATACTAGAATAGGAGGAAATCGAGTCTTCACTCATTCTGGAACAGTAAATACAGGACTTAATCCAATGGAATTTGCTAAAATGGTTGAATCAGCAGGCGCAGGAGAGATATTTCTTAATTCTATAGACCGTGATGGCACAATGAAAGGATACGATATTGGACTGATTAAGTCTGTAGCGTCTGCCGTGAATATTCCAGTAGTTGCTTGTGGTGGAGCTGGAAGTCTTGAGCATTTCAAGGAGGCAATAGTAAATGGAGGCGCCTCAGCAGTGTCTGCTGGAAGTATGTTTGTCTTTCATGGACCATATAGAGCTGTTTTAATCAATTATCCAACCCAGGATGAGTTGAGGCAGTATCTGACCTAACTCAGAGGAAAATGCAATGAATAGGGAATATCAAATGTGTACACGCTGTGTAATGGACACAACAGATCCCAAAATCACATTCGATGAGAATGGAGTATGCAATCATTGCACAAATTATCTTTCACAAATGGACCAATTCATTCTACCTGAAGATGAAAGAAAGAAGAAACTAGATCAAATAGTTACAGAGATTAAGATGAATGGAAAGAACAAGCCGTATGACTGTATTGCGGGCATCTCAGGGGGAGTTGATAGTACATTCATGGTCTATCAAGCAACTGAGCTTGGTCTAAGACCACTAGCAGTTCATTTAGACAATGGCTGGGACTCTAGACTGGCAGTCACCAATATCGAACGCGTTTTGAATAATTTAGATGTTGACCTCTACACACATGTGATTGATTGGGAGGAATTTAAGGACTTACAGTTGGCTTATTTCAAGGCGTCAGTAGTTGATATCGAGGTTGCCTCAGATCATGCGATTATGGCAATGATACGTAATCTATGTGCGAAGAGAGGAATAAAGTGCATACTGGGTGGTACGAATTATGCAACGGAAGGCATAATGCCAAGAAGTTGGGTATGGATAAAAAATGATCTCACCAATTTAAAGGACATACATAAGAAATTTGGTACTAAAAGACTAAAGACCTACCCCATGCTTGGTTTCTTACGTCTGATTTATCTTCGAAAAGTAAAGGGTATACAAACAGTTCCATTTCTGAATTATATCGACTATAACCGTGAAGAAGCAAAGAGATTTCTAATTGAGAGTCTTGGCTGGGAGGACTATGGTGGGAAACATCACGAGTCCATCTTCACAAAATTCTATCAATCTTACATTCTCCCAACCAAATTTAATATTGATAAACGAAAAGCCCATTTGTCTACCTTAATTCTATCCGGGCAGATTGATCGGACTGAAGCACTGAGTGTGTTGCAGGAATCACTCTATGATGAGAAGGAATTGAAACGAGACACCGAATATGTTCTAAAGAAATTTGGGTGGTCTGAACAGGAATTTGAGAGAATAATGAACCTTCCAATAAAGCAACATGATGAGTACAAGACTGATGGTTGGATACGAAGGCTCTTAGGTGCAGACTAGAAGTGTATCATGTATTCTAGGAAAAGTTCGGTACTTGATTGGAAATCTAATAACATATTATCTGAAACAATCCACTTTGATGTCCTCTATGCAAAGAGAATAAAAGGACTTCAAAGTTCGTCCAAGCTGTTTATGCTATAACAATCAGGTCTAGAGATATGAAAATGACATCAAGGGAATATCAAAGATGTAATCGATGTGTGATGGACACTACTGATCCAAACATCATATTTGACGAGAATGGAATCTGCAATCACTGCACAGAGTGGTTTGATGTATGGGAAACTAGGATTGATAAAAGGCCAATCGAGAAGGTCATATCAGAAATCAAGCAAAATTCACCTAGCAGATATGATGCCATTGTTGGTATTAGCGGTGGAATAGACTCTGGAATGGTGGCATATCTTGCAAAGAAACATGATCTTAATGTCCTATTGCTTCATGTTGATGATGGATGGAATACCAATGAAGCAAAGCACAACGTGAAGACTATCGTTGAAAAGACTGGCTTTGATTTTGAGCATGTCCATGTTGATGAAGAGGAGTTTGGCGACATTACTCTCTCATACTTTAAAGCAGGTGTTCAGGGTCTTGAGGCAGTAACAGATCATCTCATTGTTGCAACATTACATGAAGTCATGGATAAGTATGGCATCAAAACAATTCTATCAGGAGGAAATTGGGCAACTGAAGGAATCATGCCATTAGCATGGGTGTATACTCAACATGATGATAAGAACATTAGATCAATACACAAGAAGTTTGGAACCATTCCGCTCAAGAACACGAAATTCCTTGGCATATTAACTAAGACTTGGAGGCTCACTAGGGGAGGAATAAAATCATACCGATTGCTTAATCATATTAACTACAATCGTGAGGAGAGTATTAAGAAACTCGTAGAGGAATGGGGCTGGGCTGATTATGGGAGAAAACATCAGGAGAATATCTACACTAGGTTCGTAGAAGCATACATTTTCCCCAGACGGTTTGGTTTTGATTTTAGACTTGCGTACTATTCGCCATTGATTTGCTCTGGTCAAAAAACCAGAGAAGAGATACTCGAACTATTAAAAGAACCACCTTTTACCGATGAGGAGATAGCAAGAGAGAAACAGCTCTTTTTGAAAGGAATGAAAATTACAGAAGAGCAGTTTGAGGAGTTCATGGAGATGCCTATTCGAAGCCATGACGAGTTTGCTACACATTCTAGAGACCAGAGGATTATTGGTTTCATGAGGAAAATTCTGAGGAGGTAGGAGTACCTGATTGACAGAGGAGCCTTGGAGCTTGTACTCCAAATAGGCGGAGAAATGTTCGGAAGAACAGTATTTGGCGCAGAGAACCTTGTTCAAGAGATTGAATGGCCAAGAGATGATGCATCTGAAGCACCATCATCACTTTCTAAGAGTGATTATGAAGAACTATCTGAACTTCTATTCAAACTAACTAGAGAAACATTTAAGGATTACAAGGACTCCAAGCTAGGTTTTGCTCTTTCTGGAGGTGTAGATTCTAGTCTTGCACTCTATCTTTTAAAACGCATTTTTCCCGACATCGATGTAACAGCCTATCATAGTGATTGGGATTACCCACTAAACTCAGAGCTTGAGTACGCAAAGATAGCGGCAGACTTCGCTAAGGCACCATTGAAGGTTGTTGATGTCAGCACGCCTAAACAGATTCCATTCATAGATGATGCATTATCTAAAACAAAGACAATTTCCTACAGCACAATCCCGGTGTACATGACTTTCAATGAGATGGCGAAAGATGGTGTAGATATTGCAGTAAATGCTTTGGGCTTAGATGAGCTCTTCGCTGGTTATACGTTCCATCGAAAATACTACGAACGGTCGAGAATTCATGCAGTTCCGGATATCAAATCAATTGCGAAGTTGAGATATGGTCCGCCACTTGCACGAAGATATGGCACAGATAAAGCATGGTTCCTTTCTCACGTGGCACCATTGCACGCAACTCAATTCGTAAAGGACAGTGATATAGATATTGGCGAATTATATGAGAAGAAAATTAAGACAAAAACAATGTGGAACTCAATTCATAATTTCCTCCTAGATGCAATGCTGCATAACTTTGGCAATCTCATAAGTCGTTCAGCAAAATCATGTAATCTCCAAGTTGTATATCCATTCATGCACAAGGAGTTCATGAGAAAGTGTCTAGATCTCAACCCTGCGGTGAAGGTCAACAAAGCTCCAATTAGGACACTTATGCGGGAGTATTATGGTTTTCCAAATGTGCTTGCAGCAAGGGGCGAAAATCTAGATAAGATTGGGTGGGGTGGAACGGGAGACCCATACTTCAGGGACAAGAAGTACATGGAAACTATCCATCCAGATAAGAGAATAGCTCAGGATTGGTTTACAGAAGAGGGTATGAAATCCATCGAAGCATTTGATATAAACCCTGATGTTCGGATATTGAAGATGGCTCTGTTCCTAAAGACTCTTGAGCTAGTATAATTGAATCTATTAAAGTAGATTGAATCCTTGGAGATAGAGTTGCATGAGCTGGATAGAGGACTTCAATAAATTCCAAGAAATGGAAGATGACCTTGGTTTATTCAGAGTCTCTATTCAGGGTGTAAACTTCTGGGAAAGGATTAGATTCCAAGTATATGCAGCTGTAGGAAGACGTGAGCTAGGAAAATCAAAAGCTGAGCTGGGAGTGAAACCAGGAAGACGAAGACTCAAGAGACTTTTACTTTCCGTTTTCAAAGTGGGAAAGAATGCACGATATGCTCCCAAATCTGATTTGTTGTTTGTTTGTAGTGCGCGGCGACTATTAGAGAAGGATGGATATTACTGGGACATCTATACAGATCCGATCATCCAATCATTTGATCCGCCGCCACTAGCGATTGAGACACACTTTGAGAACAAACATTATTCTCCAGCCAAAACAAAGAGCCTGAGATTTCTTGATTACATCGAGTTCTTATCCTATCTAAAACGAAAACTTGGATTTGCTAGAATCTCCTTCAGCAACGAAGAGATTGGGATACTCATGCAAATTCAAGAGGAGATAGATAAAAGATTCAGTTTTCAGCTGGACATGGTATCATTGACAAAAAGGATTCTAGAGGAAAGAAAAGCTCGACTTCCACATTATAGGAAGATGCTAAAACGAATCTCACCAAAGATTGTGATTTTCGCGCAGAGTTATGGATGGGAAGACCTCATTGAAGTTAGCAAATCTCTTGGGATTCCCACAGCAGAACTGCAACATGGCATCATTGGTCCCTATCAACCGGGTTATTCTTTTGCAGGTCCTGAGAGGAGGAAGGAGTATTTCCCTGACTTCCTTTTTTCGTGGGGGGATTATTGGAATACAGTTGCTCCCTTACCAATTCAGCTTGAAAATGCAATCAGCGTTGGTTTCCCATATATCAACATGAAGAAAGACAGCTATTCAGGGTTATCAAAGAAGAAGCAGATAATATTCATCTCTCAGTACACAATCGGGGATAGACTGTCCAAATTTGCGGCGCAGCTGAGTAACATTGTTGGACTTGACTACGAGATTGTTTACAAACTTCATCCTCAGGAACTGTCAATGTGGAGAGAGTCATATCCCTGGCTAGCTGAGAGCAGGGTTAGAGTTATAGATCAACCGGAAGCTGTTCTTCATGAGCTCTTTGCAGAGTCAAGCATATCAGTTGGAGTTTATTCAACTGCAGTTTATGAAGGTCTTGCATTTGGATTGCAGACTTTCCTTGTTGAAGCACCCGGCATTGAATTAATGGCACCACTGCTGGAAAGCAATAATGTCAACAAAGTTTCAACGCCAAAACAAATGATGGATTATATTGAAGGAAGGAAAAGTTCACAGGAGTTGGATGTTGAGTTCTTCTTCAAATCAAATGCAGTACAAAATATCAAGTCTTTCCTTAAGGGATTGGAAATTGAGGAAAATGATGATGGCTCATAGCATCCATCTAGTCCTCATCAGATTCCCAAAATGGATTCTTGGACATAAACTCCAATCTTAAATCTAATGCTCTATCTAGATCCTCTTTTATCGCAGGACTCATTTTTTCAAGTTCTGAGTAGTACTCCCGGGCTGCATCGATTGCATCAGTATCAACATCGAATTTCTGAGCAACCTTCTCAACGCTATCAAGTAAGACTGAATACAGAGGAAACCAAAAAATATGCTCTTTCGGACTAGGTACATATTGATATGGATTTCGTTCCATAGTTACTTCCTGTGAAGGTGCCCACATAACTAGAACACGGTCGTAAATGTATCCTAAGATGAGGAAAAGAAATAGTAAGATTCCTGCAAAAACAAATGGACCAAATGTACCCATTGCTGCAAAGAAGGGAATGAACTCGAAGTATGCTATTGCGAGAAGCAGGATTCCGTAAAAGAGACTCCAAATACCTCTGATTTGCACAATTCTCCATTGTTGTTTCATCAACCATTTTCTTATTCTCATAATCTCAAACTCTCCCTTCTTCTGCTTTGAATAATACACCCAGGCTTTTTCTTAGGTTTCTCGCATGCTCCATGTCCTCATCCCTAGTAACATCTAGTTTGCTGTATTCCTTGATGTAAGTAAGGATTTGTTCAACCTCACTAGTTTCTTCACCAAGTGACAATAGAACCTGTCGTAAGGTTTCTAGGACAACGATAAGCGCAGGAAGGACCAAAATATGTAATCGGGGTTCAGCAACATATGTAAACGGATTTCGCTCCACTTGGACCATAAGGTCGGGAGTCCATATCTGTAATTTCCTGTCATAGAACCATCCCAGGACAGCAAGAAGGACGAATAAGGGTAGAGAAACAACAAAGAATCCAAAAATCAGGATTTCAAGTGGAACTACTCCGCCAATCACATCAGACCCCTCAAAATATACCAAAGTTATTACAAAGGTTCCAAAGATGAGAACATCTTGAAATAAGCCAGTCAGCGATTGTATCCACGTAAGACGAAGCATCTGAACTTGGAAACTCAACTTTGCTTTTCCACCAAGACTGGGAGTTCTTTCTGCCACATCTGACTGTTGAGTGAATGGATGGTCTTGCATGAAATCTGTCGCATCTTTCAAGGCTGAGAAGATGTCTTTGCGATTGATTCCTCTATGAAAAAATCCATCAAGATATACTAAGACATCATCAGTTGATTCAGTACCAAGACCAAGTTTGGATTCAATTCTTTTCAAAGTCTTAAGTATAGAGTAAAAGACAGCGTAATCAACTGCATAAGACCGGTAATCAGCCACATAGCTGAAGGGACTTCGCTCAACTGTTGCTTGAGCTTGTGGACTCCACATTCTTCCTTTGACATCGTATATCCATCCGAGGCCCATAAACACTAGGACAAGAGCGCTTCCCAAAAGAAGTGCACCGATAAGACCCATATCCTGCAAGACTGGAACATACTCATAGTAAAGCCTTCCAAGCACAAACATACCTAGGGCTAAACTTGTGAGTGCACGAATTGCACCAATCCGCCAATACTGTTTCATAATCCATTTCTTTATGGACAAAGTTCGGGACCTCGTCTAAATCCACAAGGAGGTGAAGTAAAACCACATATAACCTATACTGAATATTAGGCGGTGTACTATTAATTTGAAATTCTAGTCAACGAGTTGTTTCAAGGGGTTGACTTATATCCAATCCAAATTCTCAGAAACCGATTTCGATGAAAGTCTGTTTTGTAATCTACGACAATGATTCCTATATTCATTGGTTCCCTCAAGGTATAGCCTACCTTGCTGCAGTGCTTAGGGAAGCAGGACATGATATTACAATTTACAACCAGGATGTCTATCATTATCCCGAACCTCACTTAACAGACTATCTAACTAACAATTGCTTTGATGTTGTTGGCGTTGGTGTCATTGGAGGATACTATCAGTATCGAAAACTTTTGAAAATTTCAGATGCAATAACCAAGGTCGAGGACAGACCTCGATACATAATTGGCGGTCATGGACCGTCACCTGAACCAGAATATTTCCTGAAAAAGACCGGAGCAGATGCAGTAGTAATTGGCGAAGGTGAAATCAGCACACCAAATCTATTGAGTGCATTTGAAACTGGAGATGACCTTCGAAATGTGAAAGGGATTGGTTTCATGGATGAGAATGGAGAATGTGTCGTTACAGATAGGCAACCCTTGATACAAGATTTGGATACAATTCCGTTTCCAGCCTATGACCTATTCCCGATCGACTACTATTCTTTGCTACGAATGCCTCATATCAACAATAGTGATCGTTGTTTACCGATTATTAGTTCTCGTGGCTGTCCGTATAGGTGTAATTTCTGTTATAGAATGGATGAAGGAATCAGATTAAGGAGTCCTGAAAATGTTGTTCAAGAGATGCGCCTCTTACACGAGGATTATGGAATTACGTATTTCGCATTTGCAGATGAGCTAACAATGGTTTCTCCGCAGAGAACCAAGGACTTATGCAATGCATTCATTGAGTCAGGACTAGACATTAGATGGGATTGTAACGGACGGCTTAACTTTGCCAAACCAGAGATTCTAGATCTTATGAAGAAGGCGGGTTGCGTTTTCATTAATTATGGAATTGAAAGTTACGATGATGCTTCATTGAAGAAGATGAACAAGAATCTGACTGTTGAGCAAATAACTGTGGGAATTGAAAACACATTAGAAGCAGGCATCTCACCAGGTTTCAACATTATATGGGGAAATATCGATGAGGATGAGAAGGTCCTTGAAAAAGGAGTACAATTCCTTCTGAAATATGACGATCATTCACAAATGAGAACAATACGACCAGTCACACCATACCCAGGATCGGATTTGTATAACTATGCTATTGAGAGAGGTTTGCTCAAAGATGTCGAAGATTTCTACGAAAATAAACACACCAATTCGGACCTTCTTGCAGTTAATTTCACACCCTTATCTGATGATGAATTCTATCAATATCTCTTTGAAGCAAATAGAAAATTACTAGAAAATTACTTCGATCATCTAAAAGAGAAAATGATTGAAACTGCTAGGATACTCTACTTGGAACGAGATGAAACATTCAGAGGTTTTCGAACAACTTGAAGAGGATAATGAATTCCTCAAATGAATGGCATATAGGAAATTTGAATCTATTTGGATAATAAAAGAAATGACTGATTTACATTTCAATCAGTCATCCTATATTGTTATCTACATGTATTTGCATTTAACCTGAATACTTGAAATGTCCAATCCCTTTGGTGCTGATACTACACAGAAGACTCGTACAACAACCTTTTCGAAGGCACTAACATCCTTCCACGGAATCGGATATGTATACGACCCTTTTGCGGCTCTTTTCGTGCTATCATCCAGAAGAGTAACGAGCCCGTTCCAGGAAGCAGCATATACAATTATTCGATCCACACTATCGTTAGGATTTGCATCAAAGATATTCACTTTAACATCTCCGACATGAAGCCTTGCTGCACCTTTTTGAGTAGGTAAAGGTAATAGGAATAGGGCTTCAAAATCAGTGTCAGATGCAGATGTATAGTAAGGACCACCCATGTATAATCGAGTATCGATATTTACATCTTCAAGTACACATGGGGACCAGTATTCCTCAGTCATTTTAAAACCTCAGACGAACTTCTTCATGTTTTTCTATATAATACTAATTTGGATTTCTTTGGTCTCTGTTGCATAAATTGCAAGCTAAGGAATGTTTCTTTCAAAAGATTTCCTTGATCCTATTTTCGTTCATCAGGCATCCAGCGAATGAAATCATAACCTGGAGTTCGAATTACACGCAGAGTGTCACTTAGAACTTCAATATATGGAGCTTCCACATCGGTATGCAACTTCTCAAATAACTTCTCACCAAATTCAGGCGAGCCAAACACAATCTCTCCCTTCACATCCTGAGCTGAAAGCCACTCCTCTGCTACATCAATAATCTTTCGTGTATCAGCCTCAGTTAGATTTGGAATAAACACTTCACCACCCTCCATATGCTCAAAAGCTTCCATTAGGAATTTTATTGCAGCATCAATGGTTAGGAAATATCGAGTCATTTCAGGATCAGTCACCAGTATCTTTCCATTCTGTTTTAGCTGCATTGGCCATGCTTCAAAGACGTTTCCTCTTGTTTGGATAACATTAGGAAATCGAGCGGCACTAAATTTCGCAGGTCGGAGACCACTTACATATTTGGCAGCCATAACTAATCGTTCACCAATGAGTTTTGTTGCACCCATCAAGCTCGTTGGGTTTACAGCCTTGTCAGTGCTGATATACAGGAATTTCTCAACTGTGCCTGAAGCTATTGCAGCTCGAATTGTATTTTGAGTACCAATAACATTGGTTTCAACAGCATCAAATGGATTGTATTCACATAGTGCGACATGTTTGTATGCAGCAGTATGAAAGACATATTGCACACCATACATTGCGTCTTCGATTCGAGGATAGTCTCTAACACTTCCAAGGAAATATCGTACGTTTGGATTTCCTCTGAGTTTTTGTTGGAGCTGCCAAATTCCATACTCATCACTATCGAATACTCGAATCGTATGGGTGGTTCCCATCGTTTTCAAAAGATGCTCAACAAGTGCCGATCCAATGGCACCTGCTCCACCAGTAACTAAAATTGCAGGTTTCGCTTTCTTCATGGAGAGTCATTCCGTTTTCATTTGTGCTAACATTTGTTGTTTTCGGTCAAATTTTCTTTTAGAAGAACTCGATTATTGAAGTAGATAGATATTCCAATTCTTCTTTGGTCATGTGAGGATACATCGGTATTGTGAGAACTTCTGAAGCTACTCTTTCTGTGACTGGCAATTGTATAGTATGATGACCCAGTTTCCGAAATACAGAATATTGATGGACTGGATCGAAGTAGACTTTGGAAGATATCCCCTTATCGCTAAGATGTTTCATTAACGCATCTCTCTTCTTTTGACCAGTTCTAACTCGTAATGTAAACATCTGATAAACAGAAAAGAAATCTTTGTTAGGTGGCATCGGACAGCTGATTTCATCAAGGTCATTGAATTTCTCAATTAGAAAGTGAGCATTCTTTTGTCGCATCACAATTAGATCATTGATTCTCTTTAATTGAGAACGACCTAATGAAGCCAACAATGTTGACATTCGCAAATTGAAGCCGGATTCAACATAGTCTAAATCAGTCCCACCAGCAAAATAGTCACCAGTTATGACACGTCCATATGATCTGAAGAGACGTGCTTTTTCGTTGATTGTGCTATCATTAGTGACAAGACATCCACCTTCACTGGTCGTAATAACTTTGTTTTGGCAGAAGCTGAATATTGATGAATGACCAAATGTTCCTATTGCTTTAGCTCCAAGCTTCGCTCCAAGAGCTTCAGCGGCATCCTCAATTAACAGTAAACCGTAATCTTCAGCCAATTCATTGAGAATATCAACTCTACAGGGCATTCCACCGTAATGAACAGGAAGAATTGCTTTGGTCTTGTTTGTTATTTTTCGCTTGACGTCTTCAGGGTCTAGTCCATATGTGTCTTCTTCGATATCAGCAAAGACTGGTCGAGCACCAACGTATAATGGGGCATAGGCAGAGGCAATGAATGTAAATGATGGAACTATAATTTCATCACCCTTCTGAAAATTGTATGCCACCATTAATGCTTGAAGTGCAGACCCACCTGAATTGAGAAGCACACAATAATCCGAACCTAAATATGCTGCAATCTCCTGCTCGAATTCCTCTATATCGCGGCCCATGCACCAATAAAGTCCAGATCTGATGATGCGGTTTACCGCATCTATATCATCTTCATTCCAGTGTATTTTGAAAAGAGGAATCTCCATCTTCATCCACCTGTATCTTTAGCTGCTGTATCGAGGTTCTTCTGCACTTTAGCAGGGATGCCATAGGCAATGGTATTATCAGGTATATCAGATGTAACAAAACTGAACGCACCTATCACAGTGTTTTCTCCAATTGTAACCCCTGGCATGATAACTGAATGTGTACCAATCTTAGCATTCTTTCTGATTACAACTTGACCACTTTTATTATCAATAGTGGAGATAGAATAGATTGAACAATGAGACCCTACCTCCACACCTTCTTCGATTATGACACCAAATTTAGCGTTGATATAAGTAAATGCACCAATATCGGTATTTACTCCCAGTTCTAAGTTTTCATGGTGCTGACACATCCAGTTCCATTTTGTCATATTCCTTTCATCAAACTCTGGAGGTTTCCAATTATTGAATCGTGATGTCATCTCAATTCTCCCTCTTAGTATGTCATTTTCTTCCTCAATAGTCTATCATCGAAACTGGTATGTTTGAGTACTTCTATGATTCGCTGGCTGGCTTTTCCATCCCCATAAGGAGATTCACGTTTTGCGACATCTTTGAGAAATTTCGCATCATGTAGAGCCTTTCGTAATGCGGTTGTTATTTCATCCTTATCATAGTCGACATCAAGTACATTTCTTGCTCTCTCTCTCCCTTTCTGTCTAGTCCCAATACAGACATATGGAACACCAAGTGAGGGAGCTTCAATAAGCCCACTGCTAGAATTCCCTATATAGACGTCACATAGTTTCATCAGGGAAATATAGTCAATATGAGAGAGATTCTTGAAAACTTGAATAAATGCTCTATCAGAATAGGATTTGGTTACATCAACAATACTGGTTCCACCAGGATAGTCATTTGGATAGGTAATCACTATCTGTAGATTCGACTCAAGTGCGACCTCAACAACGGAGTCGAGAACAAGACTCATTTGTTTCTCGGCATGTTCCCACTCAGTTGAAACTGGATGATATGCAATGAGTATGAATTTTCCAAACTCAAAGTTGTATCTTTTTGAGAGTTCCTCACGTGAGCGGAGCTCTGTGTTTAGAATTGTATCAAGGGTTAATGACCCAACGTTATGAATCCTCCAATCCTCCTCTCCCAGCTTTATGAGACGGTGTCTACTTTCTTCAGTCTGAACAAAATGTAGATGTGACAGCTTAGAGATTGCATGGCGCATCACATGATCAATGTCACCCAAACCAATTTCACCTCCAGCGATATGGGCAACGGGGATGTTCATTGTCGTAGAAGCTATGGCGGCTGAAAATGGTTCTATACGATCACCAAAAACAATGACAAGGTCTGGCTTTTCTTCAGCAAATACATCTGCAAATCCGATAATTCCAGTACCGATTGATATTGGAAGATCATGTTCATCCAACATGGCTTTTGAACCCATATCGATTCGTCTGATAATCTCAAAACCATCTCTCTCAATCTCTTTGATAGAGTCACCATACTCTTTTAGTAAATGCATTCCTGAGGCATAAACTCTGAGCTCCAATGTTGGTTCATTAGAGATTGCGTAAAGAAGTGGTCGTAGATATCCATATTCAGCACGGGTGCCTGTAACAACACCAATTCGTTTCATTTTATCATCTCTCCACAGGTTCCGGTTCTAACATATCCCAATGTAAAAGAGCATCATTTTTGATGTCAACTTTTATTCTTCTCCCAATTATCTCAGAAAGGAATCTCGGAGGTATCCCGGTGCCTGGACGCTTTATCCCTATCATTGATTCTTCTAACATTGTACCTGCTTTAATATCTTGAATCGCAACAAGACTTTTCCGTGCCACGTCCTTGATCGGAATTTCACTAGATGCAGGTTTCTTGATACCATCACCAAGCGAGGATTCTGCAGCTCTAATAAAACTCACATACTCCTGCAATTGTACAGGATCTAGTGATGCTTTATGATCGGGACCAAGAAGAGTTCGATCTAATGTGAAATGTTTCTCTAGAATAACAACTCCCAGAGACACAGCAGCTATTGATGCAACATAGCCTGTTGAATGATCAGAAAAACCGACAAGTAGATTGAATTCACGGCGAAGTGTTTCAATAGCTCTTAAGTTCATGTCTTCAATTGCTGCAGGATAATTTGTGACACAATGAAGAAGTACTAGATGTTCATTTCCTCTATCCAATATTGTTTGGACAGCATCACGTACTTCATCAAGGGTTGACATACCAGTGGATAGGAGTATTGGTTTTCCAAGGTCTGCTAACTCTTTCAAAAAGGGAAGGTTTGTCAAGTCACCAGAACCAATTTTGAAGGCAGGAACAATTGAATCCAGAAACCTCATTGCATCGAGGGTATGAGGAGTGGAAAGGAACAATATTCCTCTGCTGCTACAATAGCGTTGCAATTCAACAAATTCATCATAACCTAATTCTAATCTCTGTATCATTTCAAACTGGCTGCCAGATTCGCCAATATTCTCAACTTGATTTTCAGCCATTTCAGCATCTTTTGTTGTGAGATCCTCAGTTTTGAAGGTTTGAAATTTCACAGCATCCGCGCCAGCCAAAACTGCTTTATCAACGAGTTTTTTGGCGAGCTTAATATCACCATTATGATTAACCCCAGCTTCAGCAATAATAAAGACAGGGTTGTCCTCTCCTATAACACGACCATCAATCTGAATAGATTGAACCATTTCAGTAACACTCCTTGGCTTTACCTGAATTTGAAAAGTCCACGCTCAAGCAAGAATTCAATGAATTGAAAATCAATCTCACGGTCAATATCAATAGATGACAATTCATCCATGATGTACACTCTTTCCTTCTCACAATGAAGACTCTTTGTGGTTTCAAGAAAGTCTCGTTCATATATGTAGATTGAGCCATTAATGGAATATACCTTTGGAGCATCTTGTCTCCTGAATACTTCACCTTCAAGTGACTTTGAAAGATACGCGTTTCCTGCATCATCCAGCTCGACCATATTGAAATATGGATTCTTTGCTGATTCAGTCACGCTATAAAGAACCTGAGCTTTTGTTCTTAGGAACTCTATGAGTGCGTTTTCAATATCATCGATTCTCCGTAATGGTGAGGTGGGATCTAAATCAATAATAATGTCATACTTGGACTTCTCTTGTTCTTCACAAAAACGGAGAACGTGTTGAATGACAGGGATTTTAGGAGCAGCATCAGAGGCTAATCCATCTGGTCGAGTAAAAGGAGTTTCAGCTCCATAATCATTTGCGACCTGCATTATTTCAGGCGAATCCGTGGAAACTACAACTCTCTGGGCTTTGCCCCATCCTAAAAGACACTCAATTGTATAGGCAATGAGAGGTTTGCCATGGAGGTGTCGGATATTCTTATTCCTAACACCCTTGGAGCCTCCTCTTGCACAAATGGTTCCTAATATTCTCATCATCAATACCTCTCATTTGAGAGAACTGTTTCTATCCCTTAAGGAAGGCTGAATTGCAGATAACAGATATAGATTGTCATATTCAAAAAAGACAATATTTCTCAAAAGAAGTCAATAGTAAATTCAAGAGATTTGATTAATAGATAGAGATAAACATGTCAAGTAAGATGATGACAAATTGCAAACAACATTATTCCGAACTATTCGAAATCAATCTGGAAATGTTGATATGCAGGTCCATCAATTCCTTTCAATATTGAGGGAACTCCATTGCCTCTAAGGGAATCCATCATTGCGAAGACTGCATTACCAATAGCTGACAGGCTACGAGGAACTTCATCAATCGAAAAAGCTCGATTTATGGAGAGCAGCCAATGGTGGAATAGATCCCAAATTGATGAATATCGATTCACAAAACTGCGAGGTTTAGTTTCACACGCATACGAAAATGTCCCTTACTATCGTCGTATTTTCAAAGAGAGAGGATTGGAACCTTCGAATATTAAGAACTTAGAAGATATCTCAAAACTTCCTATTTTGTCTAAGCGCGATGTTCGAAATTGCAAGACCGAGTTATTAGCAAGTAGTTTTGACAAATCGAAAATAAGAACTGGAAGAACAGGTGGTTCAACTGGAGAACCAATTCAGTTCTATAACGATACGAACTCCTTGAGCTGGGCATGGGGAGCTATGTATAGATACTATCAATGGACTGGCATGAGGTTTGGTGAAGGTAGGATTGACCTTGGAGGCGGGTCGCTTGGTGGTTACCTTAGCAAAGGGGGAATGAAACAAGCTCTTTCCACAATCCTCAGAAAAGTCCAAAGAAATCCATTCTTCCCTTCGTTTGAGTTAGATGCAGATATGGCATCGGAGATATGTGATTTATCGAAGAAACATAGAATTCGAGTACTTAGGGGTTACCCGTCAGGAATATACCTTCTAGCAAAATATGCTGAATCAATGAATCTGGATTTTGAGCATCTTAAGATAGTCCAAACAACTTCGGAGCTATTATTTCCCCAACAACGAGCCACTATCGAGGAAAATCTGACTGCGGATGTATATGACCAATATGGCAGTGCTGAGATTCTATCCATTGCTTCACAATGCGACAGAAAACAAGCTTACCATGTGTTTGAGGAACATGTTATAGTGGAAGACCCGAGCATACTTGGTAAAACCAGTGACAGAGTATCAGCCATTATAACTGACTTAGATAATTATGCGATGCCATTCATTCGATATGAACTAGGGGATGTCTTGAATTTCAGAGATGCAGATTGTAGTTGTGAAAGAAACTTGCTAAAGATTGCTAAGGTTGAAGGACGTACACATGATTTTCTTACATCTACAGTGGGTAGGCCAGTTCCAGGTGAATTCATTCCGCATCTCTTTCAGAAGGTTGTGGGATTCGATCACTATTTTGTTCACCAGATCTCAACTCATGAGATTGAGGTGAGAATTGTGAAAAACGAAAACTTCAATCAAAATGAGATTGACATTCTTTCTAAACAAATGCGAGATGTTTTGGGAGCTGACATGAAGATCGTTTTCCAGGAGGTTACAGAAATAGAAAAATCTCCAACAGGAAAGATATTCTTCATCAAGTCAGAAGTTGAACCTACATTTGACTAATATTGAAAGAATTCTAATCAATAGCCATCTGTATTCTCTTAAGGACCTCTTGCAGAAAATCCTCTGTGATTTCTTCTTCATAACTTGGTTGCATTCCTATTTCTAGAATAGTAGCAAAGTCTCGTTGATTTGAAAGTCCAAGATTTCTTCTAAGCATGCGAGAGAAGCTATAGTAATCTTTCACTTCGGAATCATTGCATCTCCAAGTTCCTTCAGTATATGCGTGAATATATCCTTTCAAGAAATGTTGAGGGTGATTCAATTTTATCGATAGGGATATTGCATAGATTATTGCGTTTTGCAATCTCCAGCCTACATAATACATTCTACGACCCAAATTGTAGAACCCTTGAGGACTGTACATATGAGTTGGTCTAGTCACATTAACGAGCAAATCTTTCGGGATTAGCATTCGATATCCCAGCTCAATGGCAATCAGATTCCACAAGGAGTCAGGATCGAGATCCCAGTATCGATTTCTAGTTCGTTGTACTACACTCCATCGAACAATCTTACCTGTACCCATTGGAGTAGCTCCTCCTGGCTCCCCTTTTATTCGTCCAGCCATTGTTCCAAAAATTGGGAATCTATCCATAATCATGGTGCAAAGTTCAATGTATGTTCTGGGAAATCGAGTGTCTGCACCAATCAGCATCAGATAATCAAAGTCACTGGAATCCAGCCAATCGCTATTTAGCAGATCTACTTTCGAAAAAGCTCGTCCTTTTAGATTTGGATCTGGCTTTGCTTTCGGAGGCATCGAATAAAGAGCACTTTCAAATCCAAAGTCTTCTAGATTCTTCTGGAAAAGATCTGTCGAGTTGTCTGTACTTCCATCATCTATTATTACAAATAGATCTGGCCTCTTTGTCTGTTCAGAGAGATTTTCTACAAGTTCTGGGATATTGTCGGCTTCATTGTAATACTCAGATATAGCCAACACCTTTGACATTGGATTGTTTCTCCTATCTCAAAACTTCGTGATATCATAGTGTGCCATGCACAGCGAACCTGGTTTCTAGATTTCGAGTCTCTTATAATGATAATGCCTTTCGAGCAAGGGAAAGAATCCTACGCTTGAATTCATCACCATAATATTCTCTGATTTCTGAATCAGTGCAAATCCACGTTCCTCTAGCCCACTCTGACCAATATCCACGGAGGTATTGGGAATCTATTTTCATGACCCCTTTTGCCAGGACATAGAGAAGACTTGTTCCTGTATAATAAGCTAATCGACCAGAGCGATATCTTCCCTTTGATGTTTGAAGGTGAGTTGGGGGAGTATTTACAGGAATGTCTAAGATTTTTAGTTTGTATCCCATTTTCAAAGCTTTCACATTGATGAATGAATCAGCTGATATATCCCAGTATTTATTGATTCTACTTATTATTGTAGACCGAAATACCTTTCCAGTAAACATGGGGAATGTCCGTTTTGGCTCATGTATTGCTTGACCTGCCACGACTCCAATTGATCTATTCTTTTCAAGATAGTTTGTCATATATCTAAAATAAAATGGAGCAAGGATAGTATCAACATCTATTGTAGCAAAATACTCAACATCCTTCGACAATTGCTTCAATCTTGGTTGGGCTTTTGTCCAAATCCGTCCAATGGTATCCAAATTCCCTTTCTTCTTCTTAGGCATTGAAATGACTTCAAAATCCAAACCATGCTTCTTTGCTTCATTCATGGCAATATCAGCGCTTGCATCCGTCGAACCATCATCCAAAAAGACTACAATCTTTGGTCGCATTATTTGAGCAGCGACACTAGCAATCAATATCGGTAACTGTGTCTGTTCATTGTAAAATTTGGTAACGAGGATGTATTCTGTCAATTATTTCACTCCATTGCAGATTCACTCGGTAATGAGAACCGAATGAGTCTAAAGAACTCAGAAAAACCATCCGTACATAGTGGAACTAGCATGAGATAGATTGGCCAGAAGAATCTTACATCAAAATGTGCGAAGAACAATCCCAAGAATAGATATGTTAGTGCAGGAATTCCTGCAGCTAAGATCCATTTTCTATCTGTGGACTCATGTGTTTTACTACTCCGCCAATGAAGATATGCCAGGATAATGAGAATCAGAAAAGGAGTCATTCCAAATAGAAACGTTTTCAGAGTAGCAACACCATTCATGACTAAATTGTCAAGATGAAATGACCATATGTATCCTGGGTTGCCTGAAGGAGTAATGATTCGCAATATCGTATATGTTCCCACAGGAAACACCATGAGCCACCATTCTTTGAAGTTTCTTAATAGGATATAAGTAGCAACTCCAACAAGTGCTACTTCTTTGAATAAAACACCTAGAGTTAGTAATATAGTAATTTGCATATTACGACCTTCTTCTCTGAGGTAATAATACGCAAGAGATAGAAAGAAGATAGCACCCGGATCGACTAAAACCACTGCTCCATAGAAGAGGTAGAGCAAGGATACAATAAACACTAGAGTTGTTAACAAGGCAACAAGTGGATTTGAATCTCTTTTTAGTGACATGTAGAAAATGACCCAACTGATTAGTATGAGAAAGATTAGATTGATTATTGCAAAGGAAATTTCTGCTTCTAATGGAAGTAATGCAACAATCAAGGGCAACATAGGTCGATAGCAAAATGGAGCTGTCAACTCTAAGCCAGAGAGGGTACCTGAAAAGAACTCGACCATATCAAGATAGTAAGAGCTATCCGGGTATGCATATCCAAAACGAATAATGGACATTATAATTACTGTACAAGTTATCAGGAATAGCAGGATCATTGTCATAGTCGTTGGCATTTTCCACTTGTTGATCATCATCCTTCATCCTCAAATGTCAAGAAAGTCAACCAATTACAATGCAACTGGGCTGAGTTCTTGTATAAGTACTCAACGCTAGTCGAGGAAACTCTTTATCAGGAAACTAGGTTGTGAGGCAACAAGAGGTACTCTGATGAAGAAGATTGCAGTTGTGTTAGGCAGAGGCGGTCACACTGCGCAAACGTTTGCCCTTATTGATGCAATGGGTGATGAGTTTGAGTATCTTTACATAGTAGGACTTCTTGACAAACTAACACCAAAGAAAATACGCATACAGGGCAGGGTACTTTGTGTTTTCGCGCCACGCTTATTACCACAAGATTCTCGAGTGATGTCAGGTCTACGAACTATTCTCACACTCTTCCTATCGTTCATTTACTTGTTTCTTATTCGACCAAATGTTGTTATCAGTTGTGGAACCGGAATGACTGTGCCAGTGTTTTATTCTGCAAGGATTCTTGGGATACCAACAGTATTCATTGAGAGCATGTCTAGAGTTGAAACGCTCTCCCAGACTGGACGATTACTTCTTGGAAAAGTCAGCCTCTTTTTCGTTCAATGGGAGAAACTCGCAGAGAATACACCTAATGCAATATACGGAGGTCAATTACTATGATCTTTGTCACTGTAGGGACAGCTCACTTCGACCCATTGATCAAGAAAATAGATGAGTTAGTAGGAAAAGGAGAAATAAAGGAACCAGTTGTGGGACAGATAGGTAGAGGGACCTATGTTCCAAAGAATTTCAGATATTTCAGATTTCTAGAAAATCTCAATGAAGCCTATAGAAAAGCATCAGTAATAGTAAGTACAGGTGGAGCTGGAACAACGATGGAGTGCGTCACCCAGGGTCTCAAACTTGTAGTTGTCG
>LRSL01000036.1 GCA_001563335.1 Candidatus Thorarchaeota archaeon SMTZ1-45 | reverse complement strand
TGGATTCTCGAACCTTTCCAGCCTTTGTAAGTGAACCATGTGAACCAGGCATCTTATTCTCCTCTGTCTAGGACTTACTAATGAGTCCGAATTTTCCTCATAAAAAGCTATCCAATTGACACTCTCTTATACGACCTTAATAGTCATGGTCTATACCGGAGTACATGACCCAGCCACGGCTGCGCTTACTATCGACGCCTTCCCACATTGAAGACCACACCCCTCTTTATGTCGATGTCGGTAGTGCGCGGTTGTGGAATCTTGTTGAGGATGAATCTGTACATCTTATCCTTAGAAGACCAGCATTGTTAGAGCTGGCTCGTAGGCATGATTCGCACCTATTGGATTATTGCGAGAACCTCCTAGCTTCAGAGGATTATGAGAAATGGCTCATGGGTTTGGACATACTCGTGGCTTTGGGCACTCATGATGCTGTAGATCGGCTAATACTAGTTTACGCACAATCACTCAAAGACGAGAGAAAGCATGTACTAAGTATGGTCGCCAGAATTCTGACAGCAGAGCACGTCAAACCCTTTAGTATAATGGTAAGAGATGTAGCGTGTCCTGGAGAATTGGATGTGTCAGGTTGGACAAAGACAGCCATTTCAACATTGCAGGATGTCTGTAAACGTTTTGGAATCGAAACATATGGAGAATATGGTGTAACATTCAATGCAAGTACAGTAAAGCCGCTTGAGGCAATAGATGCTGATGATATGTCTGCAACAAATGATAGGCAATGATGCAGGATGCTCAAATAACCTTACTAATTTTGTGCAAATACTGTATTTCGTGTTCTAAATAAAGTACCCCCAAAAAGACATGAATTGATCACGGAAAATGCAATTTTCGTTCAAAAGAAGTCTTCAGGATGATCTTTCAGAGTGATGATGTGCCCACATTGAATTGTGATGATAAATCATTGTGATAAGACAATGACACCACGTGATAGAGTAGGCGATCCAGAACCTTGGAGCCGGTAAATATCTGTTTATAACACTAAAACATAGGTTGCAATTAGCAACACGTTTACATCATCCAGAAGTGAGATGATTAGCTTTTTTTCAATTGTATATCTATTTAGAGAGAATTCATTCAGTAATTCTAAAATGCTCAATGCAATCAACTAAGTTGATGTTATAGGGGAAAATCCCGAATGAACTCTTCTAATAGCTTAGCAGTAGTAGTGTGGATAACTGAAGAAGAGGTTGAGAATGGAGTCCTCAGAATTGAGGATGATGGAATATCAATAAGATTGGGAACTGGGGCAATAATATCAAATCAAACAATTACTAATGCATTTTACAAACTCAAGGACGATTCAATAAGTAGTGAAAATAGAATTTTCTTTGATCCAATACTCATTGTAAAGCGACCATATCTAAGAGATGTCGGTCAATTGATTGAGGATGTGTTCCCCCCATCTACTGGAGGATTCTATGGGAGAATGAAATTAGGCATAGAGAGTGCTATCTATGTTGTTCAACGAATTGAGAAGGAAGCAAGGAAATGGCTGCTCATCGGGGACCCGAAGACAGGAAGAGTCCTTGAATCGCAGGTGATACATGACTATGAAGTTGAAGCAATACGTTTGCTTGATAATCAAGAACATCAGAAACAGTGGGATGATTATATTATTCAGGAGGAGGGACAATCAAACAGAAACGAGATTCTGAGTGTTTTGGATGATTTTTCAGCATCATGGGAGAACATTTCAAGACTCATTGGTGATGTAACTATACCCAATCTGAAACTTGGAGGGTCAATGAGAAACACCTTGTCGCAATTTGTTCCAGAATCATTTCCAAATCAGATTAGAGAGGAATTGATGGCATTTCTTGCATATGCAATTAAACCTGAAATTCTAATGGAAGATCCTGTGAATTTTTCATTTCGTGCACAGTCCCTCCAGCTATTCGGTAATCTAATACGCGGTCATCAAAGATGTGTTTCTTCAAAAACCAAGTGGCCACCCTACATAAAGTACTTGAAGTTGGCTGAGAGAAAACAATTACAGCAACCAATAGCAACGCTTCATGCTCACTTGGATTCACCATGGGATATTTTTAGGCAAAAAGTAAACGAGTTATTTCCAAATTGGATTGGTACAGCCATTAATTCAGCAAGGGAGTTGAATAAATCGGAAAAAGTTGTAACTAGAATGCCTGCTACGTTTTCCCGTGCTAAGAGATCCAAAAGAGTCTGGAGAGAACGTTTAGCTGCTGTTTCTCACGGTCTGAGGATTAGAGGACATATTAATTTCAAAATTATTGGGCTCACAGAGCTTCTTTATCTTGGTGCTGCTTATAGATGGCCACATCAACATATGAAATTCATAGCAAAGTTAGGTTTGTCTAGCGATAATCCTCCACATATACACGTAATGACAATGCCACAAACTGCTGCAGAGCGAATCAAGAGATTCCTTCCAAATGTGATTGAAGTTGCATGGTCAATTAGGTCAGTTAATCTTGATTTGTATAGTGATGAATTAGAGAATTGGGTAATACCAGTGAATCAAATAACTAAATCATTAAGTAATAAGAGTTCAATGAGAAAACTTGACAGACATTATAGAAAAAGGACTAGTTTAGATACATATCAGATGTCTAAGGATGAAGCAACTGTTGCCGGATTAGCATCTAGGGGAATCTATCTAGTTGATTTTGAAAGAGAAGATCGTTTCAAATACTGGAGTTTGAGTAAGAAACAAGTCCATGCAATTCTATCCAAGTTATACAATCAGGGTGTTGTTGATGTTACCTATGATGTTGAAGATGCTCGGTTAGTTTCAATTGCCACGCTTGTCCAAGGTGAATCTAAGCATCTAATCTCGTTAACTAAGGCTCTTCTTGATAATACTCCAACATCTTTAGCAATGCTGAACAAAAAAGCGGATATGGGGATTATATTATCAACATTCACTCAAGATGCAGCTTATGAATTAACGATGAAAATGCCAAAGTATGGTATTGAGAATGATTTAACAATTAGATGTATGAGACCAACAGCATTCAGAAATTACACACTTGATCTCTACCGACGTCTACTAAGAGATGATGGTGCTTGGGATGATGATGTTGGTGCATTTCTCTCACAGGCTCGCTCTAAACGAAAGGAATTGTCACAGAGTAATGCTTAAAACCAAAGATGAAGGACAAACGTTTTGATGGCGGCCATAGTTCTGAGGGTACACCTGAACTCGGCCGAACTCAGAAGTTAAGCCTCAGGACGTTCAGGGAGATGTGCGCTGCGCGAGCGCGTGACAGGCCCTGAAGCTGCCACATTCTCATTCTTCTCTACTACTCTCTCATATGAAAAATGTAGAGATAGAAGTCATTAAAAGAACAATGAATAATCTCGAGCTTGATATTTATGCAGCTAGGCGAACCGAATGAATTCAGTTGGATAATAAATCTTGCATTCTTTGCTTTCATCATAATCTTCAGCCTTTATGGGGCTAAATTTCAGATGTGGCAGTGGTTGAAGCAGATTGAAACAGGCTTACATGAATTGAAACGTATGTTCATAGAATCACGGCAAACAGCCATTGATACATTCAAGCAATATGGGAAGTCTGAGGAAGAAGTTGCCAAAGACTTGGATCGTTGGATGGATTATTTCACAATCATGCCAGTCGATCTGGACCCAGCAGGTATCCTAAAACGACTTGACCATCTTCTTGATGAAAGTAGAGATCGCTACCAAGAGTTTGTAGCTGAAGTGGCTCCTGAGGCAACAGGAGGAATAGATCAGAACCTTGAGAACACCCTAGAGGTCACACAGGTACTGGGCCTCATCTTCAGGGTTGTCAGACACTTCTACTTGCTAGGGAAGAAAACAGGAAGCCAGATAATGATTATGCAGATTCAGATGCAGATGCCAGATCTCCTCAGACTTGCAAAGGCATACTTTGACGCACTCGGCGCGATAGCAGAAGGCAAGCCGATCGGTGACGGAATCGGACCCTTGGTTGTCACAAAATTCGCTAGGGAATATGGCGGCACACCAGATAACTACAACCATGAGATTTCACGAGATGTGGGATACTATAAGGTTGAGACAGAAGGGAGAACCGTATATGCATTGAGAGCGACTGGTCCTGGGGGTACAGTTGGAAAGCCAGGTTTTGCAGTAAAGCATCTGGTAGATAAGTTCGGAGATAAAGTAACTCGAATAATTACAATAGATGCTGCTCTGAAACTGGAAGGTGAAGAGCTTGGAAGAGTTTCTGAAGGCACCGGTGCGGCAATTGGTGATCTAGGTCCTGAAAAGTATGCAATGGAACAGACTGCAACAGAACGCGGAATTGGTATAGAAGCTATTGTCATCAAAGAGGATGAGGCTGCCGCTGTGGGAGTCATGGACAAACGAATCCTAGATGCAGTGCCAGAGGTCATTGAGCGCATCAAGACATCAATCCTCAAGCGTACAAAACCAGGCGATAGTGTGATTCTTGCTGGGATTGGAAATACAATAGGAATTGGTCTGTGAGGTATAAGTTATGGGAATCGCTGGTAAACTTCTTGGGCTTGTTTTCGCGGTATCAGGATTCTTAATCCTGTGGTGGGGAATGGGAACAAACGATGCACTGTCACTCCTCTATTCATTCATAGGCATGTTTGTCATGGCAATGGGGTTCGCATTATTGACTTCGGGACGACAGCAAAAAGAGGAGAAACCCCCACCACCGACAGTCACAGAGATTAGGTGCAGCAGCTGCGATTTCAAGGAGATTCGAGACTTTCAGAAAGGTGATTATGTCTTGAAGGCTGTTGAAGCCACATGTCCAAAATGTCAGGGTGCCATGACTATTGAAGGCGTATACATGGTAAGAGAAGACACAGAGGACAAAGATAGGATCTAGTCCATTTTAGTCAAAACAATGGGACCACCCTCTGAGATATAGACCGTGTGCTCGGTCTGACTCACTGGTCGTCCCTTCTTTTCTATCTGCATTGGATAACCACGGATTGCTTTTGCTTTGAGTAGTGCTTTGATTTCTTCAATTATGTCCACTTTTTTGCTGGATGTACCAATCCACCGTGATGCAAATGGGAAGGGGCCATATTTATCACGAAGATATTTTCGGAGTTGTTCAGTAGCACCTTCCAGAGGCTCATCAATTCCTGTGTTCGCAAAAATATAGACGTACTCACTATCAATGACTGTTCCGGTTCCAGTGGTGGCAAATGGTTCAATTGCGTAATATTCTCCAACCTCTATTGTACCAATTCCTTTCTTCTTGACATTTGGTACAATTTTCCCTGCGTGAAGTCTATACCTCTTAAGACTGTGACCTGACAAGTTCTTCACCGGTCTAAGCCCATATTCCTTAATTACAGATTCAATGGTCTGTCCAACATCACCTAGCTCTGCCCCAGGCTGCATCAATCGAATCGCATCATCTAAAGCATCATCCGTTGCAGAAACAAATCCTTCAAGAGTTCCATCGATGTCTATGGTGCGTGCTGTATCGGTGATATATCCATCAACATGCACACCCACATCCAGCTTCACAAGCCCGAACTCAGGAATCTCACTTCGGTCGCCCCTTGGTGATGTGCTGTGAGCTGCTATATGATTAATAGAAACATTGAGGGGGAAAGCAGGGACTCCACCATACTTCTTAATCTTTGTTTCAGCTGATGCACAAATCTTGATGATTCTCTTCCCAGGTTCTATCTCAGTACTGATTTCACTCAACACACGTGCTGCAATTTTTCCTGATTCTATTGCTGAAGGGTGTAAACCAGTAGTCACAGCATCACCTTGGAGGAAAAGTGGAAAATAGAGCTATTAAGCAGTTCCATGCACGCTAGACTTCATCATCTCGACGCGTCGATACAATCGCTCCAGTTGATCCAACAAATATACTATGTTCAAACTGTGAAACCATCCCATTTTTACCCTCATATAAAACTGCATAACCATGAATGGCACCTACTCGTTGAAGATTGTTTAACGCAGCTTCTACATCGATTTTGCCACTTTTAGAGTGAAGCCATCTTCCAGCCCAAGGTAGACTCCCAAATCTTTGGCGAGCAATATTTCGTACCCTCATGGTGGTCGCATCGAGCTTTTTCTTATTCCTCATATCATTCGAGAAAATATAGGCTCGAGGGCCGCTCTTTATTGTGCCATTCCCATTTGTGGCAAAGGGTTCTATTGCAAAAGTTTCTCCAAGACGCATCTTTGCTGTCAGTTTCATCCCTACATTAGGGACATTCTTTCCAGCATGAAGATTCCATGGCTTTAATTGATGTCCTGAGAGCTGATGAATTGGTCTAAGACCGTGGCGTTTTATGGTTCGCTCAATTGCTTTTCCAACATCACCCAAGGAAACATCTGGAGTCACAACTTCAATAGCGGACTCTAAAGCCTCTCGAGCAGCTTGAACAAATTTCTCGTAAGATCCATCCAGATCAATAGTGATAGCTGTGTCAGAGATATATCCATTCACATGGGCACCAAGGTCGATCTTGACAAGACCCTTTTCCGGAAACTTCTTGGTATCACCATGAGGACTAGTGTAATGCGCAGCCTCATCATTGATTGAAACATTGCAAGGAAAAGCGATTCCAGTAGCTCCTGATTCTCGTATCTTTTTCTCAGCCAGTTGACAGATTTTTAGCACTTTCTCCCCTGGCCTCACCATTGGAGCTACAAAACTTAATGCATTTGCAGCAATCTTTCCTGCTTTCATGAAGTCTGGATGGGGTTTTGGTTCCATTAATTGTCACTGTCTTTTCGGTTGCGTTGGTAGGTATTAACTTTCAGATTGAGCAGGATTATTGTTCCTTAGGGGAAAACATAGAAGTAAGAAGTGATGACAGTACGATGGGAGATACAGAATCATGAAAATCACGTTTCTAGGTCACGCATCATTCAAAATTGAAGAAGATGGAAAGACTGTCTTTGTGGACCCATGGCTCACTGGTCCAACATCGCCTATAACAGTAGAAGATGTTGATAAAGCGGATATTGTGCTTGTCACTCACGACCATGGTGATCATGGTTATGCAGAAGCACTTGGAATTTGTAAGAAAACTGGAGCATACCTAGTAGCAATAAATGAGCTAGCACATAAAGCGGGTTCTCAAGGGGTTGAGAATATTCACACTCTCAATATTGGAGGAAGTGTGAATATTGGGGGTGTGGTTGTGACACTGGTTCAAGCATTCCATTCATCAGGCATTGGAGCTCCAACAGGTTTTGTGGTTAGGTTTCCAAGTGGTACTTTCTACCATGCGGGAGATACAGGAGTGTTCTCATCTATGCGGTTACTGGGAGAATTGTATGGTCCAATTGACGTCGCTCTATTGCCCATTGGCTCATATTTTGTAATGGATATCCATCAAGCTGCTCTAGCAGCAAAACTTCTCAAAGCGAGAAATGTGATTCCTATGCATTATGACACATTCCCTGTGATAGAGGCAAATCCTGAGAAGTTCAAACATCTTGTTTCCGAGTCTAGTCCGGACACGAAGGTGATTGTCATTAAACCTGGTGAGTCAACAGAGATCTAGAACTAGATGGTGGTCGATGTCTGTAACCCTTCACACTAACTCCCAGATTCATAGCATCAGATATTACATCTGGCTCCACTGAGCTGTCTCGTGTCGGGTATGCTGACACCGACCCGCCCGCCAATATACGAAACCTGGGTGACCCACTCTTCATCTAAGGACCAACATCCTCATCAAGCGAGTCCGTTAGGGCTCGTCCATTCGGTGTTTGGCAGGCATTTGTCCAGGATGTGACCCGCCCTATGCGCAACACCTCATAGGACAATCCTCAGTGCGCCCTCGTGAACGGGACTGAATATTCCTGAACAAGAGATCCTGTATTTCTTGTGTTATTAGGATTGTCACATGGCGCGATTCAGGTTGAAATTGATGATGGTGAAACATATCTCGATAAGAACTATATGGTGATAGCGACATCTTCAAATACACTCGGGAAACAGCCCCCGTGTGTAGCACAGGTGATTAAGACTCAGCTGTGCTTTGCAAATCATCATATCATCATATCACAGCGCCACGCAATCCCGGCTCTGGACCAAAGAATAATAGTCGGTGAGAGCACTGCGCAAAGTCTTAGGACGATTATCATTCACAGGGTTATCATTACGATTAACATAGCATATGTTCGGGCATGGGTTTGAGTATATCACACAGGTCTTATTCCAAGCACAGTCTAGATGCATAGGTAGGTCCGCGACAAAACGCAGGTAGAATCACCTTGGTTTGAGGAGCAAGGTAACGTGGTAGCATAATATAGGAGACGTGTATAGAAATAGGAACAGACTTCGACCAGAGTGCAGCCAAATATGTCATCCGCGCCCGGATTGAAATTGAAGGCGTGGTTGACAAGCCTGATGTTGTAGGAGCAATATTTGGCCAGACTGAAGGATTACTCGGGGAAGATCTTGATTTACGAGAACTTCAACGCACTGGTCGTATTGGAAGAATTCAGATTGTGATAAGATCCGAAGGTGGGAATAGTACTGGAGAGATTGTGATACCCGTTTCATTAAACAAGACTGCAACAGCAATCCTTGCAGCATCATTGGAAACTGTTGATAGAGTTGGTCCGTGCACTGCGAGAGTAATTCTAGAGAAGCTTGAGGACATCAGAGGAGCAAAAAGGAGAAAGGTGGTCAGTCGAGCTATTAGTATCCTGAAGGGGTGGGAAGAGGATATTTCACCAGGCACTGAAGAGATTCAGACTGCTGTCACTAAGGGTAGCAAGGTAACAGTAGCGAAATATGGTCCAGATAGCTTACCAGCAGGTCCAGGATTAGACGAAGGCTCTGAAATCATAATCGTTGAAGGTCGAGCAGATGTAATCAATCTCATGAAATGTGGAATTACAAACACAGTTGCTGTTGAAGGCACACATATTCCAAAGAGTATAGTTGATCTCACAAAGAAGAGAGGGAAGAAGATAATCGCATTCCTTGATGGGGATAGAGGCGGAGACCTGATTCTTAGAGAGCTGATGCAGGTTGCAAAAGTCCACTATATTGCTCGAGCTCCAGAAGGGAAAGAAGTCGAGAACCTCACTCGAAGAGAGGTCACAAAAGCACTTCAGGCTCAGATTCCAGCTGATCAAGCGCTCACACTAGTGAAGGATAGAAAAGCAACTCCCGCAAGGAGGAAACGACCAAGCAAGAAGGTCACAAAGACTCGCCGAGGAACAAAATCAGTCGATGATTTTGACAAGCCTGCATTAGAGGAAGATGATCAAATTTCAAGTCGACGGAGAGCTGTGACAAGAAGAATACCGGTGGCCATTGATGAAGTGTATTTGTCTAAAATTGGAGATATCAAGGAATCATTCAAAGCACTCCTGTATGGAGAGGACAAACAGGTCATCATTGAGTGTGGAGTAGCAGAACTTGCAAAGATTCTAGAAGAGCAAGAACGGGTTCCAGCTATTGTGTTTGATGGCGTGATTACACAAAGACTAGTGGACATTGCTGGTAAGAAAAAGACAGAGCTGATGATAGGAGCTGCTGTTGCAGATATTGAGAACAAGCCTACCAGTATGAAGATAGTTACCTTTGATGATCTTGGTCAGTAGTAGCATAAGGTTGTGGGCCTTGGTTTTGATCAAGGCTTTGTTTCTTTTTATGAGTAGCTGAATTGAGTAATACTCACAATTATCTCACAGCTCTTGGGAATCATCATATGTAGAAGATATGAGGCACTCGAATGTGATACCAATCATCGACGGTTTAGAAACAACTGAACAGGTGGAAATTTCCAAAGACCCATTCAAGATGATTGTTGGACAAGAACATGCTGTGTCATTGGTTCGTTCAGCAGTGAAACAACGAAGACATGTCCTACTCTGCGGTGAGCCTGGTATAGGTAAGTCGATGCTAGCAAAGGCTGCATATTCGCTCCTCGATCCGCCTAAGGAGGAAATTCGCCTTCGATATAACCCAGTTCATCCTGACCGCCCCGAGGTGGTTGTCATTTGTACGGAGTATTCATCTATGGAAGATGTAAAGTCAGAGAGCCGGATTTATGACACGTTCTTTGTCACTCCTGATAGAATTCCCTTTGATGTATCAGTCAAAATGGGCTTTAGATGTCCCTCATGTGGTCATATATCACATCCTGAAGCGAGTGTGTGTGTGAATTGCGAGTCTGAGAAACGATTTGATTGGGCTCCTGGAGAGTCATATCATGGATTATTCAGAATGCTCGATGTTGTTAGGGAACCTGCACTCGAAACCATAACCACTCTTGAAGATATCAACGGAGAGTCTTACCATGTCACATATGAGAGGATTGAAACTGGTGAGATCAAAATAACTCAACGAAGCATGACGATTGAAGAAAAACAATATGCTGAAACTCAGAGTCATCAAGAACGTGTTCTTGTTCCGTTAAGGGCAAGTCGCTATGTCAGAGTGAGTGGAGCAAGTCCAGTCGAACTGCTAGGGGATGTTAAACACGACCCCTATGGAAGTGCAGAAGCACTAGGATTGGCAGCACATCTACGAGTTGTCCCAGGAGCAATCCATGAAGCACATGAGGGAATTCTCTATATTGATGAGATTGCAGCGCTTGGAGTCTTTCAGAGTCACCTGTTGACCGCAATGCAAGACCGTGTGTTTCCAATCTCAGGACACAATCCATTAAGCTCAGGAGCTGCAGTTCGTGTCGATGATGTTCCCTGTGATTTTATTCTATTCGCATCATGTAACGTTGAGAATCTCAAAAACATTCTCCCACCACTTAGGTCACGGATTCGGGGATATGGGTATGAAATTATGCTTAATTCTTGGACTCCGAAGAACCAAGCGATCATTAATGATTTTGTCCGCTTCATGTCGCAAACTGTAGAAGAGGATGGGAGGATTCCACATCTCACTGTAAAAGCTGTTGAGCGTGTTCTGGAGGTTGCGGAAGGTATGGCTCTTCAGCTTGATGGTCAAAAGAATGCTTTGACACTACGATTACGTGAGCTTGGAGGGCTAATCAGAATAGCAGGAGATCTTGCAGTGAGAGATGGAAGCGATTATGTGCTCCAAGGTCATGTACAGCAAGCAGAAGTGCTGGGTAGAGGCATTGATGAGAGTAATCTTCAGTTTATGGGGCATAAAAGTCAAGAGTCCTCGATTAGCAGAGACTATTTCTTCTAACAAGGAAAGCAGTCCAGAGGTGACCACTTGAAAATCATGAAGCAGGTCCTAAAGGAAGGCAAGATAGTGCTGAAGATAGAAACGCTGGATGATCTTTGGCATCTTTACAATACAGTTAGCACCAATGATATTGTCATCTCAAAGACTTCTCGTCGAGTTCGAATAGGGGATGAGAATAGTCGAAAACAGGAAAGCACACGAAAGACAATGGTACTGAAATTAAAGGTGGAAGATGTTTCATTTCATAACTTTTCCAACAGAGTACGGATTAAGGGTGTGATTCTTGAAGGACCTGATGATCTTGTCAATATTGGATCCTATCATACAATCAATATTGAAACAGGAGACACTCTGACTATTATCAAAGAGCATTGGCCAAAGTTTGTACTTGATAGACTCAAAGAGGCAACGAAATCGCAGATCAGACCTATATGTCTCATAGTGACAATAGAGGATGGTACTGCGGAGCTGTTCTTGGCTGCAGATTCGGGCATTCAAGAAACAGTACGAATTCGCATGAGCATCTCAAGAAAAAGAGGCGACCAGAAATCATATGATGCCACAATGAGGGATTTCTTTGCAGACACCCTTCTGGCATTACAATCTCAGCTTGAACAATATGAATTTGGTCTTATTGTCATTGCAGGACCAGGATTCGTTAAAGATCATTTCAAAGAGTTTCTGATTGGAGCTAAAATTAAAGATTTGCCTCCTGTTGTTGTTGAGAGTACAAACTCGATAGGAGTCCCTGGAGCAAAGGAGATACTCTATAGAGGTGTCATCTCGAGAGCTGTTACTGAATTAAAGGTAGAAACTGAAACGCGGCTTGTCGAAACACTGATTGAGCATATTTCAAAAGATAATGGACTTGGAGCATATGGGAATGATGAGGTCTTTAATGCTGTACAATATGGGGCTGTGGAAGAGTTACTAATCACCGACAAGAGACTGAGAGAAGGTGAAGAGAACGAGAGGCGTTGGATGGATTCGTTGATTAGAAACACTGAGAAGACTAGAGGCTCATTCCACATTGTATCAACAGAACATCCTGCTGGCGACCAACTCCAACGATTGGGAGGAATCGGTGCCATCTTGCGTTTCAAAATCATACAGTGACTATAGTGGGTCGAAGAGTGTCTGAAGTCGGTCCCATGTTGGATATTCAAATACTATGCCAATCTCCAGGTCATTGATGTTTCCCAATTTCTCTTTGAGCTGTTCGGATATTTCTTCTATGACCCAAGGAGCAACCTCTACCCTCATTCTGACCTCGTCAATATTCGTGAGGTTTGTGGGAACATCAAACTGATTCAGGAGAACTGAATGTATCATTACCAGTTGTTCGTGATTTAGCTGACTACCATGAACTGCTCTTATTACACCAAGAATGAGTAGAGGGTCTAGCTCATCGCGTTCCTCAAAGACCCTTATCGTTTGTTTCAGTCTGCGTTCCAGCCTTCTTCTCATCTGAACAGAGTCTTTGAAACGAGCGGAGCAGTAATGCACTGATAGGTTTTGAAGACAATCTGCTGACCATTTTATAACCTCTCGTGCAGTTGAGGAGCTGCCTTCAATGCTAGCACTCTCAAGATTCGTTAGACGCATTCCCATGGAAACTAGCTTGTCAAAGTTGGTTTCACTAGCCTCTAGCTCATTGATATTGAGAAAAGAAACTCCTATCTCTTCAGCTCTTTTTGCTACCTTCTTTAGTTCTTCTAGTTTTCCAGGGATTGCTGGAACCTCAAGTCCAACAATCAGTTTCATTTCTACAGCTCGTTGGACTCCTGACCAATTGCTGGTCTGTGGGTGAAATCGAATCTCATCTAGTCCTGCATCTTGTAAACTACTCAATACTTCTTGACTGACATCTGTCTGACTAGTATAGAGATGAAGATGAAAACTAGATCCATATTGTTGTTTTAATAGATGAATATACTTCAGTGTACGTTCTAGATTACAGAAAGGGTCTCCACCACTGATACCTGCACCTTCTCCTCTAATTGCTCGAACTTCAAAAAGGATGTCAGCATCTTCAGACACAGGCATTTCATCTGCGAACACAACATCCTTTCCTGATTTGTCATGTGATAATGGGCAGTAATAGCAGAAACTATCACACAGACCAGTCACGAATAGAACCATCTTCGAACCTTTACTACAGAGATTGCAACCTTGTGGTAATTTACCAACAAGAAGTGAGTCGCCTTCAATTTCTCTAATTTGACGTTTCGACGACTTCAATCACTATCCACCTCTTCGATGAATTGTTCTGCGAAGTGCAGGATCAGAATCTTGGAGGTTCTTAGCAACAGCCTCAAAGCTCTCATCATCATGTAAGGTTCTTGTCAGGTAGACTCCTGTCCTCCCAACGCTATCACGTCGTGTCAGGACTCGAACTCGTTCTTGGGCGATTTCAATGCTGACATTAAGTTTCTTAGAGACTTCCTGCTCATGACCTATGACTCCCTGCTCGATATGACCTGTTTCTGTTGGGTCAATGAGAACAAGTCGTTTGTCTACTCCAGGAACTCTTGTGTTGTTTTTCAAACCAGTGCTGTCTATTATACCACCCCAACGATAGAACTCCTCCTCCCTTGGCATTAGTTTGAATAGAGGAAAAGTCACAACAGTATTTTCAGAGAGATGAATGTGTCCTTTAAGAATCATGGAAGGAGTCGCCTGGACAAGCTCTCTCTTGAGCAGAGGTTCCAAGACTAATTCAATTCGGTAACTGGACACTGGACGGAGAACAATAATATCTATGTCAGAAGACTTTGTGATATCTCCGCGAGCTATGGACCCATATGCAAATGGCTCGATGCCAATTGACTCAAGCCTTTGCATTGTTTTAATGGCAGAGTTTCTGAGGGCTTGCAAATTCTTCCAGTGATTTTCATCATACTTTATCTCTCGAGGCTGATGTATGATTTCTGGCTTTTTTGCCACTCCAGAATCATCCCCTGATTTCCTCAAGCATCATGCATGCTTTGCATATCTCTGATGGAGATGGTGTATTGCATTTCTCGCATGTTTTCAGAGTCCAATCAGATGAACTTGTTAACAATGCCTCTGTCACTGCCTCTGCAGAATGTAATATTGCCAACAATGTACCTGGCCGTTTATGTTCCATATCATTCAAAAAAGATCTAATGTCGTTTCGATATGCTTCTCCGGAGTAGGGGCAGGGGATATCATGGTAGATAAGACCCAAATGATGGGAGTAGGCAACAATGTCTCTCTCTGACAACTCTGAGAGAGGCTTGATGCGAGGTACTAGACCCTCCACAGATCTTTCTCGAGAAACGTTTGTCCGTGCTATTCTACGACTGTCTCCACGCATAATGTTCATCAAAATGGTCTGCGTTTCATCATCCAAGTTATGACCAGTTGCGATTACATCCGCCTCTAGAGTTTCTGCAACCTCGTTCAGCGCACGTCGACGAAACACCCCACAGTATGAGCAAGCACCCAGTGATTTGTCAGTCCGCAACTCTACAAGTTCGTCTAGTGAGTAATCAAACATGTTCTTGAAGGAAAAGACTTCAAGAGCGAGATTAAGAGATTTCGTCAATTCCTTCGCGGCTTCAAGAGCCTTATCCCTGTATCCTTTGATACCCTCATCAATGGTTACTGGAATCAGTTCTGATTCTGGGAAGTTGCTCTCAATCTTATTCAGAATATGGAGTAGTACCGCACTGTCTTTTCCACCAGAAATGGCTACAGCTATTCGATCATCCTCTCTTAGCATCTTATGTCGATTGATTGTTCGTCGTACCCGGTCTGTTGTTGTTTGGACTAGACATGCTTGACATAATCGTTCAGATGTGTATCTACGTAGATATACTGCGGGTTTTCCACATTTTGAACATTCCAACTGCATGTTAGCGACTCCAAGTCGCCAATGTCATGAGGTTTAAGTTAAACCTATTTACATGCACGTTTCTTTTGCAAGAGATGTCATGGATACAGTCACTTGATCATGCCTTTGTCTTAGCTTCTTTCTTCTCTTTCTCTTTCAGGTCATCTACAATCTGAATACGTCTTGCATGGAGTGCAGCCTTGCTTGTTCGAAAGTTTGCTGCATGTATAATATCATCGACAGTCTTGTACCATTCAGCTGGGGAGAGAACACTATGAATCTCTTTGAATGTATCACTCAGACGCTCTACACGAGCTAGGCATTCGACTCGGTCCTCAGAGAGACGCTGTTCATCAAAGTATAGAAGAGCATGACCTTTGAGGGCTTCCCAGTCAATTTCGTTGTTTGCCTGAAGCAATAGCCTCACTTTGTCAAGGGGCTCTTTCCAGGAACTAGGTATGAACATTGTCAGATAGTCTGTAAGCGCCTTCCTGGCATTTTCTCGTACTTCTTGCTTTGTACCAATCTGGTGGGTCATCATCTTTCATCAGAAGAACATCTACTCTGACCCTTTTTAGGTCCCACAGTAACGATAAAGTGTAACTCAGAACAGTCCTTTGCCCATGATGAAGCTCAGAATGATGCTCAGTAGAACAATTCCAAGAGCTGCAACTCGTAGAGGCCACATTATGTACTTGACCTTCTTTTCATCCTTTATGACAAGGCTTAGACCATTTGAGAGTAACTTGTCACCATCAAACACAGGGATTGGTAGTAGATTGAAGAGTGCAATTGATATCAGAATCAAGTAGCACCAGAAAACAATCTGCTGAAGATGAAACACAAACATGGGTGTCAGAATGAGATCCCAGCCAGGTCTAGGCTCCCAATAGTCAGCCCCGTATATTCCTATATACCCCCTACTCTCATTTTGCACATTTGCAGCCAGTATAATTGTCACACTGCTACCATTGAGTTTGTGAATAGTAAGTTGAGAACCTGGAGATGCATCATCCATGAATGTACTGATAGCAGTCCAATTTGCAATCTCAGTGTCGTTGAGTCCAATGATGACATCACCAATTTCAAGGGCGGCTGCGGCTGGGCTTCTAGCCTGTAGATCATATATGTAAGCACCGCTTGGTGGATAGTATCCAATTGACATCAAGGGATAAAAATTCGCAAGTATTATCAGAAACACAAAACCCCAAGCAAAATTGGAGAATGAACCAGCAGCCAACATCCTCATGCGTGATTGAGGTGTTGCATTATTCTCGAACTGCTCCTCATCGGGCTCAACAAAACCACCAAATAGCACTAAGAAAGCCAGAAGACCAGAGCTCTTGATTTTAATGTCATCCTTCGAGGCGGCTAGACCGTGGGCGAACTCATGTGTGAGTAACGTGACTGCTAGACCAATCAACATATAGACTAATGGAAGACCTGTGATTGTAACTCCTGGAATTATGGGTACAACGCCACCTGCAGCTGCAGGTTGAACAAAGAATTTGATTAGGTTGTCACCGAACAGCCAGAAGCTGAATATCATTCCACCAAAACCCACGACGATACCAATGTTGAAGAATATTCGAGGAAACTTCTTGCCCATCCGGGTAAGAAATGCATTAAGTCGTTCTGTTCGCCACATAATGAAGAAGGGGAATCCAGCATCTATACCCTTCTCACTTAGTTTCTCAACGCCTATGTATTGAGCAATGAAGTATATGGCAAGCCAAATGAAGCCTATGATTCCGAAAATTGTCAACGGATCCATTGTGGTCAGTCCTCTGGATGATTGTGAGGATTGATGAATATGTGTTATAATCATTATGAACGCGGTACATTATCGTTGATAGCCTTCGATATTGAGTAAATGCGCGGTCCAACCAAAATGCTCATAAAGTGAGCCAAATTGGCTACCACCGGTGTCCTTTGAAACCTATTACCACTAAGTAAGGTAGGCGAAAGAATAATTGCCCTTCAGACTTGTGATTTCAGACCCAGAAACTGGAAAAGCCATCCAGTACGAACTAGATGACGCCAAAACAAATGCTCTTGTTGGAAAGAGTGTTGGTGAGATTGTGGAGGGTGATGTCTTAGGATTACCTGGATACAAGTTGAAAATCACAGGTGGCAGCGATGCTTCCGGGTTCCCAATTCGACCTGATGTTCATGGTAGTGGTAAGAAACGAGTTTTGATACATGGTACTCCTGGGTTTAAGCCTAAAAGGAAAGGAATAGCGAGAAGAAAGACAGTCCGTGGAAGAGAGCTGAGTCTCGAGATATCACAGGTAAACATGAGAGTCGAAGAGAAGGGTGGTACTCCTCTCGAGGAACTTGTGATGAAACCTGCATAGACGTTCTCCTTAATCTGTCATTGTTGAATCTATGGTGCGAACCATATACTTCATATGGGCAACAGGAAGACACAGACCAACGTCTGCAACGAACAGTCGGAAGTGAAGATTAGGTGACCAGGAAATACGCTGGACAGTCAGAGATCAGCATTGGCACGCTAGGTCATGTCGACCATGGTAAGACAACACTTGTTTCGTATCTAACAGGAGAGTGGACTGATCGTCACTCAGACGAAATAAGACGTGGAATCTCGATTAGACTTGGATATGCAGCTACGACTCTGTTGAAGTGTAATAGCTGTCCTGAACCTGAGGCTTTCACCACTTCACATCTAGCAAAAGAGGGCAAATGTAGCAAATGTGGTGAAGAACTAGAAGTCTTAAGAGAGATCTCATTTGTTGATAGTCCTGGTCACGAGTCCCTTATGGCGACTTGTCTCAGTGGTGCTAGTCTGATGGATGGCGCAATTCTTGTGATTGCAGCCAATGAACCTTGTCCAATGCCACAGACCTCGGAACACCTTCATGCTCTCGAGATTGTCGGAGTGAAGAACATCATAATTGTTCAGAACAAGATAGAGCTTGTGTCCAAAGAGCGGGCCAAAAAACACTTTCAACAAATCAAGAATTTTGTGAAAGGTACGTCTGCAGAAAACGCTCCAATAGTACCTGTTTCAGCAATTTTCGGGGCTAATACAGACCTACTCATTCAAATGATTGAGAGTGTGATTCCAACTCCAAAACGTGATGGTGATGCACCACCCAAGATGTTTGTTGCACGTTCTTTTGACATAAACAGACCTGGAACACTGCCGATGAATATGCGTGGTGGTGTCGTAGGTGGATCAATTGTGCAAGGAAAATTGAGCGTTGGTGACGAGATTGAGATAGCTCCAGGTGCGAAGGGTGAAAAGGGATTCAAGCCTATCAAAGCAAAAGTTGTGAGTCTTCTATCAGGTAGTGGAAATTCACTACAGGAAGCATATCCTGGAGGACTGATAGGTGTAGGAACTGCACTGGACCCTGCCTTTACACGAGCTGACCGATTGGTTGGAAATGTCGTTGGAAAAGTAGGAAAGATGCCAAAAATCTATGACAAGCTAATGCTAACACCAATTCTCATGCAGAGAGTAGTTGGGATAGATTCGAAGAAAGAGGTAGAGAATCTCAAACTGAATGAGCCTATGATGTTGGTGATTGGGACCGCACCCACAGTTGGCATAATTACCCGTTTGCATGGTGATGAGATTGAGCTGACACTCAAACGTCCTATTGCTGCTGAGAAAGGGCAGAGAGTTGCGATCGGACGCAGAGTTGAAAACAAGTGGCGTTTGATTGGTTATGCTGAGATTTAAAGCACACTCAGCCATAGTACTTGCCACCTCATGTTGGTGAGAGTCTTGCCCCTTCCTGTAATATTGGACACGAATTTCCTGACTGTACCAGCGCAGTTTGGAGTAGATGTGTTTTCTGAGGCTGAGAGAGTACTTGAAAGAAGTATTGAGTTTATTCTCCTGAAATCGGTGTTAGATGAGATTAAGACCAAATTTGAAAGAGCAGGAAAGACTGAGAGTCGATTGTTCAAGGTTGCATTGGATTTGACAGAAAGGTGCAAAATTGTAGCAGTTGATCAGTCAATGGAGGGCTCTATGGTGGATGACCAACTTCTGGAGTATGCTGCAGCAGTTAAGGGAGTACTTGCAACTAATGATAGAGAACTTCAAAGACGTGCCATTGAACGCGGGATACCAATTCTCATTCTTCGAGGTAGAAAACACTTGGAACTGAGAGGGACAATCTTTTGAGACCGTGTCACAATCTTTTTATGTTTTACAAAGCGAATCAGCGCTGAGCCGTCGGGTTCAGACCTCGGGATAGTTCTCGAGTCTGATTGTTCTGATAAGAATCATCCTGCTAGGCAAGGAGCGTCAATAGTTGTATAGTATAGTGACTGTAAAAGATGTGGTACGCATCCCACCAGCACAGTTTGGGTCCCCAATGGAAGACGCAGCCATGCTTCATCTTCGGAAGCAACACGAGAATGTCCTCGATCGAGATGTAGGCTTAATGATCGCAGTCATCGATATAGATGAGATTGGTCAGGGTCGTCTTATGCCGGGTGATGGTGCAACATATCATTCTGTGACATATCGTGTGCTTGTGTTCAAACCTCTGCGACATGAACTGGTAGAGGGAAATGTGGTGGAACTTATGGACTTCGGAGCATTCATCCGTATGGGGCCACTTGATGGACTCTGTCATGTCAGTCAAATCTGTGATGATTTCATCACACAGGACTCCAAGGGTAACACACTATTGGGGAAGGAAACTGGTAGGACTCTAGCAGAGGGAGATATGGTAAGAGCAAGAGTAACTTCGATAAGCTTTGAATCTGGAAATAAATCAGGAAAACTAGGTCTCACAATGAGACAACCATTTCTTGGCAAGATTGGTCCAGACAAATCTTGGGTAGAAGAAGATGTCAGGGCTGCTCGTGGAGAGAAGAAGAAATAATCAGAGAGAGAGCAAAAATGGCTAAAATGAAAGCGTGCAAAGCCTGTCATTATCTCACAGATGAGAGCATGTGCCCTAATTGCAAAGGAACCAATCTCTCTACCTCATACACGGGAATTGTGGTCATTCTTCCAGGTCGGAGTAAACGCGAAGATCCCAGACTGAGTTCTTATGTAGCCTCCCGACTCAATATTGACAAGCCAGGAAAATACGCGTTGAAGGTGCGTTAGAATTTCTTGTCAGTGGTGCTTTATTAGACACCGTTCATTGTTAAGTGGACATTGTCCTTCCAGGAACGGCACTGGAGTCTTGAACATGAATTATGTTCCTTGCTGCATTGATATCAGCATGAAAGTGACCTTCACACTTCTCGCAGTAGAAATACTCCCCACCTCTTTTCTCGGTTGTTGATTTTTCATCTTCTACTCGTTTTCCTCTCTCTCCGCACACATGACAAGTCTGAGAAGTGTACCTCGGGCTCACTGTCCAAACGCTATACTTGCTGTGTCCAAGCGACTCTCGCATGTACCTTACAGTATCGATAATCTTCCCCCATAGGTTTGAGGTCAAATTATACGAAAAATCTTTGGACCCAGCATGTCCTTGAAAGGACCTTAAATCTTCAAAGAACAGCTTTTTCACTCTGTGTTCTTCACAGAACCATACAGTCCTTGAAGCAACCTGTCGAGCTATCTCACGGTCAAGACGACGAACCTTTCTCCACAGCGCCTCAACATGTCTATCATGTTTCAAGATAGGCGCTGGATAAGACTGTCCTGACCTTTTTTGGTCCCAGTTATTCTTCTTTCTTGTCAACTTTGAAGTGAGGTTGTATGCGTGTTTTCTAAGCTTCTCACGGTTCTTGATAAGAGTGTCAACTGATATGACGAGGTCCTCGAAAGATTGTTCTTTCTCCACTGACAAAGCCACCGGAGCTCTTAGACCTCTATCAACACCTGCCTTGGTAGAGTATTTACGATCTTCAAAGATTGTTGAACTCACTGAGCCGTTGGGTGAGAGGAAAGGTATCTGTAGAATCACTCTTTGTCCCCTCAAGAGGAGTCGTGGTGGTGCACTCCTTCGTGCTCCTTTCAAATCAGTAATTTGTTTCTGAAGTTCAATAATCTCCTTTGGGGGCGAGTCTTTTCGTTGTTTCAATCTGGCTAGTTTGAGAGCCAGATGTTGAAACTTGAGTGTGTTCATTAGCTGGTTATGCATGTCGTCAAACTTGGCTGCTCTAAAGATCAGACTCTCAGCCCGATTCACCTCTCGTTTCTCTCTTGCAGTCTGTGTTTTTCTTCTGTCTTGTTTGGCTGCACGTGGCAACCAGTCAAGAAAACGAAAAGTGAGAGTCTTCCCCTTATAGGGTGAGTCTTTGTGATGGGTGCCATTGATTCCCGGCGGAAGCTTCAGATGGAGGTGTATCTCGTTTTCCCGTTCTTCATCCAGAGTGAACCAGTATCCCTGACCGATGGAGTTCTCCGTACTTGCTGAGAAATCCAGACTGTAGCTTCTGAGTTGGGGGACTGTGAAAGCATACCCGCTCTTGACCCAATCATCTAGCTTGGACTCTATTATGTGCGAAACTCTCTGACAGTCTGGAGAACCACTCTTCAGTAGGGATGCAACTTTCTTTCTCTGTCGTGCCCTCCATCCAATCTTGACTTCCATTGTGTCCAGTATATGTTTATCAAGGGCTAGTCGTACCTGACGAAGAATACCCATCGCATAGTGGTACCCAGACCCGTTGTTCTTTGGGGAGTCACAAGAGTCACGCACCTTTCTGATAAGGTATGAGGGAATCCTCTTTCTTCTCAGAAGTGTTAAGGCATCATCAATCGATTCGTTTAGAACATTGACTGCTGCGGTAATCAAACCTCGTCTTGTCCAGTCAGAAAGTGTCATTCGTCCAGCTTGTTCAAGGACATTCCGATGAAGTCGCTCATAGATAAGGTCCTTGATATCTTGGTTGTGTTGATAGCAGAGATCCTTTTCCCGTCGAAGGAGGTTGTAAGCAAAACCACGATATTCAGACAGTGCCTTTCCAAGTGACTGTGCACGTGCATCAGTCTTGTAGATTTTTGAGAGGACAAGATTAACTGCCTGTACGTAGTTGTCAAAATGGAGGGTGAGGGTCTGTAGGTCAATACTCCTAACTTTCCTTCCAGAACTATGGATTATTGAAGATAGCTGAGTAGTTTGATGGACACCGAGGGGGTTCTATTATATTTGCCAGTCATTGATTTTTGCTTTGGTTTTGGTTTAGACCTCTTCCCTTGCTTCCAGGACTGGCACTGGTTGTCTTGTCCCATCGTTGAATTCTCCGGGATTCAGTCTGGATGATACTATTTAAGGTACTATTATATTTAACAAGATTAGTCATGTTGAGATAATTTAAACTCATATTTTTGCAATTATTCAGAGTTTTAGACAGATTCTATTTTGGATAATAGTCTACAGATTACTTATATAGTATATAAGGACGAGATAATAAATCGAAATGAAAAGCACAAAATCAAGGTCCACACCCGGTAAAGTTCTCACACGAGCACTACAGCTAGGACTTGCTGCAACTGTATACTTGGGAAAATACAGAGTCACAAAGGAAACCAGACATCTGTATGAGGGGGGGAAGGGATGCAAGGGTATGAGAAAAATCCATGAGGAGGCATTGGAAGAGTATTATAGAATGAAGAGGGAACGAAGACCTAGTGCGAGTCCTCTTCAACGACGAGAGGGTAGTATCGTCAGAAGCTTCCAGAAAATTATCTTCAACACATCTGTCCCGTATGGAAACATTGAGGTAACAAGGAAGAGGAGGAGAGAGGATAGAAAATACATCAACAGTCTCGCAGACTACTATGGTGCAGGCATCAGAAACCTTGGAGCTGAGAAGTTTCCTTTTATTCCTCCTATGAAGACATACAACGACAAGGGCAGGGTGAAGTGGGTATATCCTGGAAATGCCAGGACTCCAGAGTACTCCCCAACT
>LRSL01000035.1 GCA_001563335.1 Candidatus Thorarchaeota archaeon SMTZ1-45 | reverse complement strand
GACAGGACAAAGAATTATAGCATTGATGATTGCTTTCATTATGCATCCACTGAGTCTGTCACACAATCCAACTTTTTGAAAAATCTTCTTGTTAAACTGTAACTAGTCAGATTTGGATAAATCTAAAATGTGAGCCATCCACCCAGCTGATCGAGAAATCGAAAAAAGAGGTGTATTCAATTCTGGAGGAAATCCAAAAGTAAAGTAGACTGCAGCGTTGTAGAGATCTACATTTGGATATGCATCTATTCCTTTATACTCTGAAAGGAGCAATCTTCCATATTTCGCGACGGAGTCAGATACTTTTAGAAGCCATTCATTCTTTGTGTTCAATGTCCTTCTTTCAAGCATTTCTCGAAGAACAACTGCACGAGGATCAATACCCCTATAGATTCGATGTCCAAGTCCAAAGATTTTCCCTCCTGATTTCAATCTTTGTTCAAGATACTTTCTTACATTTGCTTGTTCTTTAATTTCTTGGAACATCATCATTGCTTCATATCCCGCACCATGATGCAAGGGCTCGACATGGACATTGAGGGTTGATGAGAAAATGTCCGAAATTGATTTGCCATCTCTGACAGCTGCTTCAAGCGTTGATAAAGATGGATTTTGAGGGTCATCCATGTGTAATATCAATGATGTCTGGAAATCGTCAAGTTCTGTTTCAGTTGGCATAACTCCCTTTGTCATCCAAAGAAAATTGGCAACATGGCCAAGTTGTTTCTTCGGTTTCTTCATCATTTTCCCCCATGCAATACCGTATTCATTTGCAACAACAAGTGGTGCAAGAGAAACAAATGTCAAAAGAGTATCATTAAGATTTAGTTTGTAATCTTCTTTAATACGTTCCAGACTCCAAGCTAGTTTGAATAATGAATCAAACTCACTGTCATAGAGACTTCTGAGTTCCACCATTCTTTCTGAAATTGAAACTAGTTCTTGGTGCGAGGGTAGTTGTCCGTGAATTAGCAAATGGAGTACCCTCTCAAAACTTGAATTACCGCAGAGTTTTGTTGCATTTATTCCTCTGAAAAAGAGTTGATTGGTTAAAGGATCAATCGTACTTATGGGTTTCATAGCAGATGCATTTCCATCCTTTAAAGATGATTAGAGGGTTCCTTTGTTATACAAAGGAACTTCCTCATATTCAACTTCACAATTTCCTACCGATTACAGCAGCAAGATCAGCTAATCTATGACTATATCCCGCCTCGTTATCATACCATCCGAAAACCTTTACCATTCCACTATGAGCCATTGTGAGCATGGAATCAAAAGAACAGGAATGAGGGTCTCCAATGAAATCCGAAGAAACAAGTGGCTCATCGATATAAGCAAGATATGGCGCGAGGTCTCCTGATTCAGCCGCTTTTTTGAATGCGTTATTTACTGCGTCAACATCAGCAGTCTTTTGGAGAATTACACTCATATCAACGAGAGATGCGTCCATCACAGGAACTCTAAGAGCCATTCCATCCAGTTTACCAGCAGCTTTTGGATAGACAAGTCCTATTGCACTTGCAGCACCTGTGCTTGTAGGTACAATGTTCCAACAAGCGGCTCTTGCTCTCCTCAGGTCTTTATGTGGACCATCTAACATGACTTGATCATTTGTCACAGCATGAATTGTCGTCATGAATCCCTTTTCAATCCCAAATGCTTCATCTAGTACCTTGACCATCGGAGCTAGGCAATTTGTTGTGCAAGATGCATTTGATATCACGTGATGTTTGCTTGAATCATAATCATCATCATTAACACCAGGAACTACTGTAAGCATTTCTCCTCCTTTTCCAGGAGCACTCAGAATCACCTTTTTAGCTCCAGCAGCTAGGTGTTTGCTGACATCTTCCAATTTTCTGAAAATACCTGTTGATTCAATGACGATGTCTACTCCGAGATCTCCCCATGGAAGATTTACAGGGTCTCTCTCAGATAATATCTTGATTTCATCGCCATTTACTGTGATGCTACCTTTTCCTGCTTCTACAGTACCTTCAAAGTGTCCCATCACAGTATCGTACTTCATCAGATGTGCAAGAGTCACCTCTGTCGTGAGGTCGTTTGCTGCCACAATGTCAAATCCTTTCTTCTCTAGTGCCGCACGAAGGAAACCACGTCCGATGCGACCAAATCCATTAATTCCAACACGAATCGCCATGCGAATGCCACCTCTCTAGTGAGTATATATCTTTGAACATCAATATGCTCTGATATAAGTTTGCTCAGTTCTGGCTAGGTTTAACTCTCCTCGAACATCATTTAATCAATTTTCCTGCTTAACTTCAATCTCATACCAAAGACCTTTCTTGTCCATCAATAACGCTATTCCAAGAACGATGAAGGGACTTCCTCCAATCAAAACGAAAATGGGAGAAATCGTAAATGATGTGTGTACAGTAGTTTCAAGTCCAAGAGATGGGAATATCCATTTTCTAAGGAAATTTCCCACTTGCACAGATGAATCTAGGGTTGCTGCTGTAACAACTACAACAAGATCATAGTTTGGGACTACAGTAATACTCTGATATCCCCATCCAAAAGCGTAGTATGCTCCTATTTCTGGCAAGACCCACCAATGGTATGAATAGTCTGTTGATTCGTCCACCTGAATCTGTGAGGTTGAAGTCATCTGGACCCAATCTTGAGGAACTACTTGAATTCCATCCCATAAGCCATTTCTAATGTAAAGATAACCAATCTTAGCCATATCAATAGGCTTCAGTTTCAAGCTTGAAGCTCCTCTATAGATTCCGTCAGGATCTTGACCCCATTCATAATCAGTTATCCCAAGAGGTTGGAATAGATTGTTCAATGCAAAATTGAGTGTGGAATTTTGAGTCACTTCTTGAATGATTGCAGACAAAATATGTGAAGCACCTGAGTTGTAGTGAAAAGTGTTTCCAGGTTCAGAAATCATTGGTTTATCAAGTACATATTTCACCCAGTCGTCTGATCGAACCATCTTATTGTAATCGTTTATGTCATTCCCGTAGTACTCTTCATTCCATGATAGTCCTGTAGTCATTTCAAGTAGGTTCTTGATTGAGATGTCCTCCTTACTTCTACTAGGATTACTGAAATCATAATCCTGAAAGAAATCAAGAACTGACGCCTCAATAGATTCGAGACATCCTAAATCTAAAGAAATGCCAACAAGTGTGGACATAATGCTTTTTGTGCATGAAAAAAGATGATGTGTATCATCTGGGCCAAACCTAGACGGGTACTCTTCATAAACCATCCATCCATTTCTTATGATTAGGAAACTATCAATCTGAATCTTGTTACTTTTAAAATGCTCTGTCATCGAATCCAATTTTGTAGAATCCATACCCTGAGCTTCGGGAGTAGTTCTACTCCACTCGTTTGTTGGCCACGGAGCTATAGGATTTGTTTCATCAGGAGTTTGATTCGTAAACAGATACTCCTGTGTTGGATTAAAAACCACTAATAGAATGGCTAGGAGCACTATTATTCTATTCATTACCAACACTGTTAATATATGGCGACTTCTATTAATTTGTCTGTCCGATTGAGCAATATCTCAATCGAATGTAAAATAGTACCCTATCTCCAACATGAAACAAAATGACCAGGTGCTACTTCTCGAAGTTCGGGTTCTTCGGGGCGACAACCTTCTCCATATTCTTGACATCTTGGCTGGAATCTACATCCTGGTGGAAGGTCAATTGGAGTAGGAGTTTCTCCAGGTAGCATGATTCTGTACCTTTCTTCATCAGGATCTGGGATGGGGACATTGGAAACCAATGCTGTTGTATAAGGATGCACAGGATTCTGAATCACCTCTTCCATTGGTCCCATCTCAGCAATTCTCCCAAGATACATGACTATGATATGATTTCCAATATATCTTGCTTGAGCTAAATCATGAGTAATGAAGATGTAAGTCAGACCATACTCATTCTTTAGATCTTCCATGAGGTTCATGATTTCTGTTCTGATACTTGCATCTAACATTGAAACAGGTTCATCTGCAATAATTAGATCTGGTTTTAATATCAACGACCTTGCTATGCATACTCGCTGAAGTTGTCCGCCACTTAATTCGTGAGTGTATCGTTGTGCAAAGTCATCTGAGGGAATAAGTCTAACATCTTCAAGCACCTTAAGAACTCGTTTCTCTAACTCATCTTCATCCTCGGTCAGGTTATGAATAGAGAGAGCTTCACCCACAAGAGTACGTACAGGCAATCTTGGGTCCAGAACCTCAAACGGATTCTGAAAAATGATCTGCATCTTAAGCCTTAGTTTTTGCATCTCTTCACGGTTCTTTTTGGTAATATCCTCCCCACGGAAAAGAACTCTACCTCCTGTTGGTTCAATCAATCTCAAAATAGTACGTGCTAAGGTCGTTTTTCCGCATCCTGATTCGCCTACAATACAAAGAGAGTCTCCCTCCTCAATGCTGAAGCTTACTTTATCCACCGCTTTTACAAACCTCTTCTCTCCAAACAATGATAGAATTCCTGATCTAACTGGAAACCATTTTTGTAAATCATAGACTTCTAGTATGTCTTTTCTAGTAACCAAAATTATCCCCCCAAGTTTAATTGCCCAGCAAAGTGGCATTTGGCATAGTGTCTTGGACTAATCTCAAGATATTCTGGTTCTTGATTTGCACAAATGTCCTCGGAAAAAGGACATCTTGGATGGAATTTGCAACCTGGTGGTGGATTCAGGAGGTTTGGAGGAGTTCCGGGAATAAACTCAAGGCGTTTCTTTGGTCCTGAGATTCTTGGAAACGCACCAATTAACTTGTATGTATAGGGATGAAGACTTCGTTTGAAGACATTAGAAGTAGACCCTTTTTCAACAATATTCCCAGCATACATGATAGCAGTGCTATCACAGTTTTCCGCCACAACAGATAGATCATGTGTTATGAAGAGAACACCAAGATCATACTTCTTCTGTAGACTTCTGAGAAGATCCAGAATCTTGTTTTGTACAATTACATCAAGGGCTGTCACAGGTTCATCTGCAATAATCAGTTTTGGATCACAAGATAATGCCTGCGCAATTATAGCCCGCTGCAACATACCCCCTGAGAACTCATGAGGATAGTCCCGCATTCTTGATGGTTCAAGACCAACTTCATCAAATAGATTGGCTACTATATCCTCTGCTTCTTCTTCACTGACTTTGAATTTTTCCATCATTACCTCCGTGATTTGGTCTACTATTCTGAGCACTGGATTAAACGCATTCATAGCATATTGAAAAACGATTGAAGCGCTTCTCCATCTTAATTTACGCATTTGTTCTTCTGTCTTGGTGGTCAAGTCTTCACCATCAAGAAGAACTTTACCTCCGATTATTTTTCCGTTTACTGGGAGAATTCTCATGATACTGTAAGCAGTAGTCGTTTTACCACATCCTGATTCTCCTGCAACTCCTAGAGTTTCCTGTTTATCAATAGTGAATGATACATCCTCAACTGCTCTCACTGGTTTACCACCCAAGTAATAGTGGGTTGACAAACTCTCAACTTCAAGAATAGGCAATCTATCCACGCCTCCCTCTAAGCCGTGGATTTACAACTTTATCTGCCGCATGACTAACAAATGCAAATCCTACAGTTGTCAACATTATCATCAATCCAGGTGGGAAAATCCACCACCACATCTCATTTACAAGCGCAGCCTTCCGAGATGCCCAATACAAAATTATCCCCCAACTAGGTTGAGCATGAATTGGCATGAATCCAAGAAATGAAATTCCCGCCTCGCTGAGTATTGCATTTACAACTCCAATGATGACATTTGCTAGAATTAGAGGGAGTGCGTTTGGCATTATATGACGAAACAGGATATAATTGTCAGATGCTCCAATAGCATGAGCGGCTTCAGTTAAAGGACGTTCTCTTAGACTCAACGCTTCACTTCTAACCATCCTCGCTGTACCTGTCCATCCAAGAATTGCTATGACAATGATAACATTCTGAAGACCTTGGCCAAAGAACATGAGAAAGATCAGCATCAAGGGTAGAGTTGGAAGACAGAGAAACATATCTGTAATTCGCATCAGGACTGAATCCAGAAGGCCACCATAATATCCAGAAATGAGACCAACTAGAGTCCCAATGACCACCGCGACTAAACTGGCTGTAAATCCAACAAGTAAGGATATCTGGGCTCCCCAAATCACACGACTCATGATATCTCCACCTTCGTGATTTGTGCCAAACGGATGCTCCAGACTTGGAGGTAGGAACCACTCACTAGGGTTGAGTGAAGTGTATGACCAATGATATGGCGTTATCCAGGGAGCAAGAACTGCTATTAGAACAATCCCCGAAATTAGAAAGAAACCAACCAATCCAAGTTTGTCGTGAACAAACTCCCGCCAGAATGATTCGATTCCATCTCTCAAATCCCACGTAATCATAATTAATCTTGGAATGAATATGTATAATGGAATTACAATAAAAGCCGCTCCTACTGCAATTATAGAGAAACCACTTGCTCTCAGGAAACCAGATATTGATAAATTGATAACTGATGGCAATAGATTAAATCCAATAATCTCTTCTGTCAGGAATGATTCTATCACCATCCAGATGCCTACTACTCCAATCACTGCCAAGTGATATTGCGTCATCCTATTAGTATCCCAATGTTTGAGTTGGGGTGGATCCCAGAGAAACAGGATAAAGGCTGTAATTATAGCCAGTCCAATACTAAAAGCAATTAGAAGTAATAGAATGATTGAAAGTTTCAATACTATAAGAACTATCTCAGCAGGTCTTTTCTCATAAAGAGGCTTTCCAAGAAATCCTATCCATAGTGTCATGATGAGCATGATTATTCCTATAACTCGGATTGTTGTCGTGAACCCTATGCTTGTAGCAGCATCGAATCCGATAATAGATTGTGCTAACCAATTCATTAACGTAGTGATTCCCATATCGACACCGTAGATAATTAGTAATGAAATTATCACGAAGCTTCCAAGAGATACTATTATCAAATGAAGTGGTTTTCCTTCGATATCGAGTTTTTTCTTGATAGATTTCTTCTGTTTTTCTTCCGCAGGCATTTCTATTGATTTCTGTTCTTCTATCATCTCTTCTCCTCCTAATATCGAATTCTTGGATCAAGATACAAATAGAGAAGATCTGCTACAAAATTCGCAAATACAGTAATTGTTGCTAGAAATAGAAATATCCCTTGAAGAACTGGATAATCATTAGCTAGCACCGAATCATATGTCAATAGACCTATTCCTTCCCAACTAAATACAAATTCAGTAATTGTTGCACCACTAATTAGAAATGGGATATTTACAGCAATAACACTAACCATCGGAAGCATCGCATTTCTCATTGCATGTTTATACAGTATGGTTTTTTCTTTGAGACCTTTTGCTTTTGCTGCAAGCATGAAGTCCTGAGTAAATACATCCAAAACAGTATCTCTCATAATTAAATAGAATCCACCAATGAATGAGAGTGTCAAGACTATTGTTGGCCCTATCATATGCCATCCATAGTCCCGAATATAGTCAATAAAATTCACATGTGCATAGCCTCGAGTTATTGTTCCTGCAAGTGGTATCAAGTCAAAATGATATCCAAAGAACAAAAGTAGAAGTAGACCGATCCAAAACACAGGAATACTATATGCAACCAAGAAGAATACTGTAGAACCTGTATCAGTCTTAGAACCCCTGCGAGCTGCTGCTACTACTCCCATGACCATACCCACTGCAATTGATATGACTAATGAAGCTCCCATTAGCCATAGAGTATTCCAAAATCTATGATCAAAGATAGTATACAATACATCCTCACCAAAGTGTGAAAAAGATTCACCAAAATCGCCTCTAAAGATATTTACAATATAAATGAAAAATTGCTCCAAAATTGGTCTATCAAGACCGAATCTATCTACGATTGATTGTACTACCTCCGGTGGCATATGTTCAGCTATTAAAGATCCCCTTGGGTCTCCTGGCATTATTCTAAATAAGAAGAAATTAACGATAACGATTAGAAACCAGATTAGTAATGTCTGCCCCAATCTTTTTGCAATATACTCGATAGGTTTACTTCTCTCCTTTTCAGCCATTTAAAATTCCCCAATTTCTGTTTCAACATTATGATAGTTTCCACTAATTAAAGACTACCGAATTAAGTATCATTGATGAAAAATAAAAAAAAGAGAAAAAGAGGGTAGTTACTACCCTTTACTTTTTCCTTAGTAAAACATATGTTACGAGAACTCCCACAATCAGTGCTCCAGCACCGATACCCAAGATTAAGACAATATCAATACCTGGAGGAGGTGGAGCAACACCTGGAAACTCTCTGACACCATCATTATCGATGTCAATATAACCCGCATCATCCAGTATCTGTTTTGCCAAATCTACATCTTCCACAAAGACTCCATCTTCATGATAGTATGATGGGAAGAAATCTGCAGGAATTGTGCTGTTTGTAGGAGTACCAAAACCAAGTCGACCAACATTGACCAAGTATTGTCGGTCCATTGCTAGGCTTATTGCTCGCCTGACATTTACGTCATCAAAGCCTGGGAATGTTGTGTTGAAACCAAGGACATAGTCCCACTGTGAAGTAACGCCAGTCACGAGGTCGAGTTCTGGTGCATTTAAAATGGTGTTGACATACGCTCCAAACACTTCGTATCGTTCTGTGTCTGCATCTCCGTTTCTCATGGCTAGAATTCGAGCATCCTGACCACGAATAACATCAATTCTCACATCGGTGATACTTGGCAGTTGACCGACGTAAGGATTAGTTGGTCCCCACCAATTGTCATTTCGATCAAGGTCCGTGAACTCGTCAGGAGTTCTTGAAACAAACTTGAATGGACCAGAACCCGTGTGTGCGGTCACATTGTCAGGATCATCCCACCTAGGATCATCTGCAGCGATACCCTCTCTGATGTGTTGAGGTAGGATGTATATTTCAGAACCCAGAATCTGCAGAGCAAATGACCAAGCATCATCCATCACGATACTTACTACATCACCATATGCTGTCGCACTGACCATGTGTTGTAAGAATGCCCAATAGACTGCATCTTCTGAAGCATCTTGCCAATAGTTGAATGAGAAGGCAACATCGTCAGCTGTCAATGGTTGACCATCATGCCACTGAACTCCAGACCGGACAGTAAAATTCACCGTTGTACCGTCTGCACTGATGTCCCAGTCTTCAGCAAGCCATGGTATTGGATCTAGGTTATCATCAAATGATATCAAAGTGTCATAGACAAGCATATCATACCAGTGTGAGCGCTCACTCCTGTAGAACATCGGATTGAGTTCACCAATATCAGACCCATATGCCATGACAAATTCCATCGGACCTGAAGTCCATGTATCATCGTACATGAAGATCATTGTCTGTGGATTGAATGATGTGAAGACACCACCTGGTTTCGCACTGTAGTTTGTCCACTCTGCCCTTATAGCATGAGTGTCATCAGATAGAAACAGTGGAATGTAAGGAATGTTTTGTGTAGCATATAGCTGAACAAGCCTTGCGGCTTCAGCCACTGTAGCGGGTGTTGATGTCATGAAGTCATCTAATGCGGCATCCACTGTAGCATTGTTGAGACCGTAACAGTTGGAACCCCAATCGATGATTTCCTCTGAGTGCATCCTGTACCAAACGTGGTCAGGTACACTCCCATAGCCATGGCTCATTTCATATAAGCCAAATTGCCTTGGTTCTTGGTATATTCCTTCATACATCGGATCATCATCTTTGATCACGACGTTGATTTCAATCCCTATTTCATCTAGCAGTGTCCTTATCCCACCGCCTGTGTCGACGCTGATGTCATCCCAGGATAGAACCCACAAGTCAAAAGAAAGATCTGGAGTAGCATCTTGCTGTGCGTTTACTGGAATAACACCCCATGGAATAAAGAGCGCTAGCGCCAATAGGGCATAAAGTAATTTCTTTCTGCGTATCACAGTTACTCCTTCCTAACTTATTAGGAAACATTTTTCCTAAGTGCTGATAACAACAACATTAGGCTCTTTAAGCATTTACTTTTCAGTAGTGTATGTTGTGCCAATAATAAAATCTTGACAATCTTGATTTTTCTCTAATAATCTGGTGAGTGCTCGACCTTTCATATGAGCATCGTCAATGTTTTCAGCAGAAGGATTCTCAAGGGCTATGATTCTAATGGAGTCATCTATTATACTAGTGTATCTGATTAGAGTTGTTAGAACAAAAACATATTCCCCAATAGCTGTTGATTTGACCTTGGAATCATAGGGGCAATTGATTACAAGTGATACCGCCTTTATTATCCCTTCAGCAGTTCTCTTAATGTTTGCCAGTCTATCTTGTTCCCTTAAACTAGATGGTGATCTAGGAATCAATAGAGACATTGATGATGATTTCCAATCACTCTGAACCTTGGCAAATTCATCTTTGAATTCTTCAAGTTCCTTCTGAGCTGCTTTCCGCACATTAATCATTTGATTAGTAATAGTCTCAAGAGTTTCTTTATCATGACCGAGTCGATTTCTAGACAAGTCAAAAGGTGCACCTTCATGAACTAAACCTACATAAAGTGGGCGCCAGAGGAGTAGATTTTCCTCAAAAGCATTCACCAATGAAGCTAACTCAACATCCACTAAACTTGTAGATACAAATTCGTCATCTTCATTATAGAAATCAATTTGACGAAAAATTCGCATAATTGGCTGTCCTATTTCAAAGATCTCTATAGGTTCCCTCTTTAGAAGTCCTTTCTTTTTTGTCCTTGTCGTTGCAAAGGAATCCAGGACTTCATTGCTGAACATAGGTCCTGCAAGCATCTTCATTGGAATCACTCATTCTCATTCAATATTGCAGAGGCATATAATCAGTACTTCATTAACTAGTCGTAAGTAAATCCCTCTTTTGTGTGAAATTATAGGTACAGATAAACCTTCAGCACTACCCTTTCTGAATGCTTATTACAAAACAAACTATTTTCAATGATATTCCTTAAGGAGGAATGAATTTGGGAGATCATAAAGATCACATGTGTGAGTTTGCAAAACACCACGGTGTCAAAGAAATGAGAGAACGGGTCAAGGATGCCAAGTACATCTGTGAAGTTTGTGGTCGTGCAGCAAACAACAAAGACTATCTTTGTAGGCCCGTAAATCTCTAATATAGCGAACAACCACTTCATATGGAGGGAATTCCCTCCAGAAGTGGATTTTTCTTTTCCATCTATAAAGATCCTAGTTTTTGTTTTGGTTTCTAATTGCATAGATAGCGATTAGGATTTTGAACTGGTCGAATTTACAGAGCTTGAAAGAGAGAATATATCATGAGGAACTTATTCTCTTCAAAGCGATTATGATGAATAAGTCTATCATTAAATTCATAGATGATAAGCTGAATGAATCCATTGAAGTGCTTAAGAAACTCTGTAGGATTCCTTCGGTCGCAGCAAAAAATGAAGGTCTATTGGAAGCTGCCAATTTGGTTGAAAAAATGCTTCAAGATGCAGGTTTGGAAACTGAAGTGCATTTGACTTCTGGAGCTCCAGTTGTAACAGGTTGGAAAGATGTTGGAGCAAAGCGAACACTGCTATTCTATGACCACTATGATGTCCAACCTGCTGAACCCTTTGATCTCTGGGACTCTCCTCCTTTCGAACCTGAGATTCGAAATGATAGACTATATGGTAGAGGCGTTGCAGATAACAAAGGTGATATAACAACGAGGATATGGACTCTAAAAGCATTCCAAGAAACAAACACTGATCTACCAGTCAATGTAAGATTTGTAATCGAGGGTGAAGAAGAGATTGGTAGTATTCACCTCCCTGAGTATATCGAGAAAAATACCGATTTTATCACTGCTGATGGAGGGATATGGGAATTTGGTGGAGCTGGAATTGATGGACGCCAAGAGGCTTGGCTTGGACTCAAAGGGATATTCTTTGTGGAGCTCGAGGTTCAGCGTCTTTCAAGAGATGTACACTCGAGCACAGCTTGTATACTTCCATCTGCCGCTAGCAGACTGACTTGGGCGTTGAACTCGCTTAAGGATGAATCAAGTCGTATCTTGATTGAAGGGTTCTATGAAAACATCAAACCACTTACTGATTCGGAACTTGAAGCAATCAGGAAAATCGATTTACACGAGGAGCAGTTCAAGAAGGTCTATGGGATTGAAGAGTATCTGAATGGTCTTACCGGTGATGAACTAAAGAAAGCGTACTATGGCACTCCCACGTGTAACATCTGTGGACTTACGAGCGGATATCAAGGCAAGGGCTCGATGACAGTACTTCCTGCAAAGGCATCATGCAAGGTAGACTTTAGACTAGTGGAGGGAATGCATCCAAATGACATCCACAAGAAACTCAGACAACACTTAGATGACAGAGGCTTCTCTGACATCAAGTTTTCATACTTTGAGGGATATCCTGCTGCAAAGACTCCTATTAATCATCCATTCGTCAAAATAATCGAAAATGCAAACAAACGTGTATTTGGTGATATGGTCATCCATCCTACTAGTCCCGGTTCTGGTCCTTTATATCTCTTCAATAAGTATGTCCCTATGGTTTCTATTGGATGCGGTGATTATGAGTCAAAAGCACATTCACCAAATGAGAGCATCGTTATTGAGAATTTCAGAAAAGCAATGAATAGGATTGTAGCAGTAATGGAAGAGATGAGTAAGTGGTAGGCTTTTTTCCTACTAGTAGAACTCATGGGAGTGGTGGTCTGATGACTACACCCCTCTCCCACTCTACCTCATAGGAATATGTAATATTGAATTCTGCACTTTCTCTAATTTTCGTTTCCCATTCAATTACACCAAGTTCCTCTTTCTGTATCTGTAAACTTGGTTCAGTAAGTTCTACTGTTATCTTCTCAGAATTGCTATGTGGTATCACATCCACTACCTTGATTGCAATTTCTTGCTTCCCAAAGTTATGTATCTCGAGTGAGTACTTATATCCCCTCTTTTGCTTTCCACGAGTAATTCCTGCTTTCTCTGTATCCTTTTCAACGAGTTTCTTCTCTGCTTTTACATCATAAGCGATTCGTGTGCCAAGTCTGAATTTCTCATGCGGTGCTTTTAGGTCTAGATACGTTTCACCAATGAAGTCACCCGCAGCATATACTTTCACATTACCAGGAAGAAGCACAGCATTTCCATTCGTTATTTCATCCTGAGCTACTACCTCCGCCATTGCTGAAGCGTTCCAGAAGTGCAGTCTTCTTGATTCAAACTCCTCAAGTGTGAGAGTGATCGGGTGTGGATCATTATCAGCTGGAATCGAAACCTCTCCAGGAACACTATAGACAGTAATTCCTCCAAGGGTTTCCGAAGCATGTGCATAGTCTTCCATGATTTCAGGCATTGGCTCTTCCTCAGGTTCCATCATCATCAATCCTTCTGCAACATCGTCATAGTCCATTTCTTTCTTCATCCTTTCAGCTGGTGCTGCAGATGATCTCGAGGATATTCTTCGATAGTCTCGTGGAGAGTATACATCAACATAGAACGGATTTGGTCTAACCGCTTCAACTGGTTGTGCAGATGCTGTAGAAACTATAAGTGCTATATTTTCCCAATTCTCAAGAGTCTGGTTTCTAACCACACAGATTCTTTTGATGGATGATGTTTCATCACCAATATCAATATCATAGGTAGGGTGCCATGATGCCATTCTTAGTTGATATGTAATTTCCAATTCGAGTTGTGTACTTTCCTTTGCATAAAGACTAACAAATACTTCATTGACGGTTTCTGTTCTTCTCTGACCTTGAAATCTGTTGATGTTATCATGGAGGGCTGCTATTTCTGTATCAATTTTCTCAAGCTCGGTTTCTAGTTGACGAATTGTCTTTCTTGATTCACGAAGCAATTCACTTCCAGTTTTCTCCATTCTTGTCATTTGGTCCATTGGTGTTTCCCCAACGGAAAACCACTTTCCGAATTCAGAGCTGAACTGATTCAGAACAACATTCATTCTCTCTTCCCTAGTCCTTTGAAGTTGCAATCTATCTTCTATAACTGCACGTTCTTTCTCAAGTTCTTTGAGTTTATCATATAATTCTTTGATATTGCCTTCAGGTTCGTAGCTCCTACTAACTTGTTTTACATCTATTCCTCGAAGAATGGCATTACCTTTTCCTTTGACACGAAAGCTGTCTTGTTCAGCATAACGAGTAATCCCTGTAACTTTTACAATCTGCTCACCAAGCCCAAGTTCAGTTCTGCCCATTCTGATAATTCTTGCACCGTCACGAAATACTGTGACTTCAACTATGTTTGTCATTATTTCTTTCATCATCTCTCCTCCTTAGGGCAGTTGCGGACTAATCGTCACTCCCTTCTCCCATTCCACCTCGTAATTGTATTGGATGCTGGTCTTTTCATCGGGCTCTATTTCTTTATACCATTCTATCACTCCAAGTTCATGTTTCTTCGCTGCCAGTTTCACCCAATCAATTTTCACTTCAATTTCAGTACTTAGGCTGTGAGGAACTCTATCTAACACCTCAATCTCTATTTTTCTTTTTGAGAAATTCTGAATCTCTAGTTTGTATCTGTAGGAACGCCTGAGTTTACCCCGAAGAACACCTGCTTTCTCCATTTCACGTTCAACAAGCTTTTTCTCTGCTTTTACATCATAAGCAACTCTTGTACCAATTTTGAACTCCTCTCGAGGTGAAATCTGAGTGATAGAGGTTTCTCCAATATAATCTCCCTCTGAAAACACTTTCATTTTTCCTGGCAAAATTACACTGTCGTTATTCACTACCTTATCTTGTGCAACAACTTCAGCCATTCCTTCAGCATACCAATAGTGTATTGTTGAAGAATCAAGGTTTTCCTCAATCAATGTGACTGGATGTTGTTCATAGTCAGATGGTATAGTCATCCTCTTTGGTAGCTCATAGACAGCAATCCCAGAAACTGTTTCAATTGCATCTGCAAATTCCTCCTCTATCTCTGGTGGCGGTGCTGGAGGTGCGAATGCTCCAACTCCTGCAGGAGCAACTGATGGTTTTGCACGTCTCTCCATTTTTCCAGTCGTTGTATAAGCCTTCTCGATAGTAGTTGGATCATGTGCCGTGATAAAGAATGGTCTGCCCTCAATTGCTTCTACTGGTCGAGCAGTAGCAGTGGAGATTATCAAATCCACATCATTCCAGTCTTCCTCAGTACGGTTGACCACCATTGCTAGTCTTCGAAGTTTGGCTTTCGCAGGATACAGATCCACATCATAACGGGGAGTCCAAGATGCTCCTCCACTCTGATATGTTAGTTCCAATTCGATATTTGCGGCTGATGAAACTTCCAAAGTCACCTCAACTGTATATGTTGAAACTGTTCTCCTTTCTGAATTGATTCTACCAATATTATCTCTTAGTACTTGCATTCTACCATCCAATTCTTCAAGCTCTTCATTCAGCTTCCGAATTTCAAGTTGAATTTCACTCACAAGTTTGATTGATTTTCTATCCATCTCGTTTAGTGATTTTATGTCTCCCTCATTTGCAGCATAGACCATACCAAAATGATTGGAAAATTCAGAAACCATATTATTGACTTGAACAAACCTGTTTTGTTGAAACTCGATCTCATCTTGAATACCGATTCTTTTCTTCTCCAAGTCCTTCAGCTCATCATACAGTGGCTTGATGTTTGCTGAAGGTTCAAAGACCTCTGATGCACTTTGTACGTCGATACTTGATAGTTTCGCTGGTCCTCGACCCTTGACACGAAAACTATCTACCTGAGCATAATTAGTGATTCCTGTGACCAAAACCTTGTGTGGGCCTGGTTCAAGTTTGACCTTTCCTGTTCTTGTCACTCGCGCAGCATCCCGAAATACCGTAACCTTTGATATTTGAGTTTGAACACTTGTCAAGTCTGTTCTCCCATCAGGTCGATAAACACGATGCCATTTATTCTTTCTCAGGATGCTACTAGAGGTCGTTTAACTCATCGATTGTTATCATATGGGAGTTTGATTAAGAAACAGCATCCTGGTTTTCCAGTTGTGAATAAATCAATGGAACCATTCTCTGACTCGATTATCTTCTTTGCAAGATACAGTCCCAGTCCTTTACCCTCGGGTCCTGTTGATACCCCTCTCTCAAATAGGTTCTCGCGAATTGTAGGTTCTATACCTGGACCATCATCACCAAACGTAACTTCAAGAGATTCACCAGTCTTAGAAATTGTGATTTCGACACTTGGGTCGTTCCCAGCATGTTGGGCTGAATTACGGAGTAGATTTTCGAATGCTAATGCAACCAACCTTCCGTATTTTGGAGAGTGTTGACGAACATCATTTGAAACATTGACAGAAACGAGCATCCCCTTGAATGCTATCTCCGCTCGTTTTCCTATTTTTTCTATTACTGTTACAATGTCTGAGTCCATCTCAGCTTCAGATAATGAGAATATGTGAAGAAGACTTCGCATTCTCTGAGCTGCAGCATATGTTGATTCGAGGAATGCTGCTTGTTTTGGCTCACCATCTGACATCTGTGAAAGCTCAATTCCACCAAGTATCATCTGTACATCATTACTGAGGTCATGTCTCAATAAGCTTGTGTAAATTTCTAATTCCTTATGTCTTGCATCAAGATTCCTATTACTTTTCTCGAGACCTGTTACATAATAGTCCTGATTCCATGATGTGAACATCAACAGAATTGCTATTGCTATGAAAACTGCAATTGATTCTATTGCATCTACAACATAGATACCTGGATGTGAAATTGATACAATTATCAAAGCAATGAATAAACCACCCACAAGCAATGATTGTTTTTTAATTGAGATTAGTTGAGTCGCCAAGAGAACAGTAAGTACTGGCCATGTCAACATCTGAAAGGCTAACATCCCTCTTGTCCAACTTGGATATATAGTAATAGTTACAAGAGGGATACATGCAGCGCAGATTAAGGTCATTGCTGATGCTAACCTAAGATGAGTGGTGCCACTCAAAAGGTACACGACAGCTGAATATATTGCCAAAACTGAGTAAAACGGAATTCCCTGAACAGGATCACTCGTATATTGTAAGATTGGAAAGACACAAACTCCAGTGAACAAAGCAGTTCTCAGAAATCTTGCTCTTCTCCTATGTCCACCTTCAGTAATTGATGGAGCTGGGCGTGTGAGGATTTTTGGCAGATCTAGTATTTTCTTATATGAAACTACCTTCCCTTGCGTGCTTTTTTGTGCATCCCTCAATGCATTAAGCTCCAATGTGCCTGCGAATTTCCTTACCATCTTGTCGATTGATGTGATACAATATTCCTTACGAAACAACCATTAGAACATTGTGATGGAATTGAAATCCTTAGTCAAGCATATTAATACCCACTAACAAATATTTATGGATATTTATTATGTTATGTTAATATAATAGAATATTTTATATGATATATGAATATATATTATAGAATCTGAGGCATAATAAGATGAGGCGAGATAGTGCTACGACAGCTAGCGATAGCAGTATATCATGGGGAAAAATAGATCGCTCAAAGAATAACTCAAAGTCACTTACATTCATGGAGATCCGACTTCGTAGTTTGGGCAAGGCGATTGATGAGATTAAAACTAAAAGAATGCGTCTTGAGCATGACCTACGTCGAGGTCATTTTCCAGAGTCTGAATATGCAAGTTCATTGTTGAAACTTATCATTGAAAGCAACACACTCTCTAAGGAGAGAGAAAAGGTAGCAGAACGTGTAAAGCGTCTCAGAAACAAGGGTCTCATCCAGCGTTAGTAATCATATAAGTGACATGCGACTTGTCTTCCATTACCTAGGTTTCTAAGCTCTGGTTCCTCATTAGGGCATCTTTCAAAGACTTTTGGGCATCTAGGGTGAAATCTGCAACCACTTGGTGGATTGATTGGACTTGGAATTTCTCCTCGAGGAACGGCTTCTGTCTTCTTTACTTTGGGATCAGGAATTGGAATCGCACTCATAAGTCCAACTGCATATGGATGAAGAGGATCTTCATAGATACGATCTTTATCCGCTACTTCAACTATTTTTCCAAGATACATTATTGCAATCCTATCACATACATGCCTTGAGGTAGCAAGATCATGTGAGATGAACAGATATGTTAGATCAAGCTCTTTCTTTAAATCCATCATCAGGTCGAGGATTTGAGCCTTAATCGACACGTCAACCATAGCCACAGGCTCATCTGTGACTACAAATTCCGGATTGAGAATTATTGCTCTTCCAAAAACAACACGTTGTTTTTGTCCTCCAGAAAGTTGGTGAGGCAGTCTATTGTAGAATGATTTGGCTGGCGAGAGACCAACACGTTCGAGCACATCTTCAGTACGTTCTTTCCTCTCTTCAGTTGAGCCAATACCTTGAAGTCTGAGTGCATCTCCAATTGCATCTCCAATCTTGAGTCTTGGATTGAGAGAGGATGTAGGATCTTGGAATGTGAATTGGATTCGCCTGCGTATAGAACGTAGCTCCTTTCCTTTCAGTTTTGCAATGTCTTTCCCATTGTAGATGATTTCTCCCTCAGTTGGTCTGATAAGTCTGACACACAATCTTCCAGTTGTTGTTTTGCCTGATCCACTCTCCCCAGCAAGTCCAAGAACTTCTCCTTTTTCAATCTCAAAGGAGATACCATCCACGGCTCTTACGAACTCCTCTTCTCGCGCTAATAGAGCGTCAATAATTCCCTTCGTTACTGGGAAGTATTTCTTGATATTTCTGACTTCAACTAGTGCCATGTGATTTCTCTCCTCCAAAAAGATGGCACGCCACAAGCCTACCCCCATCAACCGTGATTAAGTCTGGTTGAACTGTCCTGCAGATATCCATTGCATGCGGACATCTTGGATTGTACATGCAACCTGGTATGGGATCAGTTAAATCCGGAGGTGCGCCTGGAATCCATGATAGTTTTTTCTCTGGATGGGTCACATCTGGGACTGATTCCAGAAGTGCTTTAGCATAGGGGTGTAACGGATCATCGAAAAGTGATTCGGTGGAAGAGAGTTCCATTACTCTTCCAGCATACATTATGGCTATGTCATCTGCTGTTTGAGCTAATACACCAAGATTATGAGTGATGAGAATCATTGTGAGATTGAACACATCCTTTAGTTCAGCTACCTCCTCAAGTATCTGAGCTTCCACAATCACATCAAGGGATGTTGTAGGTTCATCAGCTATCAGTAGTTTTGGCCGCAGCGCAAGTCCAAGTCCAATCATTACACGTTGTCTCATCCCGCCACTAAACTGATGAGGATAGTCTGTAATTCTCTCAGGCAAAATTCCAAGACCATCTAGAATTTCGTATGCTCTTCCAATTATCTCCTCTTCTTCAATGTCTGGATAATGTGCCTTCATTATCTCTTTAAAGTGTGTTTCAATTGTGATCATTGGATTCAAAGACGTCATCGGGTCTTGAAAGATATATGCTATCTCTTTACCTCGAAGGCCTCTCATCTGATCCTCATTTAGATCAATGATGTTTACAATGCCTCTCTCTATCACGCCTTTCAGATACTTGACATGATCATGAAGAAGCATCTCTATACGACCACTGACGATCTGACCAGGGTATGGAACTAATTTCATTATCGACCTACCGAGCGTGCTTTTGCCACAACCACTTTCCCCAGCTAATCCAAGTGTTCGGTTTTCCTCAAGCTCAAGTGATACATTATCAACTCCTCTGGCAGTACCTCTCCGAGTTTTGTATTCGACTGTTAAATTCTGTATTCTAAGAAGCACAGTCACCCTATATCACTCCTTTAGTTTTGGCGTTAGTACTTCGTTCAATCCTTCACCTGCTAATGTGAATCCAAGAGCAAGAATCACAATCATTAACCCTGGAAACGAGATTACCCACCACTTTCCAGCAATATACTGATGGGAACCAAATGTTAAATCCCATCCCCAATCTGGAACATCTACAGGTAATCCTAGACCAACGAAAGTTAAACCCGCTGCAGTTAACACTGCATCAGCGAAGTTGATTGACATTACTACAACAGCTGAGGGGAGCACGTTAGGTAATATGTATCGAAATAGAATATCTCTGTCCCTCGCTCCCAAAACAATAGCTGCTTCTACATATGGAAGCTCCTTTATAGTTAGAACTTGACTTCGAATCACTCTGAAGTATGAGGGTATATACACAACAGCAATTGCAAGAGCCATATTTGCCACTCCCGGACCGAGCATTGCAGCGATGGCAATTGCCAGAACCAAGCCTGGAAAAGCAAAGATGCTGTCCATAATAAGAGAAGAAACTTTGTCAGTTGAGCCACCTCTATATGATGCTCCGAGGCCTAATGGAACTCCAATTGAAAAACAGACTATGACCGATAATACTGCAACTTGCAGCATTATGCCTCCACCAGCAATAGTTCTGCTCAATAGATCTTGCCCAAGTGATGTTGTACCGAGTGGGAACCGGTCCGACGGGGGAGCACCATAGGGTCCAACATCCAGTTCTGTTGGGTCGAATGGTACAATCCACCAAGAAACTGCAGTCATATATACGACAGCGAACACAATCAATAGACCTGCTAGAGTGACATATCCCGGAGACCCTCTATCCTCCAGTAGTGGATAGCCCTCATAAAGGAGAATAACAATGATGCCAAGAACTGTTCCTCCCAAGACTAGAGCTGAAGATAGACTCCCTTCGCTTTCTGGAACCCAAAAGAATCCAACCATTGCAGAAACGAATCCTATTATTATGAAAACTATTACAATAAACAACCAACCTCTCCTTGGAGTCATCCGGTTCTCGGATATTTTGTACCTCCTATAAGCGCTTGAAAGAAGTATGACAAACGCACAGAGAATGGTATATCCAATAACCCAGAGACCGATTCCGCTATTCGAACGAACGGAGAGACCTATGAAGGTTGCAACAATCAGAAGTGACCCGATTAATACAACCGCTAGTCCAATGAGGAAATTACGAGATTTTTCCTTCCAATCACCAGTATTTGGTATGAGGAAATAAAAGACGCCGCTGATTGCCTTAGATTGTTGAGACATTTCTTCTTCACCTCATAACCGAATACGTGGGTCCAAGTATGCATAAAGGATGTCAAGGACTAAAGTCACAATAGAAACAAGAATGCCAAAAAAGACAACAACTCCTTGAATCGCTGTGTAATCCCTATGTGCTATTCGTTGAACAAGATATGTTCCTAAACCCGGCCAACTGAATGTGGTTTCTGTAAGCACAGCTCCAGCAAGAAGAGCAGCGAACTGCAGACCAATCATTGTAAGAATTGGTAAGAAGGCATTCTTCAAAGCATATGTATAGGTAATCTTGCTAGCAGACAATCCTCTCGCTTCTGCAGCTACAACAAAATCTTGTCGAAGTGTTTCAAGCATGTTTGTACGTGTAAGTCTAATGAATATGCCGCATAGAATTGTTCCAAGGGTAATTGTTGGTAGAATCAAATACCTCATTGAAACGATAAAACCCCAAATGTTACCAGTTAGTAAGCTATCAATTGTATACATTCCCGTGATTGTTGGTGGTGGAGTGTAGTGAGGATCAAATCGTGTTCCAGTTGGAAATATCTTTAGAAAGATTGAGAATACAATCTGCAAGACCATTCCAAGGAAGAAGACAGGAATAGCATATGTAACAATTCCAAACATTCTGATTCCGTGATCTTGTGCAGTGTCGTAATTCTTTGCTGACTTTACACCTAGTGCAACTCCTAGAAGAACTGCAAATAACATTGAGTAAAGTGTCAATTCAAGAGTAGCAGGGAATCTTATTGCAATATGCCCACTAATAGGAGTGAAGTCTTGCATTGACAATCCAAAGTCACCAAACGGAAGTCCAGCTAAGTAATTGAAGTATTGTTGAAGGATAGGCACATCCAAACCAAGCACTCTGCGAAATTCTTCAAGTGTTTCAGGGCTAACATTCCTTTCAAAGTGGAGAAGAGCAGGGTCTCCTGGAAGTATTCTGACAATGATGAATACAAAGGTCAGGAGTAGCATTATCATTGGAATTGTCATCAGAATCCTGGTGACTACATATGACTTAAGCGACATCTCTTACACCAATTTCCTGTTTTGGAATATATTGCCTGTCTTAAGCTCTTCGACTCGCGTAGTAATTTAATTATATGCTGAGAAAAAGAGAAAGAGAAGGGCAGGAATGTTTACCTGCCAAATCTCTAGTTTACATTAATTTGGGTGTGTGCTTCTGCTACCCTATATAGACCAACCAATGACGCCAGTTTACTGTGATGTCTAGTACAATACCTTGGATATTGAGCTTTGATACAGCCACAGTACTACTCTGCCATAATGGGACCACTGAGCATTCTTCCGCCTGTAATTCTTGCAATTCAAGATAGGCAGCTTCTCGGGCCGCGTCAGTAGTAGCACTCCTACCCTCTTGCCACAGGTTGTATTGAGCAATACCACCTGCTGGATATGAGCTGTTGTAGCCTAGATTTAGCCAACTTGCGAATGGTAGGAACCCGTAGTTATCTGGATCGATGAAGTCTGGATACCAACCATAGA
>LRSL01000034.1 GCA_001563335.1 Candidatus Thorarchaeota archaeon SMTZ1-45 | reverse complement strand
CTCCTGTGAAGGAAATCAAACACTGGTTGAACCTTCGTTATTCGGTTGACTCAACCAGAGAAAGGAGGTTCAACCATGACCGACTACTGATACCTCTCTCTCCCTCATCATATCATCTCAAGAGATTGAACGAAGGAAAGCTGAAGACAGTCAGACTCTTCAAGGATAGACAAAGAAAGTGGTGGGCAATATTCACAGTGACAATTGATACTGAATCAGTTGACACATCGAGTCTACCACCAGCGGCTATGGGAATAGATCTGGGAATTGAGAAGGCTGCGTGTACTGTCTTATTGACCAAACAGGGATACAAGCATGTTCGCTATTGGAAGCAACAGGACAAATTGAAACGAATGGAACACTACGACAGCATCATAGCTTCTCTTCAACAAAAGAAGGAGTTACTGCTTGCCCAGAGTAAGGACTCAACCCAAGTCACAAAACGACTGAGAGAACTTGGTAAGAAACGCGCAAGGCTTAGCCAAGAATATGACCGAAAACTCGCTAAGGATGTTGCGGAACATATCTTCGATTTAATTGAGAAGTATGACCTCCACATTGTTATCGGTCAACTTAAGGGCATCCGGGGAACCGCAAGAAAGGAGAACTTTAGAGGTCGAAAGTTTCGAGGAATGGTTCATCGCTGGTCATTTGCGAGGGTGAGAGATTACCTTCAACACAAGCTTTCAATCCTCGGCTTTGATTCCACGAAGTTCTTTGCAGTAAATGAAGCATGGACTTCAATAAAATGTCATAAGTGTGGAAGTAAAGGGTACCGACCAAAACAGAACCTCTTCGTCTGTGGAACCTGTGGGTTCCGTGCTAACGCTGACCTGAATGGAGCCATAAACATCGGTCGGCGTGTTATCAAGCTCATCCCTTCACTTAGAGATGAGAAGACTGGACTAGGAGTTTGGCTTCTCCCTAGTGAGAAGACCATCCCGAAGACCTCAAGGGGCAAACGCTCTAAGAGGAAGTCCTCACTCTCTCAGAGGATGCCAACCTTAGTGGGAGAGTCCGTGGCTGAGTGTTATAAACAGACATCTCTTGAGATGTGTGTGAACACTGAAGACCCAGCCGTGGCAAGTACTGTGGAAGAACCGTCTGTGTCCGAGATGACTGGTAGTCTTGGAAGTACGCAGCGGACAGAAACCAGTTGCAAAGGGAGGAACGATTTTCCTATGATCTTGGACAAAGCACACGTCGTTTCAGATGATTCCGGTCATCTGGAAACTGGTGACAGTAGTCGTGAGCAGGGTGAAACACAGAAGTTTCTTTCGGAGTTCACTCACTCCTGAATGAAGAATCAGGTCTTAGCGGGTTTTGGTCTCATCCATTCTCAATCAAGACGTTTATTTCTCTCAAATCAAAACTAATTAGTAACACTTAAATGGCGTCGCCTTTATAAATAATAATGTCGCATATGTTCCTAATAATAACCACAAGTGAGTACTTATGTCTGAAAACAAGATAGATGCGATTCTTGACGAATTAGTCAGAATACGTAGAACACTTGAATTCATGGTTGAAGATCGATTCAAGATATACTTGAGTGAGGTTGCTTCAACAACCGAAAGAAAACAGATTTGGATACTACTCGACGGGGCCAAGACTACAGCGGAAATAGCGGACAAATTAAAAATCACTCAGAGATCTGTTCAACGATTTCTAAAACAGCTATCAGGACACAATCTCATAGACACCAAAAGAAGAGGCTATCCTCGAAGAAAAATCGATTATATTCCTCAGGAGTGGATTTCAAGTGACTGAAAAACAAGTACTGGACGATATTTCAAACAAGCTAGACATAATCATCAATATTCTAAGGTTAGTATATTATGAAACATTATTGAAAACAAAAGAATTAGCTGATACTGATTTAGTTACTAGAGAGATTGTTTCACATGCCAAAGGTAAAACCTATGGTGAAGTTGTATCAGCAGTTGCTCAAGCAACTAATGTTTCTGAAATGACTGTAAAACGACGCATAGCTGAACTCCGATTCCAGGGATTAATAGTAGGTCAAAGAATTGGTAAAGAGGTAATAGTAACAATATCGCCTGCATTAGAGGGATTATAAATGGCTGAAGATTGGCTGAAAGAGATTGCAAAACAGAATGAGATGATGAAAGAAGTTATTGCTGCAATTAACCAAGCTAGTGAAAGAATTGATCTCACAAATCGCCTATTAGCTCACGTAGCAATAAGTGGTATGGAAAAAGTGAAGGATAAATCATTAACACTATTGAATTTGGGGCTCAAACCAAAGGATGTTTCAATGATTCTAGGAGTACATCTTGGAACAGTAACGAAAGCGAAGAGTAGAGCTGAAGGAAAGACAAAACATTAGTGGAGCTGCTAGATGCTTGATCAATAAAGAGATTTTCACAAGACTACAAGGAAATAGGAGCAGACAATCAGTCTATCAAAGAATAGCTCGAAAGAGGAAAGAATTCGACAATATGATTTCCACTGAAGATGCAGCCTATATTCTTGCAGCACAGCAAGGTGAGGATCTTTACAAGTATCTAAGCTTTGAGGATGTTGAACGCATTCGTCTAATTATTACCCAGAAGAAACGAACGTTTGAAACAATGAAAGAAACACCACGAAATCAAAAACGTAGGAAAAAAGAGGTGGCCATTTCTTTTTCTGAGAAGGATATCCCCAAAGCTAATCTGCCTTCAAATGTTGCGAATGACGCTCTCAAGATGGCTCAAGTTTATCCATATTTCTATGTCTTAGAGAATTCAATAAGACACTTCATCTCAAAGATTCTGTCAGATGTATTTGGTGAAAATTGGTGGAACTTAGCCAACATTTCAAGTAAGGTAACTAAAACAATCATTAAGCGTATGAGTGATGACGAAAAAAACAAATGGCATGGTCGTAGAGGTGCGCACCCAATTTTCTATACCGATATGTCAGATTTAAGACGAATCATGGAACACAATTGGCAATATTTTCAGGGAACAGTCATTCCTAATGCAAATTGGATTGAACTGTATCTAGGTGAGATTATTGAACGATTACGTAACACCATAATGCACTGCAATCCGCTTTCAAATGATGACATATCTCGATTAAAAACAGTGTACAAGGATTGGATTCGGATACTAGAAGGATAAGGAAGTCCCGCTATGCTGGACCGCTACACCACGGGGCTATTGGTGAACCCGAAAAACCAGATCTAGGATTTCAAACTGAAAGGAATTCCATTTTCAATGATTTCAGAAGATATTCGTTCTTTCCATCTCTCAAGAAACGCTGTTTCTTCAATCCTTTGTTTACCATCCATTCTGAGATTGTCGGGAAGCATACAAGCAATCCCATCAATGACAGGATACCATCTACCGCATTTTGGACATGTTATTAACGCTTCGTCGATTTCTTCGATATTCTCACCTTCAGACTCTAGATCATGTGAGGTGAAGACTTCTAAATCTAGTTCACTTCTACAGTCGCTTACAGGACAGGCGAGTATGTCCATCAACCAGCGTTTCATTCATATCACATCTGTGGCTGGCGTCGAATAATCAGTTGCCGTTAAAAATCATTCTAGCAACTGTACTCAAAGTGTTCAACCCGAAAGGCTATTTGGGTGACTAGCTGCGCCTCATGCATCCAGTTGTTTAGAGGATTCTCCAATGGAATACAAGCATCCCTGGATACCAATGACAAAAGCCACCGAGAAAGACATGCTAGAGTCAATTGGTAAGAAAAGTCTTGATGATCTGTTCTCAAACATACCCGAGAAGTTCAAGCTACCTCGTGATTTGAATCTCCCTCGTTCTCACAGTGAGATGGAAGTCACTAGAAGAATACAAGAGCTTGCAGGTAAGAATAAACCAGCTGACAACGGTCGAGTCTTTCTTGGGTCTGGAATAGGCATGCATTATGTCCCAGCTATTGTTCCTGCACTTGCTACTAGAGCTGAGTTTCTCACATCATATACAAGCTATCAAGCTGAAGTCAGTCAAGGTATGCTTCAGACCTTATTTGAGTATCAAAGTCTTCTAGCTGAGATTCTAGAGATTGATGTTGTGAATTCCTCGATGTATGATATGGCCACTGCTGTTGCTGAAGCCGCTAGAATGACGGCTCGTGTCAAGAAGCAGCGGTCTAAGTTTCTTGTCCCAGGAACAATGAATCCTGAACACTATCAAGTCCTCTACACCTACACAGAACCTGCTGATATTCAGCTAGATAGAATCGAGTATGATGAAAAGACTGGGTTGATGTTGCTCTCAGATTTAGAGTCTAAGATGAATGAGAAAGTAGCAGGCGTCTATATTGAAAATCCTAGTTATCTAGGATTTATTGAGAGTCAGGTGGATGAGGTGAGCAAGATAGTGCACGACTATGATGCGCTACTAGTGACTGGTGTTGATGTTCTCTCTTTGGGACTCATTCGCCCTCCTGGTAATTATGGAGCAGATATTGTAATCGCTGAAGGTCAGCATCTTGGCTCTCCAATGTCGTTTGGTGGACCGTTGCTAGGTATTTTTGGCTGCATAAATGACCGTAAACTCATCTATCAGATGCCTGGACGCTTAGTTGGAATGACCAAAACGGAAAAAGAGCCCTATGAAGATGGATACGTATTAACACTAAGTCCAAGGGAGCAGCATATTAGACGAGAGAAAGCTACCAGTAATATTTGTTCAAATCAGGCACTTGCTGCAGTTACAGCAGCAATCTACCTGTCACTTCTCGGACCCGCTGGCTTGAAACAAGTTGGAGAAACCATCGCATACAATGCTAACTATACAGCAAAAATGCTTGACAAGATCCCTGGCGTAAAAGCACCTGCCATTGGGGAGTCAATTTGGAAGGAGTTCGTTGTACAATTTCAAAAGAACGTTTCTGCTAAAGACGTACATGAAGGTCTTCTCGCGAGAGGATTCCATGGTGGGAAAATCCTCACAGATGAGTATCCTGCTCTTGGAGAATCAATGTTGTTCTGTGTGACTGAAATTCACAGTAAAGAAACCATTGACGAGCTTATACAAGCAGTGAAGGACATCATGTCACAGGGAGGTGCCAAATCATGAAGCAGCATCACCTAGATGACAACAAGGTAAGTCAGGCAAAATGGGATGAACCTCTAATCTTTGAGAGATCCATTCCTGGAGTTGTAGGACATGTCTTCCCTGCAGCAGAACCTGATTTAATACATGTGGCTGGAAAACTTGAAGATATCATCCCCAGTACGATGACTCGAAAAGACCCACCAAGAATACCTGAAGTGTCAGAACCAGGAATCGCCCGTCATTTCACACGACTCTCCCAGATGAACTTTGCAGTGAATCTCGGAACCTATCCACTTGGCAGTTGTACAATGAAGTACAACCCCGCTGAGAACAATTGGGCTGCCAGTACTCCCGGATTTGCATGGTTACACCCTCTACAAGACTCATCCATGACCCAAGGTGCCCTTGAAATGATGTGGGAGCTGGAAAGGTGGCTTGGTGAGATAACGGGGATGGACGCAGTCACACTTCAACCAGCCGCAGGAGCTCAGGGTGAATGGACTGGAGTCATGATGATGCGAGAGTATCACCGTTGTTTCACTGAGGAATGTGAGTTGAGGACTGAGATGCTTATTCCAGATGCTGCACATGGGACCAACCCAGCATCAGCAGCTATGGCTGGGTATAAGGTGGTTGTAATCCCCTCAAGTAAGGAAGGTCTCGTGGATTTAGACGCCATAAAGGAGGCTGCTGGTTCAAGAACTGCTGGTCTTATGCTCACTAATCCTAACACAATAGGTGTATTTGAGAAAGACATAGGAGAAATCACTGACATTGTGCATGACGCTGGGGGATTGGTCTATTATGATGGTGCAAACTTCAATGCCATAATGGGCAAAGTGCGACCTGGTGACATGGGCTTTGACGTTGTTCACCTGAACCTTCACAAATCATTCTCTACACCTCATGGTGGAGGCGGACCAGGAGCTGGACCTGTTGGTGTTACTGAGAAGCTAAAGGAGTTCCTTCCTGTCCCACGTGTGATAAAGAAAGACGATGGTAGTTTTGACTTGGACTATGACTATCCACGATCTATTGGAAAGGTAAAGAGCTTCTACGGCAACTTCGGAGTGTTAATTCGAGCCTATTCGTATATATATGCACTTGGTGCTGAAGGTCTCGAACGAGCATCTGAGGTAGCAGTACTAAATGCTAACTACATAGCTCATCATGTGCGTAAGATACCCGGATTCACTCTACCATATTCACAAGATGCCCCCAGAATGCATGAATGTGTCATCTCTGCAGAGGAGCTGAAGGAAAGGACTGAGGTCACAGCGATGAACATAGCTAAGCGTCTTCTTGATTTTGGTGTACATGCTCCAACTGTCTACTTTCCTCTCATTGTTCCTGAAGCACTGATGATTGAACCTACTGAAACAGAGTCTCGACAAGAGCTAGATTATTTCATCTCAGCGCTTGAGAAAATCTCAGAAGAGGCTCATGAAGATCCTGAAAGAGTGAAGCGTGCTCCACACTCTACAGCGGTCGGTCTTTTAGATGAGTATAGAGCTGCTCATCCAAAGACTTTGACTCTCTCCTATAGAATGTATCAAGAGTATCAGAAACAGGATGGCGATTAGAAGCATATCCTAACCTACCGAAAGTGTTAGAGGCAAGTTGAACCATCTTAGGATTAATGATTCTCGAGAAAAAAGCTGGTCGACATATTATCTACCTTGATACAAAGGAGATTGGGGAAGACCTTCTAGTTACCATATATGGAGGCGATGAACACCATATTGGTGGTGTAGCTACTGCATATCCTACAGAGAGCCATTACAGAGATGCAACGACTATTAGCGTTAGTACAATCACCTTGCCTGGACATAAGGACTATATCGTGGCAAACTCGGCGGCAGAGAAGATTTGCAAGGCTCTTGAGGTTCCCACCATTGTCACTGTAGGTATTCACTATGACAATGCAAGTAGAAAAGAGATTGAGGAGATCATCTCGGTCGTTGATGCTCTTGTTGAGGAGGCTATTGCGCGTTATCAAAAGGCTGAATAGTACTGCGATTTTCAACTAGATTGGTTGGATATTTGAAAATTAAATTCAAGTCATTTGGACCTGTGCGAAGACTCTTGAAAGAAAAGGTCATAGATGTCGAGGCACCCTCCGACTCATCAGTTCGACAAGTAATTAACATTGTAGTCGAGTTAGGGGGAGAAGAGCTCAGGAAGCTAATAATGCACAATGATGCTATCAGTGGTAATCTGATTGTGATGCTCAACAAGAGAGATGTTGAAACTTTAGGTGGCATTGATATAGTCGTTCATGATGGGGATGAGGTTGCCATACTTCCTCATGTCCAAGGCGGTTAGGTGTGGAATATATGGGTCTCAAGTACTATCTTGAAACATATGGGTGTTCGCTAAACGCTGCTGACTCTGACATAATAGTAGGTCGTCTTGATGCAATTGATGGACATCGGGTCAAGGATATTGAAGAAGCAGAATTAATTCTGTTGAACACCTGCGGAGTCAAGGAACCAACAGAGGACAAAATAATTCACAGACTTGAAGAATTAGGGCAAAGAACCCTTCCTGTTATAGTGACTGGATGCCTCCCAAAGATCTCCATAGATCGTGTTGAGAAAGCAATTCCAGGATACGCCGCATTACTTGGCCCCCAATCAATAGAAACTCTTGCATCCATCATTCCACGTATTATGGGAGGCGAGAGGGGCATTCGTCACATCGAATCTGATGATGCCTATAAACTGAAATGGTTTGCAGGACCACCTGACAGTGTAATTTGCACCATACCTATCTGTGAGGGTTGCCTTGGGAGTTGCGCCTATTGTGCAGTGAGATTTGCCCGAGGGAAGGTCAGAAGCTATTCTATTGCCGATCTTCATCAAATAATCAAACGATGCGTTCATCTTGGGTATCGTGAGATACGACTGACATCTCAAGATGCTGCAGTCTTTGGAAGCGATACTGGTGAAACTCTTTCAGGTCTCATGCAGTCAATAGGGAGTATTGAAGGTCCTCACAAATTCCGTTTAGGTATGTTCAACCCAAACATTGTGATGAGTTCAATCGATGGTCTTCTGAAGTCAATGGATAATGAACACTTCTTCAAATTCTTCCATATACCTCTCCAATCTGGCAGTGATCGACTTCTAAAGACTATGAAACGACGTTATATCGTCAGCGAGTGGGAGAGTATTGTTCAGAGAGTTAGAAAGCGATTCAAGAATGCAACAATTGCAACTGATATAATCGTTGGATTTCCAGGTGAAAATGAATCAGACTTCGAGCAGACTCTGGAATTGATTCAAAGAGTAAAACCTTCTGTCACTAACATCTCAAAGTATGGGGATAGACCCAACACACTTGCTTCAACATCGAAGGAAAAAGTTGAAACCTCACTGAAGAAGGAGAGAAGTAGGATTTTGACTAAGATTGTAAATCAAATCTTAAAGGAGTCGAATGAATCATGGATTGGATGGTCTGGTCCAATCATAATCACAGAAAACGGTCCAAAAGGTGGAATGCTTGGTCGTAACGAGGCTTACAAGACAGTTATCGTTCATAAAGACTTGAGTCCAGGAACCATTGTGGATGTTGAAATAACATCATCGGACCGAACGCATTTGAATGGAGAAGTCATTTCCTAGACCTGACTTCAATATCAACCACTTTTCCTGACTCTGCACTTTTTCTTGCAGCCTCAACAATCTCTAAGGCACATAGAGCATCATCAATGCTTACTCTTGGTGTTGCCCCTGTCTTGATACATCTCAGAAAGTCATTGAGAGCTTCCCGAACTGGCTCACCATAGACCTTTATCGTAGCACCTCTCTCCGGGAGCTGTATTGTATCGCCTCTCGTTTCAGGAGCTTGGTCTAGGTGCTGTACTTTGATTATTTGGCCAAATAAGTCAAGAACTAATACTCCCATTGTGCCTGATACATCCATGTAGCGGCGACGTCCTGCATATTGCCGAGAGAGGTGGAAAAAGTGTTCAGTTCCTGAATGAAACTTCACCATGATAGTTCCACTATTGTGAATCCCACCCACAGTGTTACTTTGCGCATATAGCTTTGCTGGACCATTGCTGATTCTTGCCATGATATCAAAATCATGGACACCTATGTCTTCAAAGACATCTCCCAGAGATGGAATCCTTGCAGGAGCAACAAATCCCCTTCTATCATGAATTATTGTTTGGGGCGTTCCGATCGCATCAGTTTCAATGAGAAACAATGCTCTACTTACTATTGGATTATAAATCTCAGAGTGGGAAACCAGTGTGACAATGTTACGCTTCTTTATTATTTCTGCAACCTTCTTTCCATCCTCCAGTGTACTTGCCAGAGGTTTTTCAATCAAGATTCCCTTGATGCCATTATAGTTCGTTGCAATGGTTTGGGCGATGCTGGCATGAGTTGAAGTAGGTGTGGCAATAATAACTCCCTCAGGCTCAGTTTCTTTAAGCATCCTCTCAAAGTCAGTAAATGCTGTAGTGCCATGTTCCTTAGCAACCTGTTCTACTGTGGCCTTATCTTTATCAGCCACTCCCACTAGAACCCCCAGATCACCAAGAATGCGAGCATGTATTCTGCCCATATTCCCAGTTCCAATGATTACTATTCTTCGAGATGACATTATTAACCACTCTTAAGGGCTTCAGACCTCTCCCGTTCTTCATGACCTTTATACATTGCCATAGTCCCTAGATTGTGTTGAAATTGCAGGAATTTTTGCATCTTCAGGATGAAAAATCGACGATTAGTCTTATGACGACCTTATATTGAAATCCGCGGATTGATGTATGAATCCAAGACTCACAACACCTTCAGGGACTAGCCAAAAAGAGAGTTCACATCTTGGATCACTATGCCGCGCTAAGTCCCATTATGCTTCAGAAGACAACTCCCTCCCTCGGACCCACCCGTTCAAGGACTGCGAATTGCCTCGTCGCATCTTGGGTGGGTCCTGTTACAATCCCTATCTCCTTTTAATAAATATAAATTAGCAGACCAAGATGAAACAAGGAATAGATGGTAGGGAGGGAGAGATTTGAGCCTCTCAAGTTGTTGCCGCGTCCATCTTATGGCATGACCATTTAAATCAGCGTTATAATTACATCCATAAGAAACCCGAATAGATTAGATACGGAGAGGACCATGCCCGATAATAGTCAAATACACCCTTTCAATCAAGCAGTCGAACTTGTACCAACATCACCTTATACATACCAAGGGCATATTCCTGAGTCCTATGCTAATATGGTGGGCCCATTCGGTGGTATCATTGTAGCAGTCATTCTGAATGGCATACTGAGTCACAAAGAACGTCAGGGAAATCCTATCTCACTAACCGTGAACTTTGCTGGTCCAATCGCGGATGCTCCATATGACCTAGCAGTTCGTCTTATGCGTACAAACCGTTCGAACCAACATTGGATTGCTGAGCTCACTCAAGGCTCACAAGTAGCTGCAACAGCCACTGCGGTTCTTGCAATCCGGCAAGAAACATGGATGATGTCTGAGGCACGTGCTCCTGATGCACCGAGACCTGAAGAAATTGAGTCGTGGCCGGCTCCACCTGTGCCTCAATGGATTCACCGCTACGACTTCAAATTCATACGTGGTGAATTGACTCTCTCAGACCAGCTAGCGAAAGACTCAGAGAGTTTACTCTGGGTGCGTGACACGCCGGAACGGATGCTTGATTTTCTCTCTCTAGCGGCAATAAGCGACGTTTTTTTCCCTCGTGTCTTTATTCGGCGCCAGCAACTAGGAGTGGCAAGTACAGTATCCATCACAACTCATTTTCATGCTGATTACTCTAGCCTTGAGCGTCAGGCAAATCGCCCGATTTTGGCTTTTGCTCGGGGCCAACGTTTCCACCGTGGTTATTTTGATCAGGTTGCTGAGCTATGGAGTGATGAAGGGGATCTACTGGCGTCCAGTATTCAGATGGTTTATTTCAAAGATTGACTGATTATGCAATGTTTAGCACCATTATCTATGCTAGTATTGCTTTGCTGCTAGAACCCTGATAGGTGAATAGAAGAGAAAGGATAATGGTCCGAAGGGCGAGATTTGATATGGGAGTAAAACGTTTGTGATTATTTGATGACAGTCCACAACTATTCGAACATTTGCAAAGAATGTGGTGGATACTGCTGCAAACAAGGAGGTTCTCTTGCAACAAAGTTGGAAGTAAATCGAATCATTGAGGCTGGATATCCGAATAAGTTCATTGAAATCTCGGAGAACTGCTATATTACAGATTTTGGAGAGGACCTGGTTTGTCCCTATCTCAAAGAATCCGCCTGCGAGATCTATCCAGTACGTCCAATACTTTGTAGGAAATATCCTATTTTCTCAACAAATGGAGAAGAACATTATCTGGTCCATTGTCCCTTGACTCAATATCTCTCAGAGGAGGATATTACCCAATGCATTGAGATTGCATTAGAAGTCCCTGATGATCTATTTACATGTGCCCAGAGATTTCTGGCTCCTTTTGACTCAAGAATTGATGAGCGAATGCGCAAATTCAAGATGGAACGAATTGAACTAGAATGAGAATGGTACGGAGGGCGAGATTTGAAAATATCGATCAAGTTTGAAAGCGCTGAAGATTCTGATTTGGAAGAGATTCTCAAACTCATCAATACAATTAATCGCGAATGGTTCAGCAAGATTATCCCGAAAGAGTACTATCGAGAGCCCTTTCTAACTCGAAAACAGCTCGATGAGATGGCAACTATCATGGAGTTCTTTATCCACAGAAGGAAGGACAAAATCATTGCCGTTGGTTCTTTAGGAACCAGAGATGAAGACACAGCATGGATTCCACTGATGCATGTTCATTCAAAACATCAAAGGAAAGGAATTGGTTCTTCCTTAATGAGCTTCCTTGAAATGAAGGCGAAAAACCTCCACTTCACTAAGATTCACTTGGAAACGGACAGTGAAGCGGAATGGGCTGTGAACTTCTACAAGAAGCATGGGTATTCAATTTTCAAGAAGAAGAAAAATCCGTGGGGGTACAATATCTGGTTCGAAAAGACTCTGAAGTAATTTGAACTAGAATGAGAATGGTGCGGAGGGCGAGATTTGAACTCGCGAATCACTACTGAACCAGGCCCTCAACCTGGCGCCTTTGACCTGGCTTGGCAACCTCCGCAAATAACAGAGATTTAATCTTGAGGGATATTTCCATCCGTTCTCAAACCTGTGATAAGGATTTCTGTATTGGGAGGATGCCTTGTTAAAAGATAAGTCATGATTGGAACAGAAAGAGTCACAATTTAGTACCTATTCAATCTGTTCCCAGTTCGTTGAACTACATCAATTACCTGGTAGTTCCAGCCAGCCACTCAAAAAAGCCTGGCCTTGTGTCAGCCCTATATTGGGGCTTGTCTGTTTTTGTGTTATTTTTCATATTTTTTCACCTAGCTCATGGAACTTCATCACAATGCGTATAAAGTAATGGAAACCTGCACATGAAAAAAGGAGCTTCGAAGGGAAAATGGAGCCCCGGGCGGGATTCGAACCCGCGATCACCTGCTTACGAAGCAGACGCTATAACCCCTAAGCCACCGAGGCTCATCTCAACGCTCACCTTTGGAATTCTCTAATAAAACTTTATCATGGAACCAGCACGCTAGAACAGTGGAGGTCTTATGTTGAGGACCGGTGAGATGGGTGAACGCAATTTTCTGGCTAAGATTAGCAGTCTTGTCAATATACCTCGAGGTGCAAAACTAGGATTTGATGATGATGCCTCAGACATTCCAATCTCCGATAAGACTAATCTTGTCATCAATGTAGATACGTTTGTAAGGAAGACTGATTGGCTTCCAGAGATGACGCCAGCTCAAGTTGGACGTAAGACTGCAGTGATGGCACTTAGTGATCTAGCTGCTAAAGGTGTAAAACCAATAGCCACGATGCTCTCCCTTTGTGTCCCTGAAGATTATGAAGTCGAGGATGCAAATGAACTAGTTCGAGGGTTTTCACAATACGGGCTCAAATCTAGCATTCCCTACCTTGGAGGTGATGTGGGAATGTGTGATGATGTAGTTCTCACGGGTGTCGCACTTGGTACAGCGGCGCCAGAGGATATCGTACCACGAAATGGTGCAAAAGAGGGTGATGTCATCGCAGTCACAGGACACTTCGGTCTGACCTCAGTAGCCTTTGAAATCTTGATTAAAAGACAAAAAGCCAAACCTGAGTTACACAAAGATGCTCTTGCAGCCGCATTTAGACCAGAAATCGACATAGACTTTGTAGCCGCACTCAAAGATATTGAAGCTGTGACTGCCTCTATGGACAGCAGTGACGGTTTAGGAATTACACTACATACAATTGCGAAGCTCAGTAAATGCGGAATAATCATTGAGAATCTACCTATCACTTCTGAAATCGAGTTCTTTTGTCGAAACAAGAAGCTTTCAACCATGAAGATGGTGATGCAGGGTGGAGAAGAGTTTCTCCTCGTTCTTTCAATACCTCCTGAGAAGTACGATGATGCACTTGATGTTGCCAGAAAGAAAAAGGTCAACTTGGTAAGAATTGGATATGTTACAAAGGGGAACCAAGTTACCTGGGCATCTAAAGAGGGATCAGTGCCAATTCCTTTTGCAGGATATGATAGCTTCAAGGAATGGAACTAATTATCGATGGGTGAAATAGATGCAGGTGGAACGTATTGCGCTGGTCGATGGATATGTCGATGAGCCTACATGTCTTGGTGTTCCACCCTATGTCAGCATCTACCCACGTTATATTGCTGGTGCGATCTGGACAAAAGCCCCAAGGACTGAGATTCTTTATCATACAATTGACCAAGTCCGCGATAGCTTCCAAAAAGCACAGCACCTCTGGTCAAAGACAGATCTCATCATTCTCATCGCAGGAATGATTGTTCCTGGTAAATATGTGGGAGGTACTCCAATCTCGGTCAGAGAGGCTAGAGAGCTTCTTTCAGCATCTGAACTTGAAGACATACCTAAGATGCTCGTAGGACCATGGGCTAGGTTTGGTTGTGGTCTTGAGGGCGGAAAACTTGCTTTAAGCTCAGAGGCACTCAGACCACCTATTGACTACATTGTTACTGGTGATCCAGAACTGGTCATAGCTGAGGCTCTCGAATCTAAGGAGGACCTCGACTCAGTCAATCTATCTCTGACCCGTGAGAATGCGGATCAAATCGAGGGTTTCATTAAGAAAGGAGTTTCTATTGTCCAACAACATCCTGGTTTCCATATTGGCCACATCATTTGTGAAATTGAATCATATCGCGGGTGTCCTCGGTTTCTGACTGGTGGATGTACATTCTGTGTTGAACCATCTTATGGACCACCTCAAGAAAGAACTCCCACTTCAATAGCCAAAGAGATTCAAACATTGTATGAACTGGGACTCAGAGCTTTTCGAATTGGTCACCAAGCAGACCTTTTCACATTTGGATCCTTAGAGATGGGCGTGGTTGAATTTCCAACTCCAAATCCAGATGCAATTGAGAACCTCTTTTCAAAGATTCGAACAGGTGCTCCTGACCTAGATGTGCTTCATATTGACAATGTTAACCCTGGTACAATCTCGCATCACCCTCAAGAATCGAGGGAAGTAGCTAAATCTATCATGAAATATCACACCCCTGGGGATGTAGCTGCATTTGGTGTTGAATCCACAGACCCTGAGGTGATTCGTAGGAACAACCTGAAAGCAGATTCGGATGAAGTCATCGATGCTGTTCGAATATTGAATGCTGTCGGAAGCAATCGCGAGCCATGGGGACTTCCACATCTCCTGCCTGGTATCAATCTGCTCTATGGATTACCTGGTGAGTCAAAAAAGACTCTAGACTACAACATGAAATTTTTGAAGCAACTTCTTGCTGAGAATTTAATGGTTCGAAGAATCAACATTCGCCAAGTAATTGGTCTTCCAGGTACTCGTCTGGAGCATGATGTTGGAACGAGGATCAAGAAAAATCAACTCTTCAAACATCGAGAAGAGATTCGTGACACCATTGACATTGCTATGATAAAACGGGTTGCGCCTCTTGGTACTGTAATCCAGTCTGTATTCATTGATGGCAAAGCTGGTAACAACTATCTCCTTCGACAATTGGGGACCTACCCATTGTTATGTGTCATGCCAAGAGGGATGGATGACTTTGTGCCTCAAGATGTCTTCATTGTGGATCATGGTCCAAGATCTGTCTCAGTTCTTCCATTCCCATTCAAGCCCTCACAAACATCTCTCTCTCAATGGAGAGTTATTCCTGGCGTGGGTAGTAAACGTGCTACTAGGATTAAGGCTGCTCAATCTCTGAATTCGATTCAAGATGTTTCAAAATCGCTCGACATGGATCTCCCTGACTGGGTAACAAGAGCAATGGATTTCATGTCTTGAAAGAAATGGCGGGCCCGGTGAGATTTGAACTCACGATTTCCAACTTAGAAGGCTGGCGCCCTATTTACCACAAAATACACAGATTGTGTATAACACCGGGCTAGGCAACGGGCCCTGCAGTCAGCGTCGATTCTCAAAGGACATAAAGGTTTCCGATTGGCATTGATACAAGTTGGAAAGAGGTTGCCCGAGATTCAGACGAGAACCCCGGGCGTTTTGGGTGTGTTTTTGTGAAACCAGTCCAGAGTAAGTACTGGGTGTGGATTAGCATAAAGGAGTCAAATCTTGCATTCCCCTAGTTATCTCTAATACCTAGCTCATTACAAAGGCTGGTGGGTAAATCACGAAGTACTGTACAACCACCGCTAATAGTATCCCACTAAGGACTAAACCCTTACCTCTGCCTGCATTCACATCAGTGAACCAAAGAATCGCACCAACTATAACTACTATGACTGCTGAGATATTTCCAATAAAGATTAGGAACTCCCAAATCTCAGCGAAATATGTAGTAATTATAGTTACAAAGTCAGACAGTGGACTAAGCATGTGGTACAGTAACATCGCCATACCTAATCCTTCATTCCTATTGAGGCATATAAACTCCTGAAAACAGACTTTTGACAGGTTGCTCAGTAACGAAACTTTATATGCATACAAAGTACTTTGTATCACAAAGAACTTTACGATGTTGATAAACCATGAATGAAAAAATTGACTTAGTAAAACTGGAGCAAGCAACATTCAGAACTGCAAATCAAGACGGCTTCACTGAGTTATGGATGGGTCTCATGATACTGGCTATATCTCTCTTACTGATACACACTGCTTTTGTAGGTACTGTAGCCATCCTTATCATATTTCAGGCTGTGTTTAATGAAAAGATAAAGGAGAAGTTCACCTATCCTCGAATTGGCAAAGTGAAACTACGTGGTGAGGCTGAAACACCCTCGGGATATGGATGGATTTTGGCTGTTTTAATCATGATTCCAGCATTAGCATCAGTCTTTTTTTCGACAGTGTATGAGAACGACATTCTCTATCTTATAGCTCGAGGGGCACCAGTCTTGGTTGGGATTGGTCTGATTCAACCATCAGCGTACTTGGTATCAAAATCAGGCCTTAATCGATACTATGGAATTGGGATTGTTTCTTCGATCCTTGGCATGGTTTTCACACTCCTTGAGTCCCCTACTGCTGTATCCCGAATGACTGTATACCTGGTTATCGTTGGTGGTCTTTTCATCCTAGTAGGCATAGCAAGTCTGGCTCGTTTCGTAAGAAAGTATCCAATCCTCGATTTGGAGGAAATGGGCAATGAACAATAGCAATGATCCTGAATCAGGACCAGAGATTGACAGGGTTATTCACGAGCCTTCAAGATTGAGAATAATGGCACAACTATATGTTGTGGAGTCAGCTGATTTCATTTTTCTCATGAATCAGCTTGGACTCACTTGGGGGAATCTCTCTTCGCACATGAGTAAACTTGAGGAAGCAGAATATATTGAGGTTCAGAAGGAGTTCTTGGGCAAGAAACCCCATACCATTCTGAAATTGACATTAAAAGGTCGTGAAGCATTCATGAAGTATCGTAATGCCATAGAGAAGGTCCTCAAAGACATACCATCCTAGGTGTGAGAAAACATCTTGCAAATCTATTTCGCTCAGATAATGTAGGATATGGACTTTGGAGGGATGCCAAGGAGTCTATAGTATACAGTAATCTGTCCCCTATGATGAACACTATGTTCAAGCATCTCAAGAATAATCTCCGCCGAAGTTGCTGATCTATTGAATGAGTCAAATATCTCCTTAAGATTAATTAAACGTACAAAATACATGTATTCGCTCACTTTTTTGAAGACATTTTCAGCGAGCTGGATAATCGCTTCCGGAGTGTTGTACGTTTCAAGCGTGTAAGGAAGAGGTTCCCAAAAAGACTCAACTATCCCTCGCATATAGTATTCTAACGACCGTATGAGATGAAGGACCACTTCACCAATTTCCCTTCCCTCTGAGATAGGTTTGCTCATAATATCGACATCCCTGAGCTGCTCTATCAGTGGCATTGTTTCGTCGAGATGACGTCTAACAGCATCTCTGAGTAATTCATACACCATGCTCAAACACCTCTTAACCCATCACAGAACGCAAGAACATTCTTTCCCAGATCTTCAAAATTATATCCGCCCTCAAGAAGTCCATATCGACGCCCCTCACATCTCTCTTCTGCAAAATCATGCATCATTCTGCCTATCTTATGAAATGCATTGGTCGAGATATTGCCTCCCCAATCATCTTCATACTGGTCAAAGCCAGCGGAAGCCACTATGATATCCACATCCGGTGCAGAGTCAAATGACCTCTTAATATCTCTCAAGAACTGCTCATCACCATTCCCACTTGGGTTATGGATGACAAACTTGGGATCATCACCCAAGATGTTGATGTTCCCATCTCCAGTATGAAGATCAAAATCTAGAATGTAAGCAGACTCTATGAGTCCTTTTGCCCTCAGATGGAGTAGCGAAACTGCAATGTTATTGAAATAACAGAAACCCCAATATGAATCGTAGGATGCATGATGACCCGGAGGTCTAATTAGACCGAACGTTGGCTCTCCACCAGCCCCAATTTCCGCGGTCATGATTGCACCTCCCGCTGCAAGTGTTGCCATCTTATAGAGGAGACCAGGCCTTGTAGAGTCATAGTCATGTTTCACAGATTCAAGTGTACGAGTTCCGTGTGCACGGAGAATCTCCTCCTCAGTCGCTGGTCTTGCCTCCACAAACTCATAATCAGGATGACTTCCCAAAATCTCGACCGCTGTATCAAGTCTTCCAGAAGCCCCAGCAGGAGTCCTGTCATAGTGTTCCTGCATTAAGGGATGATAAACGATTTTCACAGTTTCTTCAGATATCACTCGAGGATTTGTGTTCTTGGGTTTGTTGAAAATCCATTAAGTGAAAAAAAGGATTTAGCGGGCAGACGGGCTCGCAACCCATCCACCCTCTGATTTTTGAGAAAATGTGTGAAGAGGATGTGCTGTCCTTTCTAACCAAAAAGACTGCCGAGTCCAGCAGTGAACTCTTCTTCCTTCTCTTCTTCTTTCTCTTCTTTCTTTGCTTCCTTCTTCTCCTCAGCGGCTGCTGCACCACCAGCAGCTACAGGGGCAGCTGCTACTGGCATAGCTGCAGCGCTCTTAAGAGCCTCATCAATGTCAACATCCTTCAAGGCTGCTAACAATGCTTTGACCCTACCCTTATCGGGTGTGACGCCTGCTGCGGTTAGAGTATCCTCCATTGCCTTGGCAGTGAGTTTCTGACCCGCCTTGTGGAGCAGAAGTGCTGCATATACGTACTCCATTTTTGTTACCTCTTGTATTACTCATCCAAACAGGCTTCCCAAGCCTGCTACTTTTTCTTCTTCTTCATCCTCATCATCCTTAGCTGTGTCCGGTTCTTGCTGCTCAGCCGCGTCTGTGGCGGGTGCAGCCGCTGTTGATGCTGCCGCAGCAGCTGATTGAACCTGACTAAGTATTTCGGAGGGTATTGCCTCAGGATCCTTTTCAGCAATAGCCGCAATGAGTGCAGATGCTTCCAAGTTGGCCCTTGACAGGAACTCATTGAGCATTTCAGGTACAAAGAATCCTATGTGTAAAGCCAGATTCTTAGCTTCCATGTTGGCTTTAGCGATGATGAGTGGTGCAGTAACATCAGTTACTATACCTGTATTCACCGAGAGATTGATTGCATACTGATGACCTGCAAAGAACTGGCTCAATAGGTCTTCAAGATTAATTTCGAAACTACCTGAAGTCAGAACCGCTCCATCGCTGTATGCAGCAATCAATTTGAGCTGTAGCTCCATTGGCTCAATTCCCAAACGTGTGAGCATCAATGCCATCGCGTTTGATATGATTGCTCCAGCCTTTACAGCAACTGTATCATCAGTGATGTGAATCACACCACCTTTTACTCGAGATGGAATTTTGAGACCAGCCAGCTCACTGATGAATGGTCCTGGTGCTACACCTGTGTTCATTGCAGGAACGATGATGTCATTTGGTGCAACTTGACCACCTTTTGCTGGAGCTGCAGTTTTATTCTCTCTCAGAAACTTACTAAGAACAAAGGGATCCTGGTTACTGAAGAAAAAGGCAACGGGTCCTTTGACATATTCAATCAGGTCTTTTATCCCCTTTTTCCTGCTCTTTTCAAGTGCCCTTATCATGAGTGTGTTGCGTGCCATTTTAATGACTGCTGACCCTCTTAGGCTGTCCCTTATTCCTTGAAGTTGTTTTGCTCCAACTCCTTCAACGCCCACAAGACCAATCATCTCACTATCGTTGATAGTTGCAGCCAGTTTATCGACAACATCCTGCTTCCATTGTGGAATTGATTTTTCATATACTGACATCCTTCATCACCAACTCTATGCAGACAGCTCTATTGCTGGTCCCATGGTTGTCTTGACCACGATGTTACTTACTCTTGCAGCAAAGCCCTTGCTTTCAACAAAGTTGAGAACTGCAATGATATTGTCTGCTATCTCTCTGTCACTCATCTTAATGTGTCCCACTTTCACATGAAATGTGGGTGTGTTTCTCATTCTGACACGAACAGTCCGATGGTATTGGTTCATTATGGCATTGAGGTCTGCTTGTGGTGGGAATGGTCGTGGCATCTTACCTCGTGATCCCAAAGCTTGTCCTAGATAACGTCCAACCAGTGGCATTGCATCTACAGCTGCAATGAAAAAGTCATAGCTCTTTGCTAATGATTTACGTTCTCTCTTCTCTTCTCCAATACTTGGGATATCATCCTTTGAGATAACGCGTTCTGCACCCGCCTCTGTTGCCTTCTCAGCAAACTCACCATCTCCAAAAGCACATACTTTGGGAGGTGGGATTAGTGGATTGGGAAGAACCAACTCTTGATTTAGCCTGTTCTCTGGCTTTGATATATCAAGTTCTTTCTTCCTAAAGTTGACAGCCATATCAAAGCTCTGTTCAAACTTTATGCCTCTCTCATTACCTTTTGCTCGAGCTTCGGCAACTGCAGCCTCAATCTTGTCAATTGAATACGACATCTACTATCACTCCCTAAGTGGTTCATCAAGCTGAGTATCCCAGGTGCCTTCTCGAACTTCGGCTTGGAACACCTTGGCCGTCTTACCCTCGATTGTCACACCCATCTGGCCACAGGTGCCAGAAATTATCATGGCGGCTGTTTTCATCGTAAGAGCAGAGAGATCGCTTGCCTTTCCTTTCGCCACGTTTTTCAATTGGTCTATCGTGAGATTTCCAATTATCTTTGTAGTTGGTTCTCCAGAACCTTTGGCTGCTCCAACTTCTTTTAGTATCAACGCACTGGTTGGTGGTGTACCAACTTCTATCTCAAAGCTCTTGTCGTTTGGGTTAACGATAATCTTCACAGGTACCTTCAATCCCGCAAAGGGTTGTGTGACTTCATTTATCTTAGTCACAACCTGAAAGATGTTCACACCAGTTGGACCCAGAGCAGGACCAATGGGCGGACCGCCGCTAGCTTTTCCACCCTCTACCATGGCTTCTACAATTACGTCTTTTTCGCTCAATTTTAGCACGACTCCTGATGCAGTACACTCGGTGCGTACGCAACACAACCGATAGGGTCGACCATCAGGACAGAACTCATCGTAAATCCTGCGAGGTCTACTGCATTCTTTGTCACTTTTCTCACCCCGGACATGACGTCAATGCGTCTATGTCAGATTAAGAGGATGAACTCGCTCGTGCGACATTCTGTTTTAAGGATTGTGACAGCGCAAAAGTTCCAGAAGGTTTCAGAGTTTCACTCCTCATCTGGTTCATGAGCCCAGAATGAGTCCTCATCATCTAGCTGGTCTTTGTCAATGACTGCCACTGTCACACCTTCTTCAGGAACCTCAGGTTCTTCCTTCTTTGCCGCGCGTTCCACAATCTTAGCAAAATCAGCGTGGACCCTTACAGGTATGGTGTAAGGGCTATCAAGTAGTTCAAGGATAAGCTCCTCTTTCCCTGCATCCACACGTACAACCTTTGCACGTTCACCCTTGAATGGTCCAGAGATGATCTCTACCACATCGTCGACTGAGATACCTTCAGCAGCAGGTGGAGGTGCTAGGAATTTATCGATTTCCTCAATACTGACCTTACCACCAACTCGACCTCTAACATGGGGGACTCCAGAGATAGCAATCTCTACATCTCTGAACTCAGTTGTTTCTATGAAAACATAACCTCTGAGTGTTTCAGGAACAAGTATTGCTTTTACACGACCTAGAAGCTGATTCGTTGATACTAGTTCAGGTTCTCCCGTTTTCTTTTTCTTTTTCTTGCAGTTCTTTATATGATCCTTTGTGGCTTTTTCAGATGAGAATTCCTCTAAGCAGAATGGACATCGCCACACATCAGTCTCACCAATCACTGCTGTTGTGATTAAATCCGTGACGCTGCGCTCTTGTCCGATTGTCGTACGCACTGCATAGATACTTGTGCCTGTTTCCAAGGGAAAACCCTCCAAATGATAGAAGCTTCAAGCTCCAAAAGGTGGTCTATTAATAGACGCCCCAATTACCTGTGATCAGGGTCATGATAATTTGGATTATGAAGCTGACCATTCCTACAAGGACCATAGCAAGTAGACTGACTCTGGTGCTCATCCAGAGTTCTTTTCTGGATGGTTTTGTGGCCAGTTTCAGAATACGCCTGCTCTCGTTGATGAACTCACCAACACCCATATCTTTCACGTCCTTGAATTATTCTGCCTAAACAGTCGTAGGAGTCGGTTGCAGTCAACCTTGGTTCTCTTTTAACATTTGCTGAGTATCCAAATTTTGTTATGTGAGCTTTGGTATACCAAGGTCGCTCTTAAGGTCATCCACTAAAGGAGTGAATGGTTCTGTTTTGTCAAAGACATAGGGAGAACTCACACCTGAGGCAATAATAGTCACCCTTAATCTGTCATCTAGCTCTGGCACTATAAGTGCACCATAGATAATCTCAGCACCTGGATTGACCTGTTCTGTGACAATCTCAATCACTCGTTTCGCCTCTGATAACTGTAAGTCCGCATTTCCACTGACGTTCACCAAAATATTCCTTGCATTCTCGATTGATACGTCTATCAATGGATTCCGGAGTGCATTAATTACTGCATCCTCTGCTCTATCCTCTCCTC
>LRSL01000033.1 GCA_001563335.1 Candidatus Thorarchaeota archaeon SMTZ1-45 | reverse complement strand
TTACACCATCAGAAAGAGAAGAGTATCTGCAAGCACGAGAGGTGTTCAATGAGTCTACCTACATGACTACGAATGGTATAGAACTCTCCCTGAAACCACCTATCATCACAAAATTGGTGCGAGTACTTAGTCCAGCATTTGGTAAAGCCACAGCAGAAGCCAAGACACGAGAAATGGTTCGCCTATGGAAGATGTTTGGAAAAACCCAGAGCACACTAGAGCAATGGGTGTAAATCCGTGAATCTCACATCAGAAACAAGTGTGGCATAAGTATTATTGTTGCACTTTTGGACTCAATGGGACTCAAAAAAGGAACCATAACGCTTCTTTTTAAATTATAAAATCTATGAGTCTGAATATACCTTTCGGAGTGACAATAATTCCATTTTTTCATTCATATACTTCTATACTCCTGTAGATGTTCTTGAGTGAAAGTTTACGAATAATTCCAACATCTCCATACATACCATGAATGACCCGACATTCCACAGATGTGGAACAATAACAGCACCGGTCATAGAGGAAGCAAGGAAGTGAGATCTTGCAGTCAGACATTGGAATATTGATGCTTGCTAATCTTGTCTACTCTTTCAGTGTGACCCCTATAGTCCTTGTTGGAGCCAGCATACTAAGGGGCTTACTACTTCTCTCAGGCCAGAAAAGAGAGTTCGAGGACTGGACACGCAACAAGCTAATGACCTTTCTCACTATCATATTCCTTCCAGGAACCCTTGCTTATATGGGGATACGCTATCTGCTCGCTAGAGTATTTGGAGTCGATGTTGAGGACATTGGAAGTTCGTCCACCTATGGTGAAATCAATGTCTTCCTGAAAGTGGAAAAACCTCCTCGAGTTGGCGTCGTGCTTGTGGTCCTCTTTCTGAATGTTGTGGCTGCTGTGTTCACAGCCTTCACGCTGATAGTAATGCCAGTGATGATCTATATCGAAACATTATGGGTTCTTGTGTTTTGGTGGATTGCACTAGGGATACTATTCAATTGCTCACTTCGATCAGGGGACTTATCACTAATTCTGGCTTCTCTACGGAACAAACCCCGGAGTGGAACCATTGAGTTCATCGGTTTCATGGTCATCATGGGTTTCATTTACTACACGATGTATATGGGGGTGGGAATGTGATCCAGCGAGTGGAACATAAAACGAAAGTTCAGGCTCGGACAGATTCCGCAGTTTATTTTAGCTTCATGCCTACATCTCTTCCCAGGAATCAACTATCCCACCCTCTTTCTGAGTCCGAGCCTGAGCACCCAAGAGCTCATTCTGTGATCTATAAACCAGTCCTCCACAATGCTGACTTCATTGACGTTATCTCAACAGGAGAAACACATAGGAGGTTCAAGAATTGAGGGTTCGGGGATTCGTTGTTGTACTACTCTTACTTTGGATTATGAGCGGACTTACGATTGTTGATATCTCAAGAGCGACAGGAAACATTGTTTCACAACATGAGGAAACGCATCTTGCCGCAGACCCTGGTTTAGCTACAGACCTTGGGATATATGTCATCATAGATCTACCTGGATCTACAATTCCTTCACACAGCTCATCACTTTCCTCACTCCTCACAGACAAAGGGATTTTGCATGTACAGTACAATTTGACAGAAGTTCTGCTTGCCCCCACTCTTCTTAATGACGCACAAGCACTCATCATAGACCCTAGTTGTGGCTCCAATGATGGGTCAGCTGTGACTGAGGAGTTCATCACACTTCTGGTCCGAACGGACCTTCCCACGATTTTGGTTGGCCGTGCTGCATGGCTTGTCCATCGGCTCAGACAGACCAGTCCACCCTTGACCACTGCATCAATTGAGCGTCAATTAAACACAACCCCCGAGTTCAATGGAGCAGTCTTCCTATCTCAACCGTCGAGCCTCACAATTGGCTCTCTCCTCACGACGGAGACCGGCTTGATTCTACCCGTGCATGAAATACAGGCAGAACGGTCACGGTTGATAGATCTCACAGGAACTACCACACCCGCAGTCCTCTCGCCATTACGATACGAGTCCTGGCCTCTCGATTTGTTCCTCTTTGGTCCAGAAGACCCTACTCAGTGGACAGGGACCGGGAAGGGACTCTTTGTGAACACGCTAGCTTATGCTTCAGCTCTCCGAGAGACCTCACTTGCTAATATCTTCCAGTCAGTCCAATCAAAGGAGGGACAGACATTGGCTGGAGGACTGCATCATTCTCATACACCAAGTCTGGAAGGAACCTACCTTGCAGTACACACAGTTCATGATCTGAAGGATTTCGCGAGCTTCTCTATTTGGCGGTCAGATAATCAAGCATTGGTTCAGAATATTCTGGCTAGACTCTATGCTGACTTCGGGATTGAAGCAGGTTTTGCAGAGTCTGTTTTTGATAGTACGGTAACTGTGGACACAACCGCTATGGGACTCTGGCTTGTCACACTTATGGGGCTTGAGTCGCAGTTCAACAGCACGAAGCTCACTTTCTATCTTAGCTCACGACAAAGCGTGGAGGGTGGGTTTTCTAATCACATGACTACAACCTATCATGTCATCGAGGCACTGTCAGAGAGTGGAGGATTTGGAACTATCGACACAGATAGCCTTGAATCTTGGCTTAGATCATGTGTAGTAGATGGTGATACAGGATCACCTGAAAACTGGGGTGGCGTAGCTAAGAATCCTACAAATGGTGAATCGCACAACATCTATTCTTCACAGTATGTGGTTTCACTATTGATGCTTGGAAAAACGCACACCGATCCTGCAAAACTCACTGAGTGGATTTTAGAAACAAGCATTGGGGATGGGTCCTTTCAAGACACCATTGGAGCTGACATGCATATTACTAGAGGGACTGCTTCTGCTCTCGCGACGATGTCTGTACTTGGCACTCTAGACCTGTCTAACAGGACCTTAGGTCTTGCTTGGTTCTCTGCCAATCAACTCCCATCAGGAGGATATGGCATGGGACTGGCATCAGACGATATAGTGGGAAAGACCTGGGCTGCAGCTGAAGTGGCAATATGCCTGAAGAAACTGGAATCAATCACAGGTCCCATTGTCACTGGATTACTCTCTTACATTAATGCTATTCAAAGCAAAGCTGGTTTCGAACTAATGGAAGAGGTCCCATCTCTGATGTGGTCCTTCTGGTTATCTGAAGTGAATAGACTTGCTCACACAGGGATGGTTGACAACGAACTAATGACTTACTATCTTCAAGGTTTTGAAGGAAATACTCTGATTCAATACCCTGGTCACTCCAATCTCACGATCTTGATTGCTCCTGAGTATGACAATCAGCAGTACTATCTCTCTGGAGTATGGGCTCAATTCTTTGGAGTTGGTCTTGCTGACTCAAATTTTATCACGCTCTCACCAAGTCAGGTTTCCTCTATCACATTCTACCTATCTATGAGACAAGCCACAACAGGACACTACAAACCTTCGGTGCTTGGGACGCCTCACATGCAATACACTATTGCCGCAGTTGAAACTCTGTTCCAGCTTAATGAAATGGATACAATTTGGTATAGGACTGCTATTGAGTCACAAGTTCTCTCATCCTACTCTTCTGGGAGTTGGAGCTCTGTAGGTTGGGATCTTGCGCCTTTTGTTGGAGTGCAATCAGCAATTGATTTCTTTTGCACTCGTCTAGCCTTAAGACTTGGACTTGTCACATCTATCATGGCAACAGAGATTGCCAACGTAATTGAGGCACGCTTCCAATATACTGACCTATGGTCATTGAGCTGGGATGTCAGGACGCTTGCTCTTTTGAACACAAGTGGGTTCCTAACAAGCCTAGACTCAATAGATTCTGATTCCATACTTAGTACTCTCCGGTCTGCCTTTTCAGATGCTTGGTTCAACTCTTCAACGTGGTGGCAACCTGTCTTCACTGAGGGTGTTCTTGATATGGTTTCAACCCTTGGCTTGAGACCTCGAATGAACGAGGTAGAGGGTTGTACGATCTCTGCAACAATTCCAAGTTCCGTTCAACTAGGAGATACGCTGGAACTCACAGTGTCCATCACATCCACACAACCAACACACTCAGTATTTATCAATGCATTTAATTCTTGGACTCTATTTGAGAATGTAGCTGGACTGGACACGCTGTCACTCTCAGTCCCCTCTGACATTGATGCAATAGGGCCTCAAGACATCTCCCTGATGGTATGGAACTGGGGGATGTCAAGAGCATTTGATAGCAAAACTGTCGATGTTCTAGGATCAATAGAAGGCTCACTCATTGTACACACACCAGTTATCGTTAGAGGAAACCCTATTCTTGGTACTGTTTCCTGGGCATTATCAGGTGGTGGAGATGCAGGGATGACAGATGTTATCATCCGCCTATCTAATGGATCCTTCTTCCACGACTGGACATCAACGGAGCTGAGTCCATATGACTTTTCGATACCCACAAATGACCTCTCTGAGGGTCCATACAATCTTATTGTAACCCTTCGTCGGAGTGGATGCGAGGATCTTGTGCTTTGGAGAGTGGTATCTGTGCTCCAACCCGAGATAACATTCCTATTGTCCAGCTCATCACTGCAGGGAGGAGTGGGAAACGAAACCCTGATTCCATTCACACTGCATCTAGAGTCTAATGGTTCAGTCATTATTGGAGAAATGGTGTCCATTACAATCTGGAATGAAAGTCTTAGTGTGGTTCACACAGATACTATGTTGTCTGTGAACGGTCCTAAAAACTTCATATGGACTCCCATGAAGAGGGGATGCTACACCTTTAACCTACATTTCGCCAGGAATGGTGTCCTAATGGAGAGTGAATTCAATGGGACCATAGATGTTTTTGATCAACCTTCTATTGCGATTCAACTGAATGGAAACTTGCTTGCACCAAGTTCAACAACAATCACTGTTTCAGTGATAAGCTCAGGCTCTCAGACTGTTTCATGGGTGTCTGTTAATACACTTGTTTCACTCGATGGTTCGGTCATTCTTGATACAATCTATATTACAGGAGGGGCTGGATCATTCACATTCACTCTATTACTTGACTCACCAGGAGCGCTTGAAATAATCTTATTTTTACCCCCTCAAGGATGGTTACTAGGAGCGACAACTCAGACTACAAATGTGGTGTTCGGAGAAACATCTCTTCTGTTGAGCTTACCTGGACAACCAATCAAACAGGGCACGAGATTAGGGATTTCCGTCCTTGTCATGGATTGGCAAGGTTCACCGCTCACCGGAGCAGAGGTGCAGATAGCTGTTTCATGGATTAATGGCACGATTATTCATTCTATCGTTGTGTTTACTGGAGCTGACGGTACATGTTCATCATCCCATACTTTCAATTACATTGGAGATTTCAGAGTGGAAGCTTCATATTTCAGCTCTGGGTTGAATTCCTCAGCATATGATTCTGAAATTCAAAGGGTCTATGTTACACCTACGATGGTTCTCATGCATGATCCGACTGTCAATGTTGGAAATTCGATTGAGTTTCTACTAGGAATTAGGGACTCGCTTGGACAATACATCAAAGGAAGAGTACTCCAGCTCTCAATAACTATGAGTGGGGTGATTGTGTTCCAAACACAGGTCACTTCTATGAATGGGCTTGCATCCATTCTCTGGACTCCATTAGAGAGAGGTCTAGCTACGATTGTAGTAGTCCATGATGGAAGTGCCTACTATTATGATAACTTCACAGACTCATCAATTTCGGTGATGGAGGTAGTAAGTGGTGTCCTAGAGCTTGATTCTTCAATGGTTGATTTGCTTAGCACATTGACCATTACCTACACACTTGAGTCCACCGGGAATACAACTGGAGTGGATATAATGTTCCAGGTATTGGGCATGGATCTTGTACCAGTATGGACGAAGCATGTGCTTACCGATGAATTGGGTGTCGCAAGTGCCATTTATTATGCTGATGATTTACACGGGCTTCTAAAGGCAACTGCAGCTCCAGCAGAGAACCAGTTCATGCTGGGTGGCGATCGACAGACTGATGTTACAGCTATGACCTATGCTCATACACTCACAAACCTGTTTCCCAAACCTCCTTCAGTGGGGCAACTAATTAACGTGACCCTCTTCATAACTGATGATCTAGGGCTTCCAATAGATGGTCTTAGAATTACAGTCAAGATATACAATATCTATGATCAACTAATTCTTACTAGAACTCGCGATACAATCGACGGTGTAGCTATTGCACAGTTCACTCCAACTCAATGGGGTCTTTACAGTGTGGAGATCTCATCAAGTGGTGGTCCATCTGTGTACGATTTCTTTGAGGACAGAAATGACCATGAGCACACAGTGTACTGTCCAACCTCTCTTAGACTGGTGATTGAAGATGTTGACATAGAAGTTGGAGAAACACTTCAGGTCGTTGCACAACTGCTGAATGTCTATGGTAATCCACTTGTGGGAATGGATGTGAACATTGCCATTGAGGGTGATGCTACTCAGGACCCCGTAACACGAGTCACCAATGCATCTGGTCATGTATCATGGGAGGTGGTCATTGATGACCAAGGGTTCTTGACAGTATGGGTAGAATTCCTTGGACTTGCGACATATCTACCTACGATGGACTCTAAAGCAGTACACTCCAGTTATGGCACTTCTGTAATCATAGAAAGCTTCAATCAAGGTGACATTATTGCTGGGCTTATTCCGTTGAATGTTAGTGTACTCCTTGTGGACTCGGGAGGAACACCACTCGAGGGGCGAACTATCCATTGGGCCGCATACAACTCTATTATTGGATTAGTAGATAGTGGGAGTCTTATTCAACAGGGCGTTGAGCCAGAGGTAGTAGAGATACTACTTATTCAAGGAGGAACTTACACCGTCATTTTCTCCTTTGCTGGTTCAGCTCATTATCACTCCTCCAATGCAGCTGTGAATGTCCTCGTACTGGGAACAAGCTCCATCGTGCTTAATGGTCCCCTTGTGATGGATCGAGCTAGTTCAGAGAACATTACGATATCAGTGGTTGATGAGCTGGGACAACTGCTAGACCTCTATTCCATTCCAATTGAAATCACAATGACAAATGCAAGTGGAGTAGTTCCGACCGTATCATGGCTGAATGGCGATAGCTTCAACCTCAGTTTGCTGGGACTTGCTGTGGGTGATTACACTCTGAACATTACAGTAGCTAGCAGCACTAAAAGAATCGGTTCGGTTATGATTTCTCAACTAAAAGTCATTACACAGAGTGAGCTGAAAATAGTCACTTCTGATTTCCCTGGCATCGTCGATCAGGAACACTCTGTCATCGTGTGTCTTGTTGACTCCCTTAATGACACCATGATGGACATGACCATTTGGGTTAGCCTTTACCGACCTGATGGTGTAGAGGTTTATGGAAGCATTGGTGACAGGACTCCCATCAATCTTGTAAATGGTCTTGCAGAGGTTTCATGGTTCCCCTCGTGGACTGGAAATTACACACTCCTTATTCGCTACCTTGGTAACGATTGGAGGCAACCCACAACTTTGTCTATGGACATTCTGACACGAAGGCTCACAATACTCACAGTTAATGACTTGGAACCTGTGGATTATCCAATGGATATAGAGATAGAAGTCACTCTGTCCAGCACACTTTCCAAACTGGGCGGTGCTGAAATTCTCCTCACAGTACTTCTTGAAGAGAATATTGTTCTTGAAAGAATAATGAACACGAACAGCAGGGGCATAGCAACCAGTTCCCTTCAAAGTCTATTGGCTGGAACATACGTAGTAAGAATCTCATACGCAGGGACTGACTCATTGGCTCCCTGTTTAGTAGAAAAGCAACTAGAGGTGCGTCCCATTGTTAGCATCAACCTAACACCTCTGACACAACCCTATGTTAATTCAAACTGCAGTCTTGACCTAGCAGTGAGTGTTCTTGGTGTTGACACCAACTGGTACGGACTGCTTATACTCTCTTTGTATGACCCCTTGGACACCCTGCTGCTTAATCATACCTTAAGCATCAACCAGCACATCAAACTTACATTATATCTTGTGCTGAACATGGAGGGTAAATTCACTGCCAAAATGACTGTTCTTGGACTTCCTGTGGTGAAAACTGCAATGAGCGAACTGCAGTTCACTTCCAATCCAGTCCCCATTAGTATCGTGCTTGATGCAGGGTCCACCCCAATAGTGGCTGGTGCGCCAATTATTGCTTTAGTTGGGTTAGCTTTGAAAAGGAAGTTAGGATCTACTATTGAGGGACTACCCACTGAGTGGACTGGAGCTTGAAAGAGTCTTAATATGAAACTGGATATGGCAGAATAGCAGTGAAGCTTATCTACAACGTTATAATATTGAGAACTCACTATGCCTCGAGTTATTATCCTGGGTGGTTGTGGAATTGTTGGTATTCAAGCTGTAAAGGCATTAGTGTCAACAGCAGATTTTGATGAGATTGTAATCGGAGATATCAATATCGAGAAAGCAGACAAATATGTGGTTGAGATTGGAGACTCACGTCTATCATCAATCAGAGTTGATTTGACCGAGCCTGAACTGATTAAGGACGCAATTGAGGACTCTGACGTTGTACTAAATTGCTCTGGACCTTTCTATAAGCTTGGACCAATAATTTTGGAAACTGTTATTGATTCCGAGATTGATTATGTCGATGTCTGTGACGATCTCGATGCCACACAAAGACTCCTTAGGATGAATGAAAGAGCAAAAAGAGCAGGTATTTCAGCACTCATTGGAATGGGCAGTTCTCCAGGTGTAGCTAATCTTCTTGCTAAATTCTGCTCTGATCATATGCTTGATGAAGTCGATTCAATCGACATTCTGCACGCTCACGGTGGTGAGCCCTCTGAAGGTGCTGCTGTAGTTGCACATCGTATTCATAGCATGATATCCCCAATTCCAATGTATCTAAATGGTGAATACACAACCGTTGAATACTTTGAAGAGGATGGAATAGCTCTTCGTGAAGAGGTCGATTTCCATCAAATTGGAACATATACTTGCTATCCATATCCTCACCCTGAAACAATAACATTACCAAAATACATCAAATGCAAACGAGTGACCAATCTTGGGTGTGTACTTCCACCTGAATACTACCAGTTAACGCAAGATGTTGTCAGACTTGGTATCATTGATGAAGAAGCAATTATGGTAGATGGGCAAGAAGTGATACCCAGAGAGTTTGCAATAGCGTATGTCATAAGAGAGAGGGAGCGTATCCTTAAGGAAACTGATTTTGGAGAGCAGCGAGGCTGTCTAAAGATCTCGATAAAGGGTGTTGAAGATGGTGAACCTCGACAATACAATTTTCAGATGTCCTCTATTGGCCAATCAATGGGTGAGGGAACGGGAATCCCTGCTGCTTTTGGAGCCATTCTAATGCATCGAGGTAAAATCACTGAAAAGGGTGTGTTGCCTCCTGAAGCGTGTGTTGCCCCACTTGATTTTCTTGGTCTTATGCAGGAACACCTCAAACTAGATACAATGACAGGACAGGGTTCTCCATTAATCATAGAGTCAATAGACAAAGATGGCAATGTGGAGCAACTCGAAATTTAGAACGTTTCTGGGACTCTCTGTCCTCTGAAATCGGAAATATAAGACACTTTTTTATGTCTGATTTTTTCCAATGCAATTTGGCGGAGAACTATGAGGCGCTACATGATACTATTATTCCTTTCAATTCTTGTGGTTTTTTCATAGAGTCTTATTGCAACCGATGCTGCTTCTATTAGTGTCGACTGGGGAATCAATGAGGGCGACTACATTGACTTCCGATTCATATCCGATGGACTGTATCAGGACAAAATTGTTAGCTTCCGAGTTGATTCACCATTACCTGACATGTTCGAGCTTCCTCCAGGTGCTTATGGGTTTACAGACCTTAATGACTGGACTGAGTTACCTGAAGCACCTGTTACTGGGTTTACAACATCCGGTAATGTCACGACCGAAATCGATGATTTCACTGATGTCTTCTCATATGGTGGTGTTGTTGCTGGATATTGGTGCAGATTTGCATTACCTAGTGGTATGTCCCTTGAAGTTTACACTGACCTTGTTCTAAATTGGACCTCTGGACCTCACGGACCAATTGTTGTTCAGGAGCGTGTGCTTTCAGTGTTACACCAATATTGGTACTGGGGATTTGAGTATGGTTTCCAATTCTCAGATACTATTTACAATGCATCCGTCTGGTTTTGGCAACAAAACATGGTCATTGCTAACATAACCATTGTTGGACATGATGCTACAACTGAAGAACAGACGCATTATCTGATGATGGTTTCTGATTATAACCCACCTGATATCTACAGCACCAGTGGAAACAGCGTCAGCATTGAGTTTGGCACTACTGGTGAAACCGTGGAATGGCGGAGTTTCGATTATCTACTTAGTTCTTATGAGGTCCTTAGAAACCACACCTCTGTCCAGATTGGTTCTATTAGCGATGACAATGATCGAATAACGGTTTCACTGGATGGACTCGAGGTAGGAGTATGGAACTTAACAGCAATAGTCACAGATTTCATAGGTAGATCTGTGAGCCATACAATTATAGTGACTGTGACTCCATCATCTGGACTCACTCTTACCCATTGATACTCATGGGTGGAGTGGGCATAGTGATTGTGATCCTAGTTGTGGTTGTGCTTATCCGTAGGAGATAAGTCACAGTTAAGGTTGAGGAGTAGCTCAAAGATAGTTACTCCGACACCTTCTTTTCCTATGAGAATCGAGAGATCTCTCCTGCTAATAGCACTACCTTAGAATGCTGACCAGCTCGAGATGAAAAATGCAGGCGGAGCCATTCTATATATGGCGGTTTGACCATCTAGAATATTGGGTTAGGAAATGACTTCTGAGAGAGAAACGAAGTATGTGATTGCAGTTGACCATGGAACATCAGCAATGAAGGTTGCACTCGCAGACACATGCGGCGAGATCCTTGGCTTTGAGTTTGAAGAAACCCCTATCTACCTCTATGATGGTGGGGGTGCTGAGCAGGATCCCGATGAGTGGTGGAGTGCATTTATCACAAGCACAAAACGACTTCTTTCCCGCAATATCGTACCTATTGAGGAAATAGTTGCCATCTGTGTGTCAAGCCAATGGTCTGGAACGGTTGCGGTTGATGAAAGTGGTTATCATCTTCACAACGCGATCATCTGGATGGACTCACGTGGTGAGCCATATATTCGTGAAATAAACGAGGGTATCATAAACATCTCGGGTTACGGAATCCTCAATATTGCTCGATGGCTTAGAAGTACCGGTGGTCTACCTGCAAAAGCAGGAAAGGATCCAACTGCCCACATCCTCTTTCTGAAGAATGAACTTCCCGAGGTCTACGAATCCACATACAAATTCTTGGAACCCAAAGACTACATGAATTTACAACTGACCGGAAAATTCGCCGCATCCTATGATTCAATCATGCTGCATTGGGTCACAGATATTCGTGATATCAACAACGTTCACTACAATAACGGACTCATCAAGAAGATGGGCATTGATGCTGAAAAGCTCCCGCCATTAATGAGTTCCATTGACATCCTTGGTCCAATAAAACCAGAGATCGCACAGGAATTGGGTATACGAGAAGACACGCAAGTTGTTGTAGGGTCTCCCGATCTTCAGTCAGCTATAATTGGGTCTGGAGCGGTACGTGACTTTGAGGGTCATATCTACATAGGCACTAGTAGTTGGACTACTTGCCATGTTCCCTTCAAAAAGACAGATATCTCTCACAACATGGCTGCAGTTCCCTCCTCAATCCCAGGCAAGTATTTCGTTGCCAATGAACAGGAAAGTGCTGGAGCCTGTCTGACGTTTCTGAGAGACAATGTTTTCTATTCTGATGATGATTCTCGCAAGGGAAATCCCGAGGTGTACCAAGAATTCGATGAGATTGTTAAAGAATCACCACCAGGGAGTAATGGGCTAATCTTTACGCCTTGGCTCTATGGTGAACGAACACCCATCGAGGATCACACGATCAGAGGTGGTCTTCATAACATGTCCCTGACTGTTAAACGTGGAAACATGATTCGTGCCGTCTTCGAGGGTGTTGCTTTCAATACTAGGTGGTTGTTCGAGTTAGTGGAGAGGTTCATAAAACGGAAGATGAATCCTGTGAATATGATTGGTGGAGGAGCTCGGTCTGATATCTGGTGCCAGATCTTTGCTGATGTTCTCAATAGAACTATTAGACAGGTAAAAGACCCAATCATGGCGAATGCACGAGGAGCGGCGTTCATTGCTGCATCAAGCCTTGGATTCTGTACGTTTGATGATATTCCCAATCTCATTCAGTTCTCAAATATCTTTGAACCAAATCCTGATAATCGTGTTCTCTACGATTCGTTGTTCAAAGAATTTCTTAACATATACAAGAACAATAAATCAATGCACAAACGACTGAATCAATAGTCGTCACTTGGATTTGATATGATGACTCGATTTTCATTTGATTTTGTAGAGAAACAAGTAAGAAAGAAGACGTTTGGAGTAATCACGACGATTGACTCTAAGGGGCGACCCCATAGTACTGGAATTATTTATGCTGTTGGACCTCCAGAGAAACCTTTTGCTCTGTATAGCATAGCTGGAGCAAATTACGTGAAGGTTCGAAACATTAGACGAAATCCCAATGTGTCCCTAGTTGTGACTTTTCCACATTACTGGGTCCGGTTTGCTCCAGCGAGCTATGTGATGTTCCGAGGAACAGCCGAAATTCTTCCTGCCAATGATGCAGATGGGCGATGGGCAATGAGTCAAACAAGAATCGGTCGTATGAATCTTCAAGCAGATGCCGATGAGTTAGGAGTTGAAATTGCCTACATCAAAATAACACCTGAACCCACTGTATTCTGCTATGGACTCGGATATGGCTTAATGGAGTTGAGAGGGAACCATACAGGTGTTGGGTATAAGGTGACAATTCCAGAGAATAGGCGCTGAGGATTCAACCAAGGTGCCGCTTCAAGACTCTAGCAGCTCTCAGCGTAATCCACTTTGATGGTTTATTCTTCTCATCTATTTCACAGAGCATCTTACCATTGTATGTATTCTTGAGAAGCCATTTGTCATCTGATGTTTTGCTCTTAATAACAAGATCAATTGATTCCTGCATCCGTTTGTCCCTTACTCCAAGTTCAGTCAAGACATCAAGCACCTCCAAGACATCCGATTGGTAAAAAAGTGGAAAACCGAACTTCTTCCAACCTGCCTTTTCTTTTCTAGTTCCATCTGGATTTTGAAGATATCTAAAGATCTCATTCTCTAACAGGATCTCTGTTTCTTGACGAACTATGCGATCTAGATCCTTCGACCTACGTTTTTTCGGGATTCGTGCAATTGCTTTGAGTACTTTCACTCCGCCCATGTAACAGTTCTCTGGAAACACTTTACTCCTGTCAATTGGAAAGGCTCTACACTTCCAGCCTCCTACATCGTCTGAATGATACTCCACTTGGAAGTCAATGAGCCTCTGAGTTCTTGAATCATCCAGATATCCAAAATGAATCAGATAATACAAGATATTCCCATCTAGACAGCACCCATCGTTTACAACACTTGCATATCCTTTCTCAGTCTTGGGGATATCTGTGAGAAAATGCCCTGAGTTCCGTTGATACAAAAAAAGATGCTCAATTGCCTTCTCTATTTTTACAGTTCTTTCTGCTCCTAGCTCAGCAAGAATCAACAGATTATGTGTAGTTGCCTTGTATTTTGGTAAATACATATTCCCATAGGTGCCCCAGTGACCCTCACTTTTTTGAGCCTTCATGATTGTCTTGATACATGCTGAAACCATCACTGCATCCTGAGCTTCCATAACATCTGCATTATCAGCAGGTCTATCTTTTAGTTGCTGAAGTGCCCAATATCTTACTCCTGGATTCTCCGGGCCCAACAACCAGTCGACAATCTTCTGACTGATTACCTCCATCCATCTCATACTTTCACATCTGAATTTCTTTGTAATAAGGGCTAGCTCCCACCCAAAAGAATTAATCGTACAAACGTACTCTCGACCTATCACTCCGAGAGCCTGATTAATGTTGCAGGATATATTCTCTGACTTCATCACATACCTGACAAGCCTACTCGGCCCTTCAGGTTTGGGAAACTATGCTGGTTTCATCGCTTTGATACCTTTCTTCATAATTCTTTACATCTTTTACCTGATAGTAATTCGTTCCATTAAGATGTCTTTCAAGAAGGTGGGAATGCCCAGAGAAGCGACAGGTGGTACAATCTTCGGAATAAGGCTGTTCTTCTTTTCAATCGCGCTCCTGATTTTTCTATCAGCAGTTGGTGAGTCCATAGCTCAGTATGTTGTTGCCGGTGGTGCGCTCATTGGTACAGCCATAGGTCTTGCATTCTCTAGAGCTCTCTCAAACATTGTCAGTGGTCTCTATGTACTTGTTGCAAGACCTTTTCGAGTTGGTGACTATATCCGCCTTGGGGAAACCGAAGGAATTGTCCTTGAGATCACTCTCAACTACACACGAGTCCTAAGAATTGACCACACAAGACAATTCGTTCCAAACTCCACAACGATTGACTCCCGACTTACAAATTTCAGGGTTAGAATTGACGACTACTTTGATGAGCGCGGCATGAGCTACAAACATGAAATTTTTGATCCAGACGATGACAAAGACTCAAGGTTTCAGGATGTGGTGGAGAAGCTAAAGTTCCTCACCAGAGGAGATGAGGTCTATAGGTACACTTTCGATATTGAGGTGGAACGAACGTGCTCGCAACCAAAGTTAGAGGAGTTTTTCAGTTCTCTATGTACAAAATGGAGTGAGGCATTCATTCTCCCTCCAGAGTATTTCTTCTGGTCAAGTACTGCAACAACGATGATCTATCGATTCGCATTCATTGTAACAGATCCAAAGGAAATCTTCAATGAAGGTCAAAGATTCAGGTCTGAAGCTGCTAGATACCCTGAGAAATAGTACTCATCCAAAGTGCCAACTTTGAAAAAATGCATAAAGATTTTCTTCCATAAAGACAGTTGAGGCGTGTCAAAAAAGGATGTTGTGAAAGAGAATTAGTCTTGGGTGGTTATGTTATGAAACGAAACCGAATGATTCTCATCTTTTTTGTTATTAGTATACTAATCATCTCACTAGTTGGACTCTTAGCCTACATGGCATACTTGGATACACGATATTGGGGTGTCGGGTATGTTAAAGAAACCGGGGAGATTTGTTATATCAGTGAAATCTATGACGCAGGAGATAACACCTCGTACGTGGTGAATTTTCATGAGGTAACATTCACCTTCATGTACTGGACATATCCTCAAGGTGCATACGATGCTGATTATACAGCATATTTTCTAATCGAGTTTTCTGATAATACAAGTGAAATAATCACGTTTTATACTGGCTCTGATTGGCGAACAAGTGGTTTCGTGAGGGATCCATTAGCTGCTGTTATAGCAGACCACACAAGTCCATTAGCTGGAGTATTGTACCACGGTTACCTAGACTGCCCTTGTGGCTGGCAATTCTTCGTGAGTATTGAATGACATTTACTCTTTCCATGGAATAATGTCTTCCTCGTGACCCTCCAAGATTTTTTGAATGAAGTACGGGTCTGCAAGTAAGCCTCTACCAATACCAAGCATATCGCACATGTTATCTCTCTCGACTTTCTTTACAAGTATTGCATCTCTAACCTCTCCAACTCCAATCACCGGCACACTAACATGAGGTCTGATTTTTCCAGCAATCGGTATGCAGGAATCATATGGATAGTCCTTGAGAAAATCTGGTTGCGATTCTTTGTCAAACACTGGAGGCAACCCTGGATTGAATGTTGAGTCAACAACGCAGGAGATATGGAGTACATCAATCCCTGCATGTTCAATAATCTTGGCAATCTCAATGCCTTCATCGATTGTGATTCCATTTTCAACATTCTCGACTCCATTCATGCGGAAGATGAGTGGATAGTCGCCTAACTCTCTTCGAATAGCTCTAATCACCTCTACAGAGAACTTCGCTTTCTTTTTTGTAGTTCCTCCATACTCATCGTTTCTACGATTCGTGTAGCCTGAAAGAAACTCACTCAAGAGATAGTAATGAGCGCCATGGATTTCCACACCATCAAATCCCGCCTCCATAGCTCTTCTTGTGGCGTCGACAAACTTCTGTGTTATGTCATAAATCTCTTCTAAAGAAAGTGGCTCAGGTATTTTGTGTTTCACAACTGGGATGTTGGAAGGACCAACATATCTTGTATTAAAGTGTGTTTTCGAACCGGAGTGATTGATCTGAATGAAAGCTCGTGCCCCATGTGCTTTTATTCCATCTGCAAGCCTTTTGAGCCCTGGAATCAGCCTATCATCATGGATTCCAATATTCTTCATACCAATACGGTGTTCCCAAGCTATGGCGGCTGCCTCCACTATAATGAGACCAACCTGACCTCTGCTGCGGTCCTCGTAATGTTGGATAACTGCATCCGTCACAGACCCATCTTCCGATGCAAGACTCCTTACCATAGGTGGCATCACGAATCGATTCTTGACTTCAAGACCTGCAATATCAATTGGTTCTGAAAAGTCCACCATCACCTCATCACCATTGGGCTAGAGGTCTGCTCCGGTCCTTCCAGAACCCCAAGACTCCATGGCGACTTTCAGTTCTTCGTGTCCTTCCTCCTTTGCGTACCTGCTTACGGGGATGCCTTGCATCTTGGCTTCGATCGCCTGCCTGAACGCGATTGCTCCTGCACGTGGTCCCATTGGATGCGCATGGATTCCTGCTCCCGTTCCGATGACAATATCTGGTCCAAGATCATTCATGACCTCCTCAACATGCCCTTGACTGATACCTCCACTGGGCATTGGGGCTGTCGGTCCGATATTATGAAGAGGCATCACCATGTCATGTGCAACATTGAGGAAACGTTCTCTGAGAACAGGGGCTTTTCCGTAGGGTGCGGGAAACACTGTGATATCTGAACCACAGATCCTTGGCAGTTTCCCTGTCACTATGTTTGAAGAGATGCCCACTATCGGTGAATAGGTCATTGCTCCTGTGACATCCATATGAGCCAGAAGGGGAACCTTTGGTGCAAGATCTTCACTCACATGACGGAATGCAGAGTAACCTACTGCAAGAAAGTTTATCATCAGACCATTAGCTCCCAACTCGATAGCCCTCTCTGCATTCTCAAACATTCTTGGAAGTCTATCAGTTATATTAACAGTGTAGATCGTCTTCTCCCCCTTCTCTGAGTCTGCTCGATCAAGGGCTTCCATGAACCGAGGGATGCGATCCTCAAGCGTGTTGAAATCTGGATTTGCCAATAGCTCGTCATCCTTGATTATGTCGGCACCTCCAGCCGCTGCTTCATAGGCTAAATCTGCACCCATCTGGCATGATGTGTATACACATGGTTTGACCATATTGTTCAGGATAGGTCTCTTCTTAATTTTCAACAGTTTCCGGAGACCCTTGATACCAAACTTTGGACCTTTGAATCCCTTAAGCCAGCTCTTCGGGAATTTCATGTCTAGACATTTGATTCTGCCATATAGGGAGATATTGCCAATAACTGTGCTGAGCAGCATTGGTATCTGCTGACCAAAATTCTCCCAGGGAAATGCAACCTGCATGATATATTCTCTTCTCTCAATATCCTTTGGGATACTGTACTCATGCTGGGGCACTTCGTAGACTCCTATAACTTTGGCAACATGACGCCTTCGAACTTCAGGAGTTTCTCCTGGCACAAGGGTCCAAGTACCAGTACTCTGTTCAACAGCAGCTGCATGCGCTAACTCACGAGCATCCATGAACGGAGGGAGACCAACATAGTAAGTACAGATGACATACTTGTCTTCATCAATAGCATCGGGTAGTGCATCAGGTAGTGCATCTAGTGGAAGTTTTTCCATTACAATCAACCACACTATTCTATGCACGCCCGTCTTATGTTCTTTTGGAGAAACTCTCCTCGATAATGGATTATCTTCTGCCTCTGAAAACTAAGATAGCTACAACCAAAACTCCCATCGAAACCACACCGACAAGTATGTAGGGGATGTTTGATGGATTTTCATCTGGATAGATATTTGTCACAGCTCCAAGTATCCCTTCGCCCACAAGCCAATCATACTCATAGGGACCATCACTGTTGTCTGATGTAAATACTACAACAATGTCATGTTCCGGAATGACGTAGATGAATTGACCATCATATCCTCTAGCAGAGTACCACTCAGTGTTATCGTTAAGCCACCACTGATATCCGTAACTGACTCCTGCATAGGGGGTCGATGGACCATGGCTTGATCTATTAACCCAACTTGATGACACTATCTGTTGATCATCCCAAGTCCCATTGTTTAGGAATAAGAGTCCGAATTTCGCCATGTCTCGTGGTCTCAGAGCAAGGTTAGAACCACCGAAATTGATTCCTAGTGGGTCTGTAAGCCACAGTCTTGTTGTGATTCCTAGAGGACCGAAGAGATATTGGTCTGCAAAGGCAAGTGGAGTCATACCTGTGGTAACATTGATTATTGCAGCGAGTAAATGAGAGTTTCCGCTATTGTAATAAAAGGTTGAACCTGGTTCAAATGCTATTGGACGGTCGAGGACATACTGAACCCAATCTTCAGAATCTCTCATTGCAAAGAAATCATTGTATTCATTGTAGTTGTCCTCGTTCCATTGAAAACCTGACCTCATTTGCAGCACATCTTCAAGTGTGATTGACTCTTTCCATTCACTGAGGTTTGCAATTGTTCGATCTGGAAAGAAGTCAAGTAACAGATGACTTGTGTTATCAATGAACCCCTGATCGATAGTAATTCCAATCAAGGAAGAAACAACACTTTTTGTTACTGAATATAGTATGTGTGTGTCATCGACATCATAAAGAATTGGTGTGAAATATTCCTCTGCAACAAGATACCCATGTCTAACAACAAGAAGGCTACGAATACTAGCACCTGAATCTCTGACATGTGAATAGACATCGTCGAGAGCTGTGGAATCCATTCCTTGATTTTCTGGGGTTGATATCACCCACTCCTCTGTCGGCCAGATTACAACTGGTCTGGCTGTTTGAACATCAGACGGTATCACAAGAACTAGCATGGAAAGTAGTAGAACTATAACTACGATTCTCGAACTCCGAGATGGCATAAATCGATTTCAATCCATTGCAAATTAAGTCTGATAATCTACGCAATCCGTTAACTTTGCCGTAGAGCTTCTTTTATCAAGGTGAAACACACGGTGAAGCACATTCGACAATTATCAGGAAGAGTGAGATTTTGATTCCTATATCTGAAGTGGCAAAGAAAGCTGGAATTAATGAGAAGTATCTGGAACATTACGGAGCGTTCATGGCTAAGATTGACCTGAAGATTAGAACGGATTTAGGGAAGCGGAAGGGCAAGCTCATACTTGTTACTGCAACAAATCCGACTCCAGCTGGAGAAGGAAAGACAACCAACTCCATTGGTCTCTCAATGTCTCTCAATGCCTTGGGACACAGTGCTGTTGTGGCACTGAGACAACCCTCACTTGGTCCTGTCTTTGGCATAAAAGGTGGAGCAGCAGGTGGAGGAAAGTCCACCGTTGAACCATTTGAGCAAATCAATCTAATGTTCACGGGAGATTTTCCTGCAGTATCTGCTGCTGGTAACTTACTCTCGGCAATGATTGACAATTACATCCATCATGACCATCAACCTGAAATTGATGTTAGGCGAACCTATTGGCCACGAAATGTCGATATGAATGACCGTGCTCTGAGAAAGGTTATTGTTGGATTAGGCGGCAGATTCGATGGGTTTCCACGCGAGGATAATTTTGTAATAACTTCAGCTTCAGAGGTAATGGCAATTCTTGGATTATCAAAAGACTATGTTGACCTCAAAGAAAGACTAGGTAATATTCTGATTGCGCGTTCTGAACAATTGAAAGAGATGTATGCAAAAGATGTCAAAGCAGAGGGAGCTATGGCTGTTATCTTGAGAGATGCTCTGAAACCAAATCTGGTGCAAACACAGGAAGGGACTCCTGCGATAATCCACACCGGACCATTTGCAAACATAGCACATGGTACAAGCTCAATCATTGGAACCGATATTGCATTACGTCTATTTGACTATGTAGTAATCGAAGCTGGCTTTGGTGCTGACTTAGGTGCTGAGAAGTTCTTCAATATTGTCACCAGAGCTGGTGATTTTATCGTTGATGCATGCGTTGTAATCACAACGATTCGTGCCCTCAAATATCACGGATTTGATGATCTCCAAGATGGTTTTCCCAATTTGGAGAAACATATGGAGAATATCAACAATTTTGGTGTGCCCGCGGTTGTCGCACTCAACCGATTCCCTGATGACACAGATGAGGAAATAGACCAACTTAGAAGATTCTGTGAAGAGAAAGGCTGGGGGATGGAAGTTTCAGAGGTATATGCTAGGGGCAGTGAAGGTGGAAAAGCTCTTGCAAAAGTTGTACTTGACACAATCGCGAGTAACCCGATCAAACGGATTAATTATACCTATGATTTAGAGGACCCAATCAAGACAAAAATCTTGAAAGTCGCTCAGAAAATCTATGGTGCCAATGATGTTCTGTACACCACCACTGCAAAAGGAACCATCAGGTCTCTGGAGAGACGTGAGTATGGAAACCTACCAATTTGCATAGCAAAGACACAATTCAGCTTGTCCGACTCAAAGAGCTTACGGGGAAGACCAACGGGATTTGATGCAGAAGTCAACGGTGCAAATGTAAGTAATGGTGCTGGATTTATCGTAATTCAGATGGGGGACATCAATCTTATGCCTGGTCTCCCTGAAGAGCCAGCTGCGCATGGAATGGACATAGATAAAGATGGCAACATCAGTGGAATATTCTAAGAGGTGAATTCATGTCTGATGATGATCTAAAACCAATATGCGAGGAACATGAAATCAAGGGTCGTCGTCTCTCAAATCGGATTAGAACTGAGGTTGAAAACGAAGTCGCAGAACTTGTTGCACATCATGGAGTTTCTCCCAAGCTAGTAACAGTCATTGTTGGAGAGGACCCTGGTTCACAGATGTATGTTAGAATGAAACACAAGGCATCAAACAAAGCTGGCATTCTTTCAGACCATCATGATCTTCCTGAAACTACCACACAGGCTGAACTTCTCAGATTGATAAAGAAGTTAAATGATGATGCATCGGTGCATGGAATTCTAGTACAACTTCCCATACCGAAACATATCGATGAGAAAACAATCATTGGATCTATCAATCCTCTAAAAGATGTGGATGGATTTTCACCTGCTAATGTGTATCGCTTATTTTATGGTGGCGAAGACTTGAGTGCTGCCACGCCTCATGGTATTGTAACTATACTTGACAGGATTGGCTGGAATGATCTATCTGGAAAACATGCTGTGATTATCAATCGGTCAACAATCGTAGGTAAACCTTTGATCATGCTTTTATTGAACAGGAATGCTACAGTCACAGTCTGTCACTCGAGAACCAAAGACTTGCCATTCTTCACTAGACAAGCTGATGTCCTAGTTAGTGCAATAGGTCGACGTACCTCTGAGGACGACCCCTTCTTCATCACTACAGATATGGTCAAAGAAGGAGCTGTCGTCATTGATGTTGCTACTCCCCTGGGAGACGTCGATTTTGAAAATGTAAAGGACAAGGCTCTATGCGTGACCCCCGTCCCAGGAGGAGTCGGACCAATGACGATTGCGATGCTCTTGAAGAACCTTGTTTCAGCATATAGAGCACAAATGATAGAATAAGGATGCATTCCCAAACGCTTTTGTATATCGGCTCCCCGAGCGGGCACTGGTGAATCTTGTGAAAGTTGTTGAGTGTGTGCCCAACTTTTCAGAAGGCCGAAACCAGAGTATCATAGATGCTTTGGCAAACGCTATCAAGAGCGTTGAAGGTGTCCGACTTCTAGATGTAGAATTTGACCCTGACCATAACCGGTCTGTCTTCACATTCATTGGTGGACCACAACAGGTGAAAAACGCCGCACTAAAAGCTGCAGAGCTTGCAGTCGAGAAGATTGATCTGACAAAACATAAGGGTGCACATCCAAGGATGGGTGCAGTTGATGTTGTACCATTTATACCACTTCATGGCACCACAATCGGTGAGTGTATAGAACTCTCAAAGGAGTTTGCCAAAGAGTTCTCGGAGAAGTGTAATGTCCCAGTCTTTCTCTATTCGAAATCTGCAACCCGGCGAGATCGAGTTGATTTACCAAATATCCGTGAGGGTGAATTTGAAGGACTCAGAGAGGAGATTGGCACGAATCCTGAGAAAGATCCTGACTATGGGCCCAGCAAAATACATCCAACAGCCGGTGCAACTGCAACGGGTGCTCGTAACTTCTTAATAGCAATTAACTTCAATCTGAGCACGACGAATCTTGAAGTTGCAAAGGTCTGTGCTGATGCAGTACGTGCTACGACTGGAGGTTTTGTCAATGTTCAAGGAATTGGCCTTGACCTTCCCGCAAAGAACTGTGTGCAGGTCTCTCTGAACTTGACGCATCCTAGACGCACCAAGATTCATCAAGTGCTCGAGGTTGTACGAAACGAAGCACGCAGGTTTGGAGCAACAGTCGTTGAAACTGAGATAGTTGGAATGGTGCCGCTCTTTGCTCTTCTTGATGCTCTAAGATATTATCTCCAACCAGAAAGGCTAGATGAATCCATGATTCTCGATCTCTATTACCTTGCCGGTGGGTTTGATCCCACAAAGAAGACATTCACTGAAATGTCAATGATTGAATTTGGAAACGAGGTTCGCAGAGCACGTGCTACTCCTGGTGGCGGAAGTGTTGCAGCAGCCTTGGGTTCATTTGGAGCTGGTTTGGTTTGTATGGTTACAGGTCTCTCACTATCTGGTCGAAAATTCGCAGGAATTAAGGAAGAGATGCTGGAACATCGACACGCATGTGAATACGATCGAGGTGTCCTTATGGACCTAATCGAGAAAGACTCCAAGGCGTTCGATGTTGTCATGGATGCCATGAGAGCTCCCGCAGAAACTGCTGCTGAAAAGAAAAAGAAGGATGCTATCATTGAGGAAGCAACCATTGAAGCAGCTAAGGTCCCATTAACAACAATGCAACACTCATTCAATGCGTTAACTCATGCGCGCTTGGCTGCTGAGAAGGGAAACATAAACTCAATCACTGACGCAGGCGTCGCTGCTCATGCGCTCATGGCGGCTATTGAAGGTGCTGCCCTGAATGTACGAATCAATCTTGGAAATATAAAGGACAAATCATTCGTCGATAAGACTGCTAAAGAGGTAGAGAAACTCTTGAAAGATGCTACATTGCTTAAGAATGAAGTCCTTGAGATTGTAGAGGTTCGAATGAAAGAGCTTGCTAAGAGCAGTTAGTTTCTCAATGAGAGAGTGACTCCTTCTCCCACCCTTACGATATATGCAGTTCCTCCAGCAGCTTCAATAGATGCTGCTACTTCCTGTTCATTCTTTGAAGCATACGCCATCATTGATCCACCACCCCCACTTCCATTTATTTTACAACCAAGAGCCCCAGCATCATATGCTGCTGAAATCATTCTTTCAATCTTGGGTGTAGAACGCTCTAAGTCGTCTCGTAATATCTCATGATGTTCTTTCAACATCCTCCCAAGTTCAATACGGTCTGGTGTTAGCTGGCTCAGCAGTTTAAGAGCTTGTCTAGTAAGGTCTCTATTACGAAGTGTTGCCTCCGCCATTCTTCTCTCTTTACTTGGTACTCCCCGTCTTAATTTCTGAACCTCAAGAGCCTGTGTTTCACGTCGATTGAATGACTTTATCATCTTCCCAATCTCTCCATACTCCCTCTCGACTGTTGACCTGATATATCGGAGGTCTCCAACGGTGTCTTTTTTCTTTTCACCTGAATCGCCAATTACGAAGGTATCTAGTTCTGCTGGTAATTTGGAAACCTTGTTGTTTATAGTGTTCACATGTATGATTCCACCAATGGATGATGCATAATGATCCATGGTTCCGCCGCTTTCACCAAACTCTGCAACTTCTGCCTCATATGCGTATAATGCAATTTCATTGGTTTCTAATTTACAAGCAGCCATCCCTGAAATAGCTTTGATTGCTGCGACTGTCAACGCAGAGGAGCTTGAGAGCCCGGCTGCAATAGGTATCGTTCCTCTCACTTCGAGGTTCCATCCATGCTTCGGACTGATTCCTCTTCTCGCCATCACATTGAATGCGCTTCTGATATAATCTCTCTGGGTTCTATATTGAATTTCCGAATCCAGTGAGAACACATCAAATTCGTCAAGATCGATATATCTTACCTGGACCAAATTATCTTCTCGTGGTTCTGTAAAAATCTCAATTGACATGCTTATTGCTGCTGCAATCACATCTAAACCCAAGTAGTCACTATGTTCTCCAAAAAGGCAAACTCGTCCAGGTGCACTCACGAGGAAGGATGACTGAGAACTGTCACTCAAAAGACCCGCCGCCTCTCTTCTTGAGTTATGTTTCATAGATGCATCCTTATGGATTCTTCTGAATCTATTTCTGCTCAAAAGCTAGCTTTACTGCAGTTTCAATATCCTGAGGAGTGACACCTGGTGATTCGATATTGAACTTAGTATATACCTCATTTACCCTATTCAAAAGATCTCCATTTTCTATCTTCGCGCCAATGAGTGTCTTTTCGAGATTAGAGATGGCATCCATTGGTAACATGAAAAAGTCACCACTGATGATTATCTCGTTTAACTTCCCTTCGACATCCTCAGCAGTAACTCGGACAAGACCACCTGGTGCTTTGTAGTTGGAAGTTCCTACGCGTGTTGTTGCTGAGATTCTCACGGTCCTGGCATCTAGACGCCCACCACGTCTCCAATGTAGCCACTCATCAGACATGTACTTCGGTTTGAGTTCGTTTACTCTGTCTATTTCCCACCTATTGAACTTGCCAGGAACCAATTCAATGTCGAGTGTCTCTTCATATAGTCGTAAGAGGTCCTCCTTTACCTCCAACCTATCAGGCATTGATCCTGTTTGTATTAGAATTGTAGACATTCTCTCTCGAAGGCTCTGTGCAATCTTATCCCTGAATTTTTCGTTAGGCACCCTCAGAACCTTGACCATCATATCAAAATTGAAGTCAAATATTAAATTTCCAACAAGAATCCTTGCGTCACCAATGTCTCCTGCTCCGTTCCCTGAAATCTTCTTTTCATTGGCAATAATGTCATTCACTGGCTTGAACTCTGCGGGTATTCCAAGATTCCTGTATGCCTGAACAGGGGCTTCAAGAAACTTGACATAGTAGTCATCAATTCTCTTGGGTGTTATAGGACTGTCTTTCCGTCCAATCAATTGGTAGAACATTTGGCCATCATCGAGATAAACGCCACCACCACCAACGACTCGACGAGTGTAGAAGATGTCATTCTCATCACAAAACTTCGTGTCTATATCTGCTTCAATCTCTTGGAAGTATCCAAGGCTTACAAGGGGTCTAGCTGGCCAGCAGATAATGAGAGTATTTTCGGATTCTCCCTCAGTTATTCCTTGAGCAATCATATCGTAGTTAATCTGGGTCTCGATTGGTGCGATTGGGCCCAAATCGAGAAGCCTCCAACTCTCAAGTGTCATGAGTTATCGCCAATTGCTTTGGCTTATATCAGTTACCAAATGAAACAGGATATGTTAGGATGCTAAGGCATAAATGTGTCCCAGAGGAACAACTCTCGATTTTGATGATTGAAGCCATCGGTTTGAAGAAAATGTTCAGCGAGTTCACTGCAGTTGACAACCTATCATTTCATGTAACTCCTGGAGAAATCTATGGAATGCTTGGACCCAATGGGTCTGGAAAATCAACTACGATGAGAATGCTGTTAGGTTTGTTAAAACCAACCGAAGGAACGGCAAAGGTAATGGGCTTTGACATCAGAACCGAGATTGTTGAAGCCAAGCGTATGATGGGCTATGTTCCTGAGGAACCTGTCCTACCTGAACGTCTTACAGGTTGGGAATATGCAAACTATGTGAGCGATATCTGGCGAGTTCCACGAGGACCTGAACGTGAGGACGAGTTGGATGAGCTTCTAACATTGCTTGACATCAAAGATGCCAGTGATGATCTCATAGAAACATACTCCAAAGGAATGTCACGAAAAATCAGTCTTGTTGCTGCATTAATTCATCAGCCAAAGGTCCTGATTCTCGATGAGCTTCAAGCTGGTATTGATCCACGAGGGGCTGCAACAATAAAGGAAATTCTCAATGGTTTACGTACAAAAGGTGTAACAATCCTGATGAGCACACACATCCTTGAGATAGCTGAACAACTCTGTGACAGAATTGGTATTATTGATGATGGGAAGATGGTTGCTGAGGGTTCGATGGAAGAGCTCAGAGTACAAGCGAAGGGTGAGAGTTCCTTGGAGGAGATTTTCCTTTCATTGACTGGTGGACCTGATATGCAAAAGATTGCAGAGTATCTTGGTGACGTGAAGTGACACTCAACGACTTATGGGTCCTACTGAAACAAGACCTGACACAGAATTACAGAGTTTCAGGTGCAAAGGGGAAGAGGACCGAACAAAAGAGTGTGATTCGTAGATTATTTGCACCTATTGCAGCGGTAGCTTTTGGGCTTTTAATTATCTGGGGCATAAACTGGCTTGTTCCCCAGTTTGGTTGGGATATTCTTGATACACTACTCACAGAGAACATCGGGGCTGGATCATCATTATTCAATGTCCTTCTCCTGTTCTCATTCATTGGATCTATAATGTTCAGTGCTACAACCGTTGGAAACTCCTCAAGAATGGAGTATCTCATGACGATGCCTATCTCTCTTCGTACATTATTTCTCGAGAAAACCATTATAGTGATTCTTTATAGCTCTGTCTTCTTCCTTGTGATTGGTACTCCTATCTTCATAGGTCTGAGCATGGTATCCAATGCTCCGCTGGCGCTCCTCTCAATCCCTACATTTGTGGGTATGATGCTTGTTCTATCAACCTTGGGAGTTTCAATTGGAGGTCTTGTTGGACTTTTCTTCTCACGTATTCTTGCAGGAAGAAGGCGCCTTAAGCAGGTCGGTTGGTTCATTGGAACCTCTATGGCTGTCCTTGCCAGTGCTCTTTACTATTACTTCATCTTTCTCGATGAGGGGTTTGCGAACATTTTCCCGATTCTTTTTGAGATAGCAGAAACTCTGGGTTTCACTTCTGGTATCAGTCCTGGCGCGGCAACAAGTGCCTTATCACTTGGTTTTCTAGTCGGAGAGCAAATAATAATCAATGATGTCTTTCTTGCGTTATTATATGGTGCTCTTGCGATTATTCTTGTGAATCTGAACGCTTATGTTAGTGAAACTGCACACTATAGTGGTTGGCTTGCCAGTGGTTCAACGAGAACATCAAAGGACAAGGTAATAATAACTCACGATGTCTGGAATCCACAGGTTATTCCTGGTTTTACTTTCAACACAGCAACAAGTGTGTCGATTTGGTATAACATCACGAATATCAGAAGAGAAGGGAGAGTATTCGCAAATTATCTCGTTGGTCCCATGAGGTTTGTTGTGATTATCGTGTTTGGTTTATTCGCTGGAGGTGAGCTTATGATGGGCTTCACACCCTTCATTGTTATTGCAATTATCGTACCTTTCGTCATCTCATACGCAGTAAGCTTTGCAGGATACGAGCTCGTCTATGAAGGCCGTAATCTCATGAACCTTCAGCTTGCTCCCTTAAGCATGTATGATTATGTGATGGGGAAAGTATATAGCTCAGCACCCTTCGCATTTGTTGTTAGTGCTGCGATATCCATTCTAGTCACGATAATTGCTCCTGGCATGCTACTATATGTTCCTGTGGTGATTCTCTCAGCGGTCTTCATTAATCAAGCTGCGGGAGGAATTGCCGCAAATGCGGCAGCCATTGGTGGTGATTTTCGTGCTGAGCGAATTGTCACACGTCAAAGGGGTGGGGCAGTTCAGATGCCAATTCGTGGGTGGTCAATCCTTCGTGCTCAACTTCTTCCTAACATAATTGGGTTTACAGGACTTTCTGCGATACTGGGTCTAGGTTTCTTCTTGAATCCATTATTCGCTTATGGAGCACTCTTCCCCTTTGGAGTCATTTGCTTAAGCCTCTCTCGACACTATGCCCGAAGTGCAGGTAATAAACTGACCCAGAAAGAAGCATCTGATTATCTGTGAAGAGCTATAGCTTAAGGTCACCGACAACCTTTGCCGGAGGAAGCAGCATGTCGCAGTCAAAATACTGCCCTATCATCAGCGATTCAATCTTCACAGGACTCAAATCATCCCGAGGTCCACCCTGAATCTCGATTTTGACCTCCCCAGACCTTCCGTTCTTTATTGTGTACTCAAGATAGGCTGCTGTTAACACTGCTAGATCATATCCTTCTCCAGATGGACTTGGAATAACTTTGGCATTGATATTGGGGCCGCTATCAATCCACGCGCCTTCGTCCTCCATCTTGCAGCTGGCTTTGTAAATTGTAGTCCTATCCCTCACAACTTTCCCAATGATGGTGTTTTTTCTCCAATTTAGAGAGATATTAGCCAGCTTCCTTGGATACCCCCAGATCTCACGTCCTGATACCTGTGCGACATCTGTGTTCACATAGTTGTAGGCAAAATAGACACCAACTTCCTCTTCCTTGGTTTCGTGGTTGTCAAACACACATTGTACCAGAATTCCTGATTCCATGAAGGTTCCGGTTTCCTTACAAGGCATTTCTCCAAACATCAATGCAGCTAATGGCATCTGTGAGGGCCGTAATGGGGCTGGTAACAAATCCTGCATTGTATCCTCTGGAGGATTGAACATTGCCAAGAACAGTCTAGCATTGATGTAGTGATAGGGTGGTCTTGGATATGCTGGTGATAATAATGGTGTACTCTTCCCCTTTCTCATCATAACTCACATTCCAAGCCTGTGAATTCCGATTATTGAATCTGTCGAGAGCAATTTCAGAGGTTGACTTTCTTGAATATCAATGGCCAGATGAACAGTCCAGTAATCGCTATCAATGCATAACGGATTGTTCGAAGCCAAATCTCTCCAGTCGGAAGGAATGGAGCAAGTAAATACATCAAACCAATGACTAGAATCAAACCGATTACAACTCGTATCACCAAACGCCATTTCTGTCCCTCATAGGGCTCAGTGGTGAAGTTCACGAACCTCATTTCAAGAATAAGCCCCAAGGCAAATCCTATTGTCAGTCCTCCGTACGCACCAAAATTATCATTCGGCGGTGGCGGTAGGAATGAATTAGTCAGAGTCATCAATAATCCAATGAACATCAATACAAGCAACAAGTGTTCAGCATTGTATTTTGAAAGATATTCTCTAACAGGTTTCTCAAAATATACGAACAGAAGAACCGTGATTATACCAATTCCCCATCCAAGCAGCACATCCTCCAGAAAATGGACACCAATATACACTCTGGAAATGCCAATCAACAGTGTGAGTATGATTGCAATGAGTCCCATCCACCATGTCCTGACTCTCGCTGTGAACCAGCTGTAGAGAGTTGCAGAGTTCTGGGAATGACCACTAGGTGTGCTATAGTTTGGGCCATCTGCACCAGGAAGCCAATTACTCACAGGTGGTCTCTCATTAGCAATCATAATCTTCAGCCAGTAGTTTGAGATTATTGCTGCAATGAGTATATACGAAGCAAGTATGGCCTCTCTCTTGTTAAATGCCCAATATAGTATTAGCAACAGGGCGATGTAGAATGTTTCACCTCCCAGTTGGGACATGAGAAGGAAGAAATCACCCAAACCCGGTAGGATATCTCTGAGAATGTCCGTAATTGATGGATCAAACCACATAACCCGTCACTCCTCAATTAGGAAACAACAGTTCATGAATCTGGTGAAAGAAATATCTGTTGGTTCATTGACAAAACCTTATAGTGGAGCATCAAGTCATGAATGATCACGGAGGTTCTCTAATGGTCTTTGAGAGCTTGGAGCCTAAACTTGTTTGGGAGATTTTTGAAGAAGTCTTCACAAAGACACCACGAGGTTCAAAGAAAGAAGACAAGATTCGAGAAAAGCTGAAGAGCTGGATTCCTGAACGTGCGACATCACTCGGAATGAAGATTGAAGTGATTGAAGATAAGGCTGGCAATCTGCTCATCAAAAAAGGTCCAACAAAGGGGATGGAGGCTGCTCAACCTCTTCTCCTTCAGGGTCATATGGATATGGTGTGTGAAACTGATAGACCAGATGGTTTTGATTTTGAAAACAACTCTATTCCGATTCGTATACAAGAAAATGGAGAATGGGTGGATGCTGATGGTACTACCCTTGGAGCAGATAATGGGATTGGCGTATCACTTTGTCTAGCTCTGATGTTGGATCCAAAAGTTCGACATGGTCCCCTAGAGCTTCTTATCACGGTTGATGAGGAAACTGGTCTTGTAGGCGCTTTTGCGCTTGAACCTAAAAACATGGGCATAACGAGCAAGCTCATGATGAATATCGACTCTGAAACTCTTGAAGTGATTACTATAGGTTCCGCAGGTGGAGGTGACCTGGAACTCACAAAAAAGATCGAACTCAGAGAGGTCACAGGAGATATCACATTCTTCAATCTGACTGTTTCAGGTCTGTTTGGTGGACATTCAGGAGTTGATATTCACAAACATCGAGCCAATTCAAACAAAGTGGCTGCTAGATTGTTATCTTCACTTGTGGCTGAGATGAATTTGCATCTCTGTAATTGGAACGGAGGAAGCAAGCATAATGCTATTGCCCGTGAAGCAACAGTCAAATTTGCAGTGGAATCTAATAAATCCAAGAGGGTTGAAGAGTTACTTACAGGAGTTCGTAAGGTCCTCAAAACATACTACAAGGAACTTGAGCCTGATATGCAAGTCAACTGGGACAAATCATCTTCAGAACCTGCATTTTCACTTGAAGAATCAAAACGGATAATTCAATCAATCAACATTTTACCTCATGGACCCATCCGTTTCTCCCCTAATGTTGATGGTCTTGTGGAAACTTCAAACAATGTTGCTATAATCAAGACTGGAGCATCTGAAGTCTATGTTCTGCTCTCTACTAGGAGTAGTGTAGACTCAGAACTTGAAGCCTTCAGAAATAGTATTGTGGATCTTGCTGAATTGAGTGGATGGCAAATCACAAAGAAACCTGGATATCCTGGGTGGAATCCCGAACCAAAGAGTCCGTTTCTTTCATTTGTACGTAAACATTTTGAAAATGTGACTGGAAGAGAGGTCAAGGTTGAGGCCATTCATGCAGGTCTTGAGTGCGGAATAATTGGATCAAAGATACCTGGCATACAAATGGTGTCAATAGGACCTACTCTGGAGAATCCTCATACTCCTGATGAACGTCTCAGGATAATTGATGTTGAAATTCTTTTCAATGTCTTGAAGGAAATTGTTGAGGATCTTCCTAATATGAAGAAGCTAGTGCTTAGGTGAGGTCTCCTAGACCTAGTTCCTCAAGCTTTTCTTTGGGTGGTCTTCCAGTCTTTCTGTCCCATTCACGGTATTCATACCATGTATTCAATTGTGCCTCGATATCAGGCACATGACCTTCTGTGGCTCCCTCAAGCGGTTTCAGCACAAGCAATGGAAGACCCTCCTTTTTTGTGTAATAACCAAGCTTGAGGTTAAGCAATCTCATCATGGTGAAGATTCTCTCACCTGTCTTCACTAACTCTTCAATATCCATATCCCATCCAGTTGCTAGTTTTAGGAGCTTCAATAACTGGTTTCCGTTTGCAGGATAGAAATTGCACATCACAGCGGAGTTTGTCAGAGCACGAAAATCTTGGAGTCTTGCAACCAAGTCTGCCTCATTGGCGAATCTGTCTTCACTCTCAATTCTAAAAGCCTCATTGGGTTGTCCCATCTGGACATTATACATATCTGCACTCATATGACATGCACCACGAGGTGATGTTGCGTAACCAATGGCATGGCCTGAGAAACCTCGTGGGTCGTGCTGCGGTAGTTCAAGACCATTGACTTGAACAGCTAGGTCAGAAACTCCAAACTTCTCTCCAAACTCAAAGGCTCCCTCAGCCAACATGTTTCCGATACCATCCCGTTTGGCTATCTTCTCTGCGAGAGCTATTCCTGGATCAACATCACCCCATTCTGGCGTAATCCCATCAAGGTCCTCCGTAGTTATCTTTCCTTCCTTGAAGAGATAGTAGGCAAACGCTATAGTATTTCCTCCAGAAATCGTATCAATTCCAAGCATGTTGAGTATCTTGTTCGCATAAGCTACTGATTCGACATCATTATTGAGGAGAAGAGAACCCATAGTTCCAGTTACTTCAAGCTCAGGTCCAGCATACCTATCCATCTTGTACTTGCCTTCTGGAATCTCTATCACTCTTCCGCATGCAATGGGACATCGATAACATGCTGATTTGCCCACCAAGATAGTTTCTCTGACAGTTGTGCCGCTTAGATTGTATGTGTCAAAATCAGGAACCGTGTAGTATCCAGCAGGCAATGAACCCCACATCATGCTAGCCATGTCTGTGAAGCCAGCTGTTCCAAGGTCAGAGTACATCCGGAAAGTAGGGTCTTCTTTCTTATCTTCATTAAGCTCATTGGCATATTCTCTGAGACCTTTCTCATCCGCAACAGGCACCTTTCGATCAGTTCCATTGATTACTATTGCTTTCAGCTTCTTTGACCCCATAACTGCACCCTGTCCCGTTCGCCCGGCAGCTCTATGGTGATCTACAATGATACATGCATACTTCACAAGGTTCTCTCCAGCAATACCAATTCTAGCGATACCCGCATTCTTGTAACCGGTCTCTTTCTTCAGCTCCTCCCAAACCTGTATTGTGTCCATACCCCACAAATGTTTGGCATTCCTAATTTCAACATCTGAATTGTCCACAAGAAGATATGATGGTTCCTTTGCAGCTCCAGTGAATATGATTCCGTCATAACCAGCGAACTTGAGGTCTGCACCTAAGTGTCCTCCCACAGTGCTATATCCGAAAAGACCTGTCTTTGGAGACCTTGAGCAGAATGTTGACTTGCTACCAGTGGGTGCCATAGTGCCACATAATGGACCTGTCAGATACAATAGAGGATTCTCTGGACCAAGAGGTTCTGTGTCTTTGTCAATCATATCATAAAGCAAACGAGCACCCAGTCCTGCTCCTCCAATAAACCCTCTCAACAATTCTTCATCGATTGACGTAACAGATGTTGACCCTGCACTCAGGTCTACCCTGAGTATTTTTCCTCGATAACCATCCACCATTGGCACCATCCCCTAGAAATCGATAACTGTTCCATCATACATGTATCTGTACATCTTTCGAATCTCTTCACTGTCAATATTTCGTGGGTTCATCGTCAGGCTTGTATCCATCATGGCAAAATCAACCATGTTCTCTAGTCCAGCGTTGAAGTCTTTCTTCTTAACTCCAGCTTCCTTGAAACTCTGAGGACTACCAATCTTCTTCATCAATTCTCGGACAGCTCCAGCAAATTTCAGAGATACAGTTTCAGGTTTTTTCCCTGTAATTCCAATCAGTCTTGCTAACTCTGAGTATTGTTTCGCAGCTTCCTCATTCTCTTTACCTCTACAGTTGAACTCGATAGTATATGGTAATGCCATTCCTACAGACATCCCGTGATGAGTTCGAAGTACTGAGCCCATACTATGACCTAGGGAGTGAGCAAGTGCAGCTTGTGAATTACCAAATGCCATTCCTGCAAGACATGCGGCAATTAGCATCTTCTCCCTACTCTCTAAATCCGTTAGATTATCAACTGACTTGGGGAGCCACTCGAAAATCATCTTGACTGCTTGAAGTGAACAACCATCAGAGAAGTCATTCTTCCAAACAGAAACATATCCTTCTACTGCATGGGTTAGTGCATCCATACCTGTATAAGCTGTGAGATTCCTCGGAAGGCCAACCACAAATTCCGGATCTAAAATCGCTATATCTGGTGTCAATTCAGGATTTATGGTTGCGAATTTTCTACCCGTTTCATCATCACGAATAACGATTGCTTTAGTTGCTTCAGAACCTGTACCCGTAGTTGTTGGTATGCAAATCAGCTTGGCTTTTTTACGAAGACCTAATTCATCAAATGGTGTTAGAGCATGTAGTTCGACATCTGGCTTCTCATAGAGTACCCATGCTGCTTTGGCTGTGTCCATGACACTTCCTCCACCTACTGCAATAATCCAATCCGCACCGAACATCTTGATTGCCTCAGCGGCAGCTTTGACTGTGGAAACCTTTGGATCTGGTTCCACACCATCCCAAATCGCCGCCTCCCATTGTCTTTCCGTCAATATCCGACAGACTTTCTCAGCTAGACCAAGACTATTGATTACTCTATCAGTTACAATGAATGCTTTCTTTCCACTAATCTGCTCAAGTTCAGTAAGGGCATCTTCCCCAAACACGATATTTGGAACATAAAACCACCAGACCATTCCAATCTCTCCTCATAGCATAATGTGCTATCATATGGAGGAATCTCGCCCCTTTATTTCCTCGCACTGGCTACTCTCAACCACTAACCACAAATTTTGGTGCTCTACCAAGCACCTCTGAAGCCTCACTAACTATGCTTCCTATGAGCTCAGCTGTAGTGGGTAGATCTTGAATTCGACCTGCTACCTCCCCTCCAAACATCAGAGCAGTATCCTCTTTTGCATCAAGAAGGTCATCGAATCCTGTCTGTTCAAGTTTCAGAATCACCTCATTTGAGTCTAGAGGCTCACCTAGGTAGAAGTTTGGCAAATCCTCTAAGGTCTGTTCTACAATCTCTTCAGCTCTCTTGTTACGCAAGAATCGCATTGGTCCAAAGAGACCTCGTCCGACGAGAGTCTGACGCTCTTCTCTCTTTAATATCGCCTGTTTCCACATTGGCTCAAAATCACTCTCCTTGGTTGCTATGAAACGTGTACCCATCTGAATGCCAACAGCTCCCAAGCATAGAGCTGCAGCAAGGGTTAATCCATCGCAAAAACCACCCGCTCCAACTACCGGAGTTTTCACAGCCTTAGCAACTGCTGGAACAAGCACCATGGAATGGACAGGATCCCATGAAACATGCGCCCCTCCCTCGTGTCCCGATGCCACAATGATGTCCGCACCCGCTGCTTCAGCCTTCTTTGCGTGATATACAGAGGGTACTACATGCACCCAGATGAAACCCTCATCTTTGAGGACTGACCATGGCTTTGGGTTTCCAGCTGACGTCACAACAACTCTCAATGAACGTTCAGTGTCTGAATCTGCCTTACAGGACTCAATTGTCTGTTCTACAAACATCTTTGATGCCAAGATGAATTCAGCAGCTACAGGCACATTTACTCCAAAAACTCCACCAGATGAACGAGTTTCCTTTGTGACTTTTTCAATCGATTTCTGTAGAATGATGGCTGGCGGGTCTGAGCCAAATAATCTCTGTGCATCAATTGGAGCTGCTTCAGGAATGAGTGTCGCAGCCATGCCTATACAACTGATAACGCCTAGAGCTCCAGCATTAACCACTGCAATTGCTAGTGCCTCAGTCTTATATGGTCCCATGCCTCCCTGAAGTATGGGGTGCTTGATTCCAATTATATCACAGAGTTCAGTGTGAAGGAGAGTCATAGAATCTCGAATTTACAACGTGTGATATAAATTTCCGTACTGAATCAACGCAGTAGCGACAAAACTGGTTGGTCAATATGTTTCCAATTTCTCTTCATTGCTTGTTCAAATTCAGTTTCTATCTCTCTAAGCAGGGGTTTCATAACCTTTGGGTGCATCAATGAAACTAGATCGTGTGTAGTACTGTAACACACTCTAGCTTTTTCTTGCAGATTATTCAAAACATGTAATCGTGCGAGATTCCAATACGCCAATGTATTGTCACGATTGAATCGAACTGCATTCTTGTACTGAATCATTGCCTCAACTAACTTGTTTTGGCTAAATGCCTTGGCTCCTAAGGCTTGATGATACTGCGAGATTGAATTTAACATAGTCTTTGAGAAAATGATAGTCTGGATTTCGATATCAACCTTTTTTGATGTATTTCTTAATTCATCGATGACTTCTTTCTCCCCAGAGATAAGTTTCTTGACCGATTTAGCACACATCGATCTGACCGTTTCAAATGTTTCAGATTGACATCCAGGTATCACTGGCATTTCTCGAAAAAGATAGGTCATCATCTTTGGAAATTCCAGAAGAGCTAGTTCCTCTAGTATTCCGAGATGAATCCGAACATAATCCTCAGATACTAGATTTTCTGCAACATATTCCTCCATGAATACCTGCCCGATCTTGGGACTGCTTGTTGAAGTTATTTGTAGAACCTGCCTTGCGGTATTAGTCTTCAGAACAGCTGTCAAAATATCTTGCAGTATGGTTTCCTTATCAATCACATCGATCTGGTTCTGTAGGTCCACCAAGTCTCCCTGTACAAGCTTTTTCCGAAAATGTGTAAATAACTGATGCCATCTTGAAAATGGCTTCTTACAAACTACCTGAAGCGAGGGATGTGTTGACTTGCTATTAATCCGTTTAATATCAATATCAAAGAATCCTGTTTCCTGTAGCATTCTCTCTAGAAGTTCCTCTGGGAAACCATATTTGTGCGACATGCCTGGAATGTCTAGTCCGTATATCCAGTTCATCACTAGTTTTCGTTGTTCCTCATTCCCTTTAAGAAAAATCTTGAATGAATTCCTTAAATCCGGAGTTACTATGATAAAGACTCCTTCTGGCTTGAGTACACGATAAACTTCAGCCAATGCATAGATTGACTTTGCAGCCCCAAGGTGTTCGAGTACTTGTACACATTCAACCTGAGTAAATGAATCATCATCAAACTCAAGATTTAGAGCTGACATTTTCTTGTCTGCAATTGAACTATCGAAGGCATCAATATTGACATAGCCTTTCTTGTATTCGTGACCACAGCCAATATTGAGTTTCAATAATTCATTCACCACAAACTAAGCTATCACTGGGTCAAGAGCGCTGAAGTCTCTTGGAGATATGGTTCCATAGAGTGAACCTGGAACATATGTTGGTACGGGAAAACTCTCAGGATCTACAACGAACCAAGTAAGAAGGACACTTACTAATGCTATGACAATCATAACGATTATTGTAGTAAAAAGAGAAATCCTAGATTTACTCCCAATACCCGTGGTGCTCAAATGTGAATCCAGTGCTGCCAAGACTTCTGATTTCTCGAGCCCTACATTTTTCCCTAGTAACTCAATCTTGGTTAACTGTTGTCTGCTAGGTTCAACATAACCTGTTATCTGCTGCATTCTATCATAAAGTCTGATGGGAAGATAGCTCTCTAGTCGGTTTATGTCAACCCAAATCATGTGCATAATTATTCCAAGCAAATCTTACCACCCCGAGTGAGTTAGTCTACGATGAAATCTTTAGGTTTTATACTTCCGTAACGAGTACCAGCACCATATACTTCGGGAGGTCTAGGAAAATATCCTGTAAGAACAAGGATTACAAAGCCTATGATTATGATGACTAAAACCATTATACACACTGATAATGGAGTCAATCTACGTTTCTGTAAATATTCGTTGTTGATTGGAAAACCAGTTGCCGCATAAATCTCCTTCCCATCTAAGCCTATGCACTTGCCAAGAGCTTCAATCTCTGCTAACTGCTTTCTTGTAGGAAACCGAATTCGAATAAACTCATCAGCCACCATCTTCATAGTTGTTGGTAGAAAATCGCGGAATTTGAGATATGCATATCCAACTGTTCCTCTTCCACTCCATCTCAACTCCTTCACCCATGAATATTAAGTAAAAACTAGCAATAAGCTCTTTGATTCTTGCTTCTGGCTACTTCATCGATTGTTCGATATGGCGCACACAGAATGGGTCTTGATGGAGTCCTTTCCCCATAGTTACAGAAACCGCAGAACACCCTCCCTTACAGATTCCCTTGAACTCACAAGTTGTGCAGTGCGCTTTCATGTCCGACAATTTTACGCGACGTGAATATTTGAATGACTCATTATCATACCATATCTCATTTAGAGATCGTTCCCTTACATTCCCCTCAATGAACTGCGCAGGCAGAGCTAAACATCCTGTGATGTTTCCATTGCTCTGTATTCCTAGTGTACCAATTCCAGCTTGACAACCTTGCCACGACATAACCTGCAACTCATCAAGAATTGTGGAGAAGTATCCCATATCATGAGCTCCAGCCACCATAAGTTGCTTAGAATACAATTTCCTAGTTGCTGCAATGAACAGTGCGACTGAGTAGAACTCATCTTGGGACAACACATGCTTACGTTCCAGTCTTCCATGCGGTGTAGCCATTTGAATTTGCCATGCTACTCCTTTCCCCCTCAAGAGATCTCGTATCTTTGTTAGTTCCCTTAGATTCAACTTATGTACAGTGGTAATTACGGAGGTTGGAAGTCCAAGACCTGCATATCTGTCAATGGCTTTTGCTGCACGCTCAAAAGATCCTTCAACACCCCTAATCATATCATGGATGGAAGACTCTCCCCCATCGAGACTCACAGTCACACACTCTGGTGATAGATCAACTAGTTGTTGAGTAACGGCATCATTCTGACCAAGCCATCCATTGGTTATTATTGACAGATCCATGTCCAAATCATGAACTCTCTCAGAAATGGTGACCCAATCTTTTCTAAGTAAGGGCTCACCACCCATGAGCGCTACTCCTCTGCATCCAATGCTTTTGAGATCTTCACAAAGCTGGAGTGCTTCCTCTGTTGACAACTCATCTGAACGTGCCTTACCTGCAGCTGAACCGCAATGAATACACTTTAGATTGCAAGCAAGAGTGATTTCCCAGACTGCGCAACCTGGTCCCGGTCTTTTCTTTAAACCGCTCCTTTTCCACCACATTATTGTGGGGCTCCTACATGATTCAGAGATTGATTCAGTCTTGTTGCTATTCATCCAAGTATTTTGTAGGAACTAGTCTTGTTGTGGCTACAAGCTCTAGAGCCGCCTTTGTGTAGCGCATGACCTTGCCCATGTCACCATCAAGCTTGAATTTTCGAGCCATTATTCCCTTGATTGGGTCAATCTTGCCATCGAAAAGGGCTCGCCAATTCTTGTAAGGTCCTGAATAGGTAAACTCTGCTGTGTCATCAGGACCAGCCATTCTTGCAGCCCTGCACTTACCATGGTAAAGATCCATGTAGAACCTGATCGGTTCTGTCACAATCTCTCCATCTGCAGTAATCTCAAAGACAAAGTCTCCCTCCCAAGTTTTAGCAGCGTCCTCATATCGGTCATTCTTGTTCAGGAGGTCCATGTACATCTTAATCCATTCGTCCGATGGAAAAACGAGTTCGTCACCCATCAATAATCATCTCCAATAATTAAACTCTGTACTATGCAAGTGAAAAGGCTTCTGGATTTGCCAATTCCCCTGCCATGCTCGCCTTAAAGGTTCACTTTCATTAGATTAAGATTCATGCTTGTTGCAAGTTTCTCTTGGAAGTCAAGATCTCCAACTGTGCTCACATGATGTGAATCACTGCCAAGTGTGAAGGAACACCCATACGCGTTGGCTAGTTCTAGAAAACCAATATGCTCAACTGAGTATCTACCATTCAGCTCAATTGCGACACCTGCTTCCGCGAGCGCCTCCGCCGCAATTCTCCCATCCTCCTCTCTGTAAGAGGAGAGATAGCCGTCCCAGTGTCCGAGAATCTGAAACTCTTTCCTTCTCAATGCTTGAACCAGAGCTGATACCCACCTTGTGGAATCAGTGAACCAGTGGAACGACCCTATGATTAGATCGAATTGCTCAAGCCCACCAGCAACAGGTGCAAGCTCTCCATTTGACTGAATGTCAACTTCTGCAACATCGAGAATCTTCAGTTCTGGATAGTCATCTCTGCAAGTTTCAATCTCATGACGTCTCTGTTCGATGATGTTTATTCCACCCTTTCGAGAACCCAATGATGGCCAAAAATGATCAGCAATAGCAATCGTCTTTAGTTTAAGAAACGCAGCTCGTTGAGTAATCTCTCCAACACTAGAAACTCCATCAGAGTAGTTGGAGTGTATATGCAAATCTTCGAGATTCCGAGTCATTTCACATTTCAGATTCTAATTTACCAATTTAACTCAACCTCTCGTACCCAGACTAGCTCTTTTAGGTTGGCTGTGAACTACTGAAACTAGTTGTAGTAATGACTGTATCAAGCATGTCCTAGGGTGCTAATCTACATAATCTACACTTAGTTAGGAATGCATAAATCTCACAGTCTAGCTCATTTGATGAGGTTAAAGTGTCTTCAACCGATTGCTGAGAAAGCGTGGATGTGTACATCTTGGATGAAATGGACAAGAACATACTAACTGACTTACAACGAAATTGCAGACTCAGTTACCAAGAGCTCTCACGAAAGTATGGTATTTCAGCCAATGCGATTCGTCGTCGTATTTTGAATCTGGAAGAAAATGGAATCATCTCTGGTTATTCCATTTTCATGTCTCCTGCAATGACTGGCACAGGTTTTCTCTTCGGTCTCTTATCGACTGATGGTTCAAGAGATGAAGTTGAGATGGTTGAGGAAATTGGATCAAGCAAGTATGTTATGGCGGCCTCATCTTATACTGATGGCACCTATGCTCTTGTGGCAGAATACCATGGACCACAAGAATTACAGGAGCTTGGGTCGTTCCTTCGAACACTTGATAGTGTTATCAGTGCAGAATTACATACAATCATAGGAACTTGGGGCGCAAAGATGAACCTTACCAAGACTCATCTTCGCATCTTAGAACCGCTCTTAGAGGACCCGCGACTTCCAATAGTTGATATTGCACAGAAGACAGGACTGACTGCGCGACGAGTGAGAAGGCTGATTGGAGAGTTTGAAGAGAATAACGCACTCCGTTTTGTTGCTTTGGTTGAATTGGGAGCTGGCACGAGTCTGCCATTCATAGTGCGGATTCTCTGGAATGAAAAAACAGCTAAGTATTCAACAATCGCGGATATGCTAGAGAAGGAATATCCTATCCATCATAGAGAAACTTACATATCAGCTTCTGAACCAGTGATTTACGCACTTTTGGTAGCTGATGATATCACCGAACTCATTGAAATCGTTCGCTCTATTAGGAAGAATGAGCATGTGACAAGTGTGAAAGTCTTGATCAGCGGGCATCACCAGTACTTCTCAAGTTATAGACATGCGAAACTCATCGGGATGGTCAATTCTGCAAAGATGTAGATCACAGACCTGTATGTTTGATGGTCGTTGTAACGTTTGGCGTTTACCAAACAATTTATAAGGGTATGAGTTATAGTTTGATATGTGTCAAACGTTTGGTAAGTAACAAGCTAAGCGTTTGCCGATAATAATATGGTGTATACAATGTCTACAACTTTCGGTACAATTCTTGACGACATGAAGACGAGCCTTAAACTTGCTTGGAAGAGCATGCTAAGTTACTTCCTTGCGAATCTAGGCATGTTGATTGTCATGGTGATCCTTCTTGGGATCGTAGCAATCCCTGTGCTCATTGTAGCATGGGTAGTTCTCGCGCCATTCTCCGAAGCCACAATGACTGCTCTGGCTAATTGGGCTGCAGTCAATCCTCTCATTGTTGGAGGAATTGGTATCCTAGTATTGATTCCACTTGTTTCATTATTCTTGGTCGTCAGCGGCTCTATCTATGGGATGAGTCATGACTTAGTCACCAAGGGCGAAACCAAGGCCGAGCTTGCATTCTCCTATTTCAGACACAAGTTCCTCTCCTTTGCAGGCACTGGTGCAATTCTTACAATTATTGTCGTACTACCACCCACCATCGCCTGGGGTCTAACCTCCTATGCGATGGGTTACGCAATCACCGCGCCAGCCACCTATGTCCTCACGACCTTCACATTTGTGTGGGTTTACATTACTGCTGGTTTGACCTCAATGGTCTGGCCTGCAGTAGCCAGTGGCAAGGGAGTTCAGGAAGCTTTCAAGGACTCTTTCTCTCTATCCACCCGGTACTTTGATCGTGTCTACGGAGTCTTGACAGCCATCGTGCTTCTGCTAGCCGCCACCTTCGGTCCTCTTGTCATAGCAGCTCTTGCTATGGCAGATTTCATTCCACCAGTCACTCTGGTATTCATCCCAGCTATTGTTGGTGTTGGTCTCTATACTGTGATTATGGTGCTCCTCTGGCTTCTCCTGTTCTTACCAATGGTAAGGATCGTCTGGGTCAAGGTCTACCAAGAACTCACTGGTGGAGAGATAGCAACGCAGAGCGTTGTTGATATGCCCATCGTGTAGGTGCGATGAACTTGGAGAGTGTCTTGAAGGACAACTTTCAAGATACTCTCCCTCAATATTTCCAGGTGTGAAAAATAATGAAAAAAGCGAGCTTTCAAACAATTGTGGAAGACCTGAAGATCAGCATTAGGTTTGCACTCAGAAACGTGATCTCCTATGTGCTTGCGATTATTGGAGTCTTCTTAGTTACAATCATCTTGATTGGTATAGTTGCTGCATTCATCTTCATTCCTATTGTGATATCGCCTGGGGGGCTCCAAGCATTCACAATCTGGGCTGAGTCACTGGAATCGTGGTTCACAACTGGTGGTATAACAATCGCAACTGGTATCTTCCTGATTGCGCTGCCATTTGTTGCTCCATTCTTCGTAGCTAGCGGTGCACTCTTTGGAATGTCAAGAGAGATTGTGGAGAGTGAAGGAACTTCTGCGGAGGGCGTCTTTACCTGGTACAGAAAGAAGTTCTTCTCCCTGGCAGGTGGTGGAATTATGCTGTTCCTTTTCATTCTGGGACCAGTCATGATAGTGATCTTAGCAGCAGTAACTCTATTTGGAGAACAAATTCTCAATGTTGCTTTCATAGGTGTTGGGTCTTCAAATATCATGAATCCACTAATTTCTGTACTAGGTATAGTCTGGTTTGTATTGAGCACTGGACTCATGACAATGCTGTTCCCTGCAATTATCGATGGCTATTCTGTTGTTGAAGCAACAAAGAAGTCAATCCAAATGGGTATCAAATATTTCGACCGTGTCTTTGGCACTTGGCTCTCTTATATATTGCTAATAGTTGTTCTTGCTTCACCATTGTTCATAATGGCGATTCCTTTCTTTACAACTCAAATTCTTGCATTGGTACCACTAGGAATCTATGCTGTCATAATGAGCCTCCTCTTGGCATTCGTAGTCTTACCTGCGCTTTCCATAGGTCTCACAAGAGTCTACATGATTCTCACAGCAGATGATGATGATCTTATCCCAATGAATAGTGAGGATGAAGTTGGTCCCAGTTTTATAGGAGGATTATAACAGTGAACGGCTCCAAGAAACAAAAACAACGAATCAAGGACATGGAGGTCATTGAAGACAAGAATCTAATCAAGCTACTCATGGAGCCAACCCGAGCTAAGATAGTGTTTGACTATCTCGTGAAAGACTCGATGACAGTAAAACAGCTTTCAGAAGTGACTGGGAAAAATCCTGGTACTATACTTCATCATATTCAGAAGTTGAAAGAAGTTGGTCTTGTCTTCGAAGAACGAACAGAACAGACCCAGACTGGTATTGTTCAGCGGTACTATCGTGCTTCTGCACGCGAGTACAGGATGGGTATCAGTGAAATGATACAGGCTACTGGGGATGATACAACAAAGCGTCTGAAATCCATAATTAAAAGCCTCTCAGTCTATGGTATAGATATTCCAGAGGATCAGATTGGCGAGGCTGTGGAACTACTGACGGCGTTGATAAATCGCGAGAATGAGCTAACTTCTCGCAATCTTGTTGTGAATGAGGAGCGCCTTGATAAATTGCCCTCCTCAATACGAGGCGATGCATCGCGAATCATGCGTCGCTTCGCTCTGGAAGAAGATTCGCAATATCGAGACTTGAGAAAGAATTGGCACGCTTTTCTACAGTCTCACAGACAAGGTGAATAAACAATGAGTAATTATCAGAGAAACACAAGTATGGTTGTGTGTATATTTGCAGTTATAATCGTAGGTGCAATTGCTGTGGGAGCTTTATCCTACTTCGGCACTAACTGGTTTAACTGGAATTTAGCTACTACTGACTTCTCCTTCGAAGCAGAAGTTGGAGCCACCACAGGTACAGTGAACTTAGATATTGATTTAGCTACAGGCGGCATATTGATAACATTCGTTGATAATGCATCACTACTCTACGATATTGACATCGAGGTTCAGAATACCACACTCGAAATAGATGGTACACCCTCAGTCACATTCTCGAGCAATACCATTCGGCTCGATTATACTACTGCTGGTGTGAACATCACTCTTGGAAGTGGTGTGAACTACACTTTGGATGTTGATGTTTCTACAGGAGGAATCAATGTCAACTTGCTCAACGGTGCACATGTTGGTGATATTGCACTCACAACAGTAACTGGTGGAATTTCACTAGTGATGACCGATGACGTGGTCTTACTTGGAAATGCTACATTTAATCTTGACACTACTACTGGCGGAGTTAGTGTAGTAGTGGATGTTCCAAGTGGAGTTGGCGGTAGCGTGGAATGTGCTGTTACAACTGGTAGTGTTGATATTACTGCAGCCGGTTGGACGCAGATTACATCGAACCACTACGAATCCTCGGATTATGACACAGCATCACAGACACTAACCGTCATTATTGAAACAACCACTGGTGGTATCTCAGCCATCTTCACATAGTACTAGTGAGGGGGATTTCCCCTCCTCTCTCTTTTTCTCAAATTCTTCAGGTATAGGTGTAGGTACTCAATAACTTGAAAGGTGCATGGTGAGAACCTCTCCTGAATCATTTGAGGGTTTGAAGTGGATCTATTAGATGGCCAAAACGAATACGATTGGTCTAATCTAGAACCATCCAAACCCGACTCCTACCAAGGTTATGTTTTTTTTGCGCACCTTGTTGTATGTGCCATCATATCTACTCTTAGCTTCTTTGAAGGATTATTCTTCTGGTGTGTTGGGCCCGGTGTACTAACTCCTATCCTACTCTCAGGAACAGGTCTTTTCTATGCAATTCTCCCTGGAATTAATTGGTATCGTACGGAGTTCATTCCATACCTTAACAGAATTCATTTAATCCCTGAGTTTGAAACAGACCGATTTCTGAATTATAAGCGAGTACTTCGACTCTCTGCATTAATGTTTGGCTATCTTGCCACTGCAATCAGCCAGATCGTATGGTATGAAGGGGTATCGTTTGCTTTGGTAAGTTTTGGTCCTAATACTGCTCTACTTGAACTACTTTTTTACGTGTTCTTTGCAATGATTGTTTTCTACCTTACTATCTTGTTACTGTTCTTTTTTAGCTTTGAACATGTCCTGAAATCGATATTCTCTGATGTACACCATATCATCACACTTGACGATAAAATGACTGCATATTTTAGAGCGCTTGAAAAAGCGAAGAAGGAAAAAGAGAAGGAAGCTAAAAAGAAGAAAGCAAAAGAAGAAGAAAACAAATCATTTGATCAGGAAAAAAGGTCCGAATAGGTGCGTTTAATTCAATACAACAACAGTTATTCAGACATCACCAAGTCAGTTTGTGCTTGTCATGCTCGAGATACATTCGAAACAAATAGAAAATGGGTTCGCTGTTGTATACAAAAACGACTCTTTGCCTGTAACATACCCACAAAACTATTGGGAAAAGACACCAGAGCAAACAAGACTCGCGCTTACGGATAATCTTGCTTTAGCTACCACAATGCATCTCCCGATAGTCTTTGACATTCCCGAGATTGTATACCATTCAGGACGCCCTTTCTTGGAATCGTATTTTGTGGAAAATTTCTTTCGGGATATTCCCTCCTGTACTGAGGTCGACGGAACTGATACGGTAGAATATGTACGCAGGTTCTTTAATACACAATACCGATTCTTAGACCCGGTCATTAAGATTCCATCTGATGAAACTGTGGAGGATGGATTCCGGGCAATCGTTGGTATGAGTTTTGGAAAGGATAGTCTTCTCACATATGCAGTTGCTCGAGAGTTGGAACTTGATCCAGAAATGGCTTACTTTGTTGAACATAGCATGACATACGAGGAGAAACACAAGACTGCATTGGCTGAGCAGTTCAAGAAAGAGTTCAACAAAGACCTTCATATAATAGAACATGAAACCGGAAAGCTCCGAGATTATCCCTACCTTGGTCTTCCCTTCTCTGAGTTTGGTTGGGCTCTACAGTCTACAGAATATGCTCTGGAATGTATTCCGCTTGCATATGCGCTCCAAGGGAAGTATATCCTATTTGGAAACGAACAAACAACATCTGCAACCTACATGGACAAGTATGGATGGCTTGTGAATCCCTGCTGGGACCAGACTCATAATTGGACTGTGCACATTGATCAAATGACAAAGATGTTCTCAGGTCGGTCTGTTGGAACAGGAAGTCTGATTGAACCCTTGATGGATATGATGGTACAGCGAACTCTTGCTCATCGATATCCAGACATTGCGAAATACCAGATGAGCTGCTTTACAGAAACCGAAGCAGGCCGAGACTATAGGTGGTGTCATCATTGCACAATTTGTGGTAAGATGTACCTCCTCTGTGCGGGTGGAGGGATTGACCCTAGTCAAATAGGGTTCCACGAAAACATGCTCAATAGAGAACATAAGAATCGCTTTACACTCTTTGGTGGGAAAACAACACTGACCTATCTTCTCTCGGAAACTGCAATGGATGAACAGTTATTCGCATTTTACTCTGCTGTTAAGAAAAATGTAAAAGGCGACTTGGTCGAAGAATTCAAGGCATCTAAACTGTATGAGGAAGCTCAAGCTCGCGAGGATGAACTCTTCAAGAAATTCATCACTCTCTACGACCCTATTAGTATACCAGCTGATTTGAAAGATAGGGTCATGTCTATTTTCAAAGAGGAGATTGATTCTTTTGAACTATAGGCCATTAAAATGGTAAATTTGAGAATGTATCAAAAATTTAAACAGAAATGTGCATGATTCCTATGCTGATATTCAATGAAAGTTGCACTAGTCTTAAACACACGAAAAGATGAATCAGAGTTCGAAGTAGAATATGACCCGCCTCATACAATTGAGATGATTAAACATGGAATAGAATCAGGAGGTCATGACTATGTTTTCATCGAAGCAGATGAGAACATACTTGAAACATTGAAGCAAGTCAAGCCAGATCTTGTCTTCAATCGAGCTGAGGGTGTCCGTGGTGAGAGCCGAGAATCTCACATTCCTGCTATCTTGGAGATGCTAGGAATTCCATATGTTGGCGCAAATGTTCTCTCGACTGCAGTTTGTTTGAATAAGGGTTGGACTAAGAAGTTCTTATCTTTCCACAATATTTTGACTCCTCAGTTCAACATTCTATCCAGCACTAAGCAAGTTAGCAAACTTGTATTCAAATATCCTGTCATACTAAAGCCCAATGAAGAAGGATCTTCAGTGGGTATTAATGAGGATAATGTTGTCTATGACAGGAAGCAACTTATCAAGAAACTGGGAGCTATGCTACAGGAGTATAAACAACCAATTTTGGCCGAACAATTCATCCAAGGACGCGAGTTTAGCGTGGGTGTCTTAGATTGTCTTGGTTCAAAACCTGATGTTCTTGCTATATTGGAGATAGATTTCTCGAAGTTTCCATCAGAAATTGCTGGAGTCTACGGACAGAAAGCCAAGACAATCTATGAAGGACTGGACCATTACATATGTCCTGCAAAAATCCGAAAAGACCTGAAAAGAAAAATCGAGAAGGTTTCAATTGAAATTTGTGAATTACTCGAAGTTCCAGATTTTGCACGAATTGATTATAGAATGGATGAAGACGAACAGCTATACTTCTTAGAAATCAACCCGCTACCTGGAATGGACTTTGATCCAGATAACCAAGACATATCATTTTACCCATTTATGGCGATGAAGTCTGGTTATACCTATGACCAATTAATCCAGAGAATCATGGATTCTGCTGCCCATAGATATGATTTGAAAAAATAGTACTCTGAGCGAGGCACCAATCTATGAACTCATCGTTCCCTCAAAATGTTTGGGAGAATATGAAAGACCAACTCCTCCCACTCTTAGGAGATGATTTGCGTGTTGTCATGGCAAAATCATGGTCTGATCAATATGAAAGATTGTTCAAAGATATTGAGGCACACTCATTTAGAGAGTCTCTTCGATATAGTACTGAGGAACTCCAAACAAGAATGACTGAGGAGAATGTGCTACTTCTATTCATAATTCTGAATAAACGCTCTGAAGGTGTTATTTTAGGTTACCCTGTTAAAAGAAAAGAAGGAAGTACATTCTATTTGGATACCTTTGCTATTAGAACAAGGGGCAAAGGTATTGGGAGAATCGTTCTAAACTCCATAATCCAATGGGCTAAATTAAATCGATATGATGCGATAGAGCTCGACACTGAGGCTGAGAATGAGGTAGGGATACCATTGCAGAGATTCTATGAAACATTTGGTTTTAAGGTTCTACGTATTGAAGATGATGGTAATATCACTATGAGTCTTACACTCTAATTCTAGTTCTATTCAAAATCTCTACCTGTGAGTATTGCAACAAAGGTTCCTTTCATTGTGACTTTGTCATCTGCAAGATCATGCATAACAGCAAGTGTACTTGCTGCTGCAGGAAGGACATAGAGACCCTCTTCCTGACGAAGTAGTTTTGAAAACTCGACCATTTTGCTTTCCGAGGCATAATCAGCAAATCCCTTTGATTCATAGATGGCATCTAAGGCTTCTTGACCATCATATGCATGCCAATTGGTGAGAGGTTCATTGAATTTGGTTTCTTTGATTTCATCTCTACGAAGGTCTTGAATATTTCGACTATTCAACTTGAATGACTTCACAATTGGATTACCCCGCCGAGTACTCGTAGCTACCATCCTTGGCAGAAACTGAATCTTACCCGCCTCATATAATCGCTTAAATCCCATGTGAATTCCTGCTATTGTTGTTCCATTTCCTACAGGCACAAAGACAAAATTGGGAGCTCTTCGAATATCTCGGTATATCTCCTGTGAAATATCAGCATACGCTTCTATAGAAATCTCCTTGACACCATCCACTCCTGGATTTGCATCAAACCAGCCTTCCTCTTTTGCAGTCTTTTTTGATAGTTCAACGAGGTCCTCATATTGACCTGGTGCGAAGTGGAGCTGCGCACCAGTTTCTTTGATTCGCTTCATTCGATCTTTTGGTACATGATATCCCTCTGGGATAAAGATATGAGCTGGAATATCAAAAACTCTTGCCGCCCATGCCAGTGCGGCTCCAAAATTACCGCAGGTGGCTGTAGTGACTGCACTGGCATTTTTCTGTTTAGCTGCGTCCATAATAGCAAGAGCAATACGGTCTTTCTGTGTGCCGGTCGGATTCCCTCCCTCAAATTTCAGATATAGTCTTTCACAGCCTACATGTCTTGCAAGGTTCTTTGACTCAATAAATGTGGTAGAACCAACAAACTCACTCCATTTCACCTTGCGTCCGTTTCTCTTGACTAGTCTTTCGTAGTCTTCCGTCATTTTTCCTCAGTGCCGTCAGATTTTGCTCACTCTTGATTAATAACCCTGATGGTGATTTATACCTGTGCCATAAGTCATTTTTCCCTAAGTCTGAACTAGTCGTCTAATCCTCACCTTGCATTCTGCTACTTTTGTGACATTGCCAATCTCTTCGTATAGCCGCTGCGCAACAGTCCATGTTCGTCTTGCTTCAGGTTTTCTGTCGAGCAATTCCAACATCATTGCACGATAGTAGAGATTCTCTGGATTACTAGGGTTAAGTGAAAATGCAGCATCAAAGTCAGCAAATGCTTCTTCGTATCTTTCCAGAGAATAGTATATGAGCCCTCTCTGGTAAGCTATCTCTGCATTCGTTGGATCAAGAGCAAGCGCGGTGTTGAGGTATTCCAAAGCTGTTCCTTCATCATCAAGAAGAAGCATTACTGCTCCATTTTTAACCCAAGACTCCACATGTTCAGGATCTGCATTGATTGCCTTTTGATAAGCATTGGATGCTTGTTGATATGACTTCAACGCCTTGTGGATATCACCTTTCTTAATCCACAGTTCGGGATCATCAAACTTGATACTCACTGCTTTATCATAATAATATAGGGCTGACTCTAGCTCATGCAATTCAAAATAGACGTCCCCCATCGTAGAAAGCGCAAATGGTTGGTTTGGATCTAACTTGAGAGCTTTATTTAGTACTTCAACTGCCTCCTCATATCTCTTGAGGGCAAGATACACACTACCAAGTTCCATTAGCGCTGGCAGAAAGTTGGGGTCCATAGATAGAGCACGCCGCAACCACGTCACAGCTACATCAAGCTCTCCCTTTGCCCGAAAATACTCACCTTTTCCGAGCAATGCTCGAGTCATGTTAGAATTAATGAATATGGCGCGGTCTAAGTTCTTGTTTGCTTCTTCAAGTTCTCCCAGCTTCAACTGTGCTGTAGCTAAAAAGACCATTGCTAAGGCATTTCTCTGATCCATCGCCAAAGCACTACCTAAGCAACTGATAGCTTCTACTGGGCTTGATATCTTCAAATATGCCTGACCCATGTTTATCCATGCATTGACCTGTTTGCTATCAAGTCCCAATGTCAGCTCGTATAGGACAATTGCCCTGCTAAATGAAGCCTCCTTAAGATAGACATTGGCTAATCGCGTTATAATGTTTGGAACTCGCTTGTCTGACTTTATCTCCTCGAGTGTCTGTAGTAATTCTCTCTCGAGTTCTGCAAGCTGCCTTCTTTCTCGTGTTTTAATGGCAATTGGTCGCATGCTCTCTGGACTGATCAGTTCTTCAGGATTAAGCTGGTCCAGTTTGGCATCAATTGTCTCCAGCAGCTCGTCTTTGTTCAAAGCTGTCCCCTCAGCCTGTGAGGGTCTTTAGTCTTATCAAACTTTGGAACTGATATTCACCTTGTTTCTTTCAGAATGCAAATACAAATACACCTAGCGAAAGGAGGAAGATTGCTAGATAATATGTTGGCATGATGTAAAACTCATGGTGTGTTATCTCTTGACGAAACTCGTTAATCGCGATCAATGAATCTGAAACTATGAAGATAAGTGCACCAAAGACAGAAAGGGCTCCAAAAATAACATTGGAGGTCAACCAGAGTAGGAGGGAAGAACTGAGTGTTGCAGAGATTAATAGGAAATACAAAGTCCCAGCTTTTAAAATGAAGGGTGGAACTTCCGGACCTGAGGCACGAAGATATCTGATTAACATGAAGACATACAACACCATGATTAACATACAAACTACAGCAATTACTGCTTGGAGTATGTCGAACCCTATTGTGCTAATATGCCATAGGAAGTTTATCGTGTAGAGAATGTGAGCAATGAGAAACATACCTATCCCCGGAATGAGGTCAACCTCCATCCCAACATCTCCAAACATACAGAAAGCGAATGCAGCAGCCAGAAGGATGGTGAATAGCGTCGGTGGTCGAAAGAGCATAACAAAGATGACCGCACTTAATGCTGGAATGATTTTAATCAGGGTGGTCAGGGATACGACTTTTTTTTCACCTGTTGAGGCTTTGTCCTGTAGGTATGTAGAAACTATTGCGAAGACCCAAAAGATTACACTAAAGATCTCTAGCGACATGGTCTATTCTACAAACTGCTCCGACCCTTAAGTAATGCGATTCTTTGTTCCATGTCTAATGAATTGCTGAGATAACTATGTGATAATCCTCACTGGTTTCAGCCTCACTAGTCTGAACAACTTTTCATAAGAATTGTCTGGCATCTACCAAAAATGTGAATCCTCTTTATATTCATTCGAGAAAAGTAAAATCATGAGGGGAATTTTACATGTTGTCCAAAGGTCAAGATAATACATCACTCACAGTCATACGAAGTACACATCTCGCTCGAGATGCTGTTTTATTCAGCATGTTTTTTTTCTTCTTTCCTGCTTACTGGTATATAGGTGCACTTGAAACATTATCTTTCTTGATATGACTCATAGATCTTATAGGACTCCTCTTTCTCTGGATTCCAAGGGAACGGTGGCAACAGGTGGGATACGGATGGAGTGTTCTAATGAGCCTAGGATTGCTATTCATTGTGTTTTCATATTCTGGTAACGTTCCTCTTATTGGTGGGCTCATTGTGATTCTTCTTCTCTGTATCATTGAGATACTTGCGAGCCTCAAGACAGGTTATGATATTTTAAATAAGAATGTCCATTCGTGGACAAATGATGCTAGGTGAACTATCGATTCACTATGCGACAATCTTGACAGGTTTCAGGTTCACTATCCTGTGCTCGCCCTCTACGCTGTCGTACTCTACCATGCCAACGAGCTCGCCCTCAGCTCCAGGCTGCAGCTCGAACTCGATCTGCACTATTGAAACCGTGTCCGGCTCTACTGTGCCAAGGTTCTGTGTCTTGATTTGATCAGTCAAATCTGGCACACCAAGTATCACCTGCACATTATGCATGGCATTCTTTGCACCATTCCTCACGACCACGCCAAAGATGACCCGTCCGTCCCGGATCTTGTACTCTACTACGATGTCCATGCCCGGCTCAAGCCCAAGGCTCGCAGGCTCTGCTCTGGTCACATACTCCTCCACCATATGAGTTTCTCTGTACCGTTTTATACCTAAAGCCGCCACGAAAGCGAGCACAATGAGACCCGCAATTGGGAATATCCAGTGGATACGAGGTAGAAAGTCTTGTCCGTCAAGCAAACCATCCGCATCACTATCTCTATTGTTAGGGTCTGTTCCTAGAACCATGACCTCTGTATAGTCATCTAGGCCATCTTGATCACTGTCTGGGTTTCTTGGGTTCGTCTGATATACGAAAACCTCATTTCCATCTGACAAGAGATCTGAATCCGTATCATTGTTCATTGGATGAGTGAAGTATGCTGTGACTTCTTCGTAATCGTCAAGTCCATCTGAGTCACTATCTGGGGTGGTCGGGTCTGAGTATGGTGTAACGAAAAGTTCCTGATAGTCACTCAACCCATCGAAGTCTCCATCATCTTCTAGCGGGTTAGTAGCTATGCCCAGTGGGTTCACAGCCCAGACCTCATCATAGTCACTGATGCCATCCTCATCGCTGTCCTCAACCAGCGGATCCGTATCGTAGACCAACACTTCCTCGAAGTCGCTGAGTCCGTCTAAGTCACTGTCCGGCTCCAATGGATCAGTACCATAGAGAATGTATTCTTCTCCATCAGTCAACATGTCAGAGTCGCTGTCCGTGCCATTGATGAGTGTGCCCAAAGTAATCTCAAGACCATCAATGAGATCATCATTGTCAAAATCAGGGTCGTTGGGGAGTGTGAAGTAGACCCTCAGCTCATCCCAATTGGAGAGTCCGTCAGAGTCACTGTCATAGTTTCTGTCCAATGTGACACCGTAGGTCGTGTTGGTTGTAGGATCTGTGTTTGTCAGGATAACTTCCTCATAATCAGTGAGCCAATCTAAGTCAGTGTCATTAGAGTCAGGCATGGTCCCCCATGTGTTGACCTCAGGACCATCCTCTAGACCATCGAAATCACTGTCTTTATTGAGTGGGTCAGTCCCCCAGTCCTCAACCTCTTCGTTGTCATAGAGTCCGTCACGGTCACTATCTCTGTGTCTTGGGTCAGTTCCATAGATCTTGCACTCTTCCCCATTTGACAGTGTATCACCATCTTCATCGTCGTTGTAATCGGATATGCCATTATCGTTACTATCTGGATCTCTGGGATCAGTCTTGGTCAGGACACACTCCCAGTAGTTCGTGAGAAGGTCTCTATCCTCATCATCAGCACCATCCGACTTGCCATTAGAATCGGTATCATAGACTCGTGGATTTGTTCTCGTGAGTCGGATTTCCTGCGCATTAGTCAGGAGGTCGCCATCAATATCCCAATCTGCATCTGATACTGTGGTTCCCTGAGTGCTGTAGAGCGTTGGATCTGTGTTCGTCCTATTTACTTCTTCAAAGTCTGTGAGCGTGTCTTTATCGGTGTCGCTCACTCTTGGGTTTGTGTAGACCCATCTGCTGCTGATGACACCGCTTATATTGAAGGTCATATAGAAGCCGTTTATCTCCTGCCCATCGAGAAGTTTGTCACTATCTGTATCTTTTCGCAAGGGTGATGTGTTGTAGATGTTAAGTTCATCTCCGTCTCCAAGGGAGTCACCATCTGTATCAAAGAGCAAGGGGTCTGTTTCGAACACCTTAATCTCATCGTAGTCAGAAAGACTATCTGAATCTGTGTCTGTACTATTCAATAGAGTGTGCCATGTAAGCGCTTCCTCTGAATCTTCTAAACCATCATTATCACTATCTCTGTCATTGGGGTCACTCGACCAGTAGAAGAGTTCATCCCAATCTCCAAGACCATCATCATCACTGTCAAACTTGTTAGGTGATGTTTCCCAGACAAATACCTCATCGTAGTCACTAATCAAGTCCAAGTCAGAGTCAATCATTGTACAGTTTGGCTCGTAAAGGTAAATCTCATCATGATTGTTGAGTCCATCCGCATCTTGGTCATCCAAGTCGTCAGGTATTGTGTCCCCATCTGTATCAAGTAATAGAGGATTAGTATGACTATTGAACAATTCATCTGCATCAGCGATATTGTCCGCATCAGTGTCATCGTTGATTGGTGATGTTTCATAGATGTTCACTTCATCTCCATCACTGATGGTGTCGAAATCAGTGTCCCAGTTTTCCCAGTCTGTACCATTCTCTATCTCTTCTGCATCATTAAGTCCATCTTGATCCTTGTCCGCCTCTGTGGGGTCGGTATCATAGAGAATCCACTCTTCCCAGTCTGAAAGGGTATCTGAGTCGGTATCATTAAGCAATGGGTCCGTACCTATGTCTAGCTCGAGC
>LRSL01000032.1 GCA_001563335.1 Candidatus Thorarchaeota archaeon SMTZ1-45 | reverse complement strand
ATGATAGCATCAGTGAAGATGATTTCGTTGCCATTGAAACAGCATTAGAAGTGAGATTGAATAAGGAGTTCATTGCAGCTTTTGTCTGCAGCCCAGGTCTAGAAAAAGAACTCTCGATTGGGTACCTTCTGTCTACTGGTATCATCAAATCATATGCAGAAGTTAGTGAGGTGAGGTGCTCTGGGCACCGTTGTTCTATCAAGGTCAAAGAGGAAGTGGTGCCGCAGCCCCGAAAAGGTTTCTCTCAGATTCGAAGGTTCATTGGGACTGAATGCAGTGCTCCAGAGGTGCTAAGAGAACTCAGAACTGCAGAAGGGCTTCCTACAATTTCAAAGAGGATAGAGATCGGGCTCAATAAACTCTATGAAACGACCGGATTATTACGAGATGCACAAGTTGGTCGAAAACAAACTGGTGCATTACATGGGGCACTTCTCTATAGCTTGAGTGAAGAAAAGTATGTAATGGCTGAGGACCTTGGACGGCATAACGCAGTAGATAAGACGATAGGTCTAGCAGCCCAGGAGAATATCGACTTGACAGAGTGCATGATGATAAGCTCAGGACGGCTTACAGCAGATATTGTCAGTAAATGTGCTTGGACTTCAATCCCGTTGCTTGTGTCCTTCGCTGTTTCCACTGATGCAGGAGTGAAATTTGCTCAGAAAGCTAACATCACTCTTATTGGAGCTTTCAAGGGAGGGAGAATGAGAGTCTACAATGAAGGAGCATGCAGCCTTATTCGTCCTGCCATTTCAAGTTAGAATAGGAGATTAGAGAATGTGAAAAGGAATTTGCCTTAATAGCTTCTATAATCTGGGCGGTCTACACTCAATAATTGTAGACTAAATTGACAGAGATCCAAATAGATCAGTTCATTCCGCAGGTAGTCCATGAAGGTGTTCTTCAGATTAGAGAAGATGATGCTATCCGATGCTTTACTTGCGCTCATAGATGTCTGCTTCGTGAACAGAAATTGGGGGTATGCGGCACACGATTAAACATCGGTAACTCTGTGAAGACTTTAGTCTATGGGAATGTTTCATCTATCAGTAATAATCCCATCGAGAAAAAACCATTCTTCCATTTTGCGCCAGGCACATCCGCGCTTACCGTGGGGAGTTGGGGATGTAATGCTTCTTGTCCTTTCTGTCAGAACTTCGACATTTCCAAGCAGAAACCTACTCCAGAGTTGGCGCGGTATGTGAGTCCTGAGCAGTTCATCAATATGGCTCAGGCAAGGGGAAGTGAGGGAGTGTCAATATCCTTTAGCGAAGCGGCGACGTTGATGCTAGAGTGGAACCTTGAGGTGTTCAAACTAGCGAGAGAAGGTGGTTTATACAATACAATCGTCACGAACGGATACATGACAAAAGAGGCTCTTGAACTCATGATCGATGCAGGTCTAGATGCTGCAAATGTTGATGTAAAAGGATGTGAGCCTCAAGTCCGACAGATCTGTGGGATTGCACTCCAACCAGTATTGGACAACATCATACACATGATTGACCGTGGAGTCCATGTGGAACTCACAACACTGGTTGTTCCGGAACTCAGTGATGACGTGGAATGTCTTGAAACGATTGCAAGGTGGATAGTGGATAGTACTGGACCAAAGACACCTTGGCATCTGAATAGGTACTATCCTAGCTACAAGTACACAGAACCCATGACATCGCTCGAGGTGCTCGTACAGGCTAGAGAGAAAGCTAAAACGATAGGATTAGAGTTTGTGTACATTGGCAATGTTGGTAGAAAGGGGCTTGAAGATACTCTATGCCCAGTATGTGGGACTCTTTGTTATGAAAGACTAAGGCTGTTCTCAAGAAATGTTGCTACTGATGCTAATGGGAAGTGTCAAAAATGTGGATATGACATAAAGATTCGGAATAGATAGCCATTCATAGCAAATGGAAGTAATTCACAAATCAGTTCCATTGATGAAATCAAGGAGATTCCCCACAAACAAGCAATACTTTTCTACGGGATAATAGTTGAATGTTGATACAAAAACGCCAGAATGGACTTCATGCTAAGGGGCTGCAGACCTGTGACAGATGAGAAACGTGAGGAACTAATAGATGATTACCTCCATTCTGACATTAAACATTATACAAATCCACCTGTGCATCCGAACAGATTCGATCGAGGTCGATGTCTTTTACTAATTCGTTTTCTCATTCTAATGTCAATAGGAGCGAGTATGTTTCAATTTGCCTTGCTTGTTCGATATTACGCACCATCCTATCTAATAGTCATTGCAGTCTTACTTGCACTCTCAACACTTTTTCTCATCGGCGCATTAATCGACCTTCGAAGGATTCTCAGACTGAGGGCAGAAGCAAAGAGAAAGTAGTCTTGGTAACAAAAAGGACTTAAGTTAAGAAATAAAAGTCATAGAATGGCCTGATATCCATTAGCTGGCAGACATCTTTCAAAGAAGCAGACACGCTTAAAGGATTCCAGAGCCATGATGGTAGGCGTATGGAAATGACTACCAATGACACCTCAAAAGGATTGAGTAGAGATGAGTTTCTTTTTCGTGCATTTCTTGTCTTCGGGATTTGTGGCGTTACTAGTGCTTTGCTTGATTTGGATCATACTTGGAAGTATTTTGGCTTGGAGGTCCCATTCAGCATTACGGGTTGGTATGGCAGACCTTTCCACAGCCCAGTGGTGCTTTTGTTGGTTTCTATCGTTCTTAGCATCATTCTGGTTGCACTTGGTTATGGACGGAATCTGGCTATTCCCCTTTGGTTAGCTGACGTACGTACAGAAAATGAAGAAGAAGAACAACAAGTTTCACATTAAATTGCAAATGGTATTTTTCGTAGCTCTACCCTTTTTTTCGTTAATATTATCGTTTCAGTGACGAAGTTGACCATGATTCGTGAGGTAACATTGTTTCAACATATAGAGGGATTTGTTGTCTATTTTATCAATAATCAAATAAGGCTCCATATGCAACAAGGGTGAGTTAGTGATTTCAATTTCATCGCTGCTGTAGAGATGCTTGAGGGGTGTAAGCCATTTCAGCTGCAGATAGTCAAGAGAATCAGCCACCAAACCCGGGTTTGCAGATGAAAATTTCTCAAGTGATGTTTAGACTTACATTATGTCAGAGGGGGAGATGAGATGAATAAAAGAAAAAGTTGCATCTTTTTAATGTGCATATTCCTTCTCTTCATGACTTTCTGCTCGAATGTGGAAAGCCCTATAGAGATTCCCCTTAATGTTGATTCATTCTTGCCATATTATCAAGCAGTTCCTGCAGGGAATATAGAGGACTTTGTAGATTCTAATACAAGCGATGTGGACAGTTCAACCAACATAGGGACACATTCTAACTTCGTGGATCAACAGTCAGCCCCTGATTCTACCTACGACACACTCACCGAGAACGATACTGGCACCCCAGGTGGTTCTGAGTGGTTGGACACTAATAATAATGATTCCACTTGGACTGGATGGACCACTATTGGAACTGCCCCCTATCTTGATGCTCAAGATGAGCCAACCAATTATATCTACACAAAGCAGCCGAGCGATCAGATTGGCTGGTTCGAATTCGAAAATACAGCCATAACAGGAACTGTCAGTGTTAACATTTCGATCTACTGCATGAACATAGCGGGGGCTGGAGATGACTCAGCAGAAGTCTTTGTGGATTATACTGGATCAGGAGCAGGCACTTCTGTAGGAGTTGTTGGTCAACACACCAGCTATTACTACGACAACATAAGTTTAGGGCTTCATACACAAGCAGAAGTCAATGCCTTGAGAGTCTATTTAGTCTATAGTCAAGTCGATGGTGTTGATGAGGTCCATGTGGACCACATTAGAATTGGAGTCAACAGAACAGCAACAGTCAATTATGAGCTTGATAGAGAGGTTCAGTGGACATCCGCATCATACTCTGAGGAAAACGAGTTTGTCTGCATCTACACAGGTGACTTAGATGCAGAAGACATCAAGGTAGATGTCTGGAACGGGACTGGCTGGGAAAACCTGTTCGCAGACCTTGATCCTAACACTTGGAACAATGTTTCTGTTTCAACTTGGCTAGATTCTGTCACACTCACTTTGAGATTCAAGGGTGGATCTGAAACGAGTGACTCGAGCCAAAGTTTGTGGGAGATTGATTCAACACTTCTCCACACTTGGACTCCGGTCTATACTCCAACAAATAGACAGGCACCAGTCCTCGTAAACCCAGATGACACGGATAACATGTATGCTCAATACAGGGAGTACCAGATTACAGTCTTTGTGAGCGACCAAAATGGCTTTGCGGATATTGGCTATCTAGAGATTGAACTTTGGGATGACGCAAACACCACAGAGTACTGTGCTTTCAGATATGATGAGGATACGAATACATTCTCTGAAGTATACGACGCAGGAACATATGTCGCATTGAACACGGGGGGTTCAACAGCAATTAGGAGTGGAGATGATATCGATGCGACCTTTAATTTCACAATTGACTGGGACTTTCCCGACTCAAGCGATTTGGATGTAAGATGTTACGTGATTGATGCACAAGCTGAGATTGACAATGATTGGTATGATAGTCCTGATGTCACTTGGGATGTTGAAACTCGGCTTGACTATTCTGGTACACCAAGTATTGATGATGGCTCTGGGACTGTGAATAGGGGAGATCTTGATGGATTATTCTGGTTTATTGGTACAGTCATATACTATACTTCTGTGGATGATCATCCTTCCTCATCCGCAGTCGATGTCTGGGTATCCGCTCCAGAGTATGGAACTAGCGCAGGTCCTTGGAGTGACCTCACTCTTACCTCAGGTGCATTCAATGTCACCTGCTATGCTGATGATGTCGTGGGTCCGGACACATACACGATAAAAGTAGTCGAAGCAGGCGCAGGATCAGGTGGCACAGACCTCTATTACACAACCAGCGTTACTGACACATATATTGCTGACCGTGTTCAAGTTCAGTCATATTCTGTAACCGACAACAGAGTGGATGTTGGAACAAGTGTGAATATTGATTTCACACTTTACTATGACTCCGACGATACACCAGTCACTGATGGTACTGTCACTCTTTCCTCTATACTTGCGACCCATCAGGGTTCAGGTGTGTGGAGGATTACAGACTCTGAAGCAACAGTCACTGCTAACACCTATAACACAGTCATTTATTCTGGAGGAACACATGGAATCACTATCGTGGACCAAAATGGTCTCTCCCAACAAGTAATTTGGGACCAGATTATCGTACAGACCACTGCAGCTGATGACACGCGAGTCAACGTTAGTGATAATGTTGAGATACGAGTCACTCTCTGGCTTGCATATGACAGCACTCCTTTAGGATTAGGAGATTCAGTGACTCTTGATGGAACAGCTATGACCTGGGACTCTGTGAACTCTTGGTTTGATCTCTCTGTGTCACAGGCTTCAGTTGGACTTTGGACTTACTTTGTTAACTCAAGCACTCATGCAGGTTTTGGAATTACATCTTTGGACACAAACAGTCAGAGTGTGGGTGTTGTTTGGGATCAGATCGTCGTTCAGACTACATTAGCTGATGATACACGAGTCAATGTCGGAGATACTGTTGAGATACGAGTTACACTTTGGCTCGCTTATGATACTACATTTCTGGGAAGTGGCGACACCGTCACACTTGCAGGCCAAGCGATGACTTGGGATGGTGGAAATTCTTGGTTCGAACTTACAGTTTCTCAAGCATCAGTTGGACTCTGGATTTACTTCGTTAACTCAAGCAGTCAAGCAGGTTTTGGAATTACATCTTTGGACACAAACAGCCAGAGTGTGGGTGTTGTTTGGGATCAGATTGTTGTACAGACCACAGAAGCTGATGACACTCGAGTCAATGTGGGTGATAATGTCGAGGTTCGAGTGACTCTGTGGTTGGCATATGATAGCACCTTTCTGGGAAGTGGCGACACCATCACACTTGCAGGTCAAGCAATGACTTGGGACGCTGGCAACTCTCGGTTTTACCTGACTGTATCACAAGCTTCAGTTGGTCTTTGGACATACTATGTGAACTCTAGTTCCGATGCAACGTATGGAATCACTCTTCTAGATACTAATAGTCAAGCAGTAGATGTTGTGTGGGATCAGATTGTCATTCAGACAACAGAAGCTGATGACTCTAGAGTTAACGTTGGAGATACTGTTGAGATACGTGTTACACTTTGGCTCGCTTATGATACTACATTTCTGGGAAGTGGTGATACAGTCACGCTTGCAGGCCAAGCGATGACTTGGGATGTTGGAAACTCTTGGTTCGAACTTACAGTTTCTCAAGCGTCTGTAGGATTGTGGAGCTATTTTGTTAATTCCACCTTGGAAGCAACTTACGGAATATCTGATTTTATTCTAAACAGTCAAAGCGTGGATGTCATTTGGGACCAGATTATCGTTCAATCGACCGTGGCTGATGATACGCGAGTAAATATGGGAAATAATGTTGAGATACGTGTTACACTTTGGTTGGCATATGATAGTACATATCTTGGGAGTGGCGATACAGTCACACTTGCTGGACAAGTGATGACTTGGGACTCCGTGAACTCGTGGTTTAACCTCACCGTTTCACAGGGATCAGTCGGTCGATGGAATTATTTCGTTAACTCAAGTTCAGCTGCAGCCTTTGGAATTACAAGCCTAGACACAAACAGTCAAAGCGTAGATGTCATCTGGGACCAGATTGTCGTTCAATCGACCATAGCTGATGACACAAGGGTAAATGTTGGAGCTAATGTCGAGGTCAGAGTCACTCTCTGGCTTGCCTACGATGGTACTTTTCTTGGATCTGGAGATTCTGTGACTCTCGCAGGCCAAGCGATGACTTGGGATGGAGGAAACTCTTGGTTCGAACTAACAGTTTCTCAGGCATCCGTCGGTCGATGGATTTACTTTGTTAACTCAAGCACTCAAGCAGGTCTAGGAATTAGTACGATTGACATCAATAGCCAAAATGTTGGGGTAATCTGGGATCAGATCGTTGTACAGACAACAGTAGCTGATGGCACACGCGTAAATGTCGGAGCTAATGTCGAGGTTAGTGTGACTCTCTGGCTTGCCTATGATGGTACTTTTCTTGGATCAGGGGATACTGTGACTCTCGCAGAACAAGCGATGACTTGGGACTCTGTGAACTCTTGGTTTAATCTCTCTGTGTCACAGGCCTCAGTGGGACTCTGGACTTACTTTGTTAACTCAAGCACTCAAGCAGGTTTCGGAATTACATCTTTAGACACAAATGGCCAAAGCGTAGATATCAGATACGTGTTACACTCTGGCTTGCCTATGATACTACATTTCTGGGAAGTGGTGATACGGTCACGCTTGCAGGTCAAGCAATGACTTGGGACTCCGTGAACTCTTGGTTTGATCTCTCTGTGTCACAGGCATCAGTTGGGCTCTGGACATATTTTGTAAATTCAAGTTCTCAAACAAGTTACGGAATAACATCTTTGGACACAAACAGTCTGAGTGTGGATGTCGTATGGGACCAGATTGTTGTCCAAACGACTGTTGCAGATGACACCCGAGTCAATGCTAACGATAATGTCGAGGTTCGAGTGACCCTCTGGCTGGCATATGATAGCAGTCCTCTAGGTGCAGGAGATTCAGTGACTCTTGACGGAACTGCAATGACTTGGGACTCTGGGAATTCGTGGTTTGATCTAACGGTTTCTCAGGCCTCAGTGGGGCTCTGGACTTATTTTGTTAATTCAAGTACTGACACTAATTTCGGAATTACTGCCTTGGATTTGAATAGTCAGAGTGTCGATGTTATTTGGGACCAGATTGTTGTACAGACAACAGTAGCTGACGATACACGAGTAAGTGTCGGAGCTGATGCAGAGATTCGTGTCACTCTATGGTTAGCATATGACAGCACGCCCCTTGGGAGTGGGGACACAGTCACACTCGCAGGTCAAGCAATGACTTGGGACTCCGTGAACTCTTGGTTTGATTTGACGGTTTCTCAGGCTTCAGTTGGGCTTTGGACTTACTTTGTTAACTCAAGCACTCAAGCAAGTTTCGGTATTATTGCGATTGATACCAACAGTCAGAGTGTTGGAGTGGTTTGGGATCAGATTGTAGTACAAACAACAGTCGCTGACGACACACGAGTCAATATAGGAGATACTGTTGAGATACGTGTTACACTTTGGCTTGCCTATGATACTACATTTCTGGGAAGTGGTGATACCGTCACGCTTGCAGGTCAAGCAATGACTTGGGACTCCGTGAACTCCTGGTTTGATTTGACAGTGTCGCAAGCTTCAGTAGGTCTCTGGACATATCACGTCAACTCGAGTTCTGATTCTACTTATGGAATAACTGCTTTGGATACGAATGGCCAAAGTGTTGGTGTGGTCTGGGATCAGATAATAGTGCAAACCACCACAGCTGATGATACCCGAGTGAATGTGGGTGATATTGTCGAAATTCGTGTCACACTTTGGCTGGCATATGACAGTACGCCTTTAGGGAGTAGCGATACAGTCACACTTGCTGGACAAGTGATGACTTGGGATGGTGGCAATTCTTGGTTTGACCTTAGCGTATCTCAGGCTTCAATAGGACTTTGGAGATATTTTGTCAATTCAAGCTCAGAGTCGACATATGGTATCACTGTTCTAGATACAAATGGTCAAAGTGTAGATGTCATTTGGGACCAGATTATGGTTCAAACAACAGTTGCTGATGACACCCGAGTGAATATCGGAAACAATGTTGAGGTTCGAGTGACCCTCTGGCTTGCTTATGATAGTACATTCCTAGGAGCTGGTGATTCTGTAACTCTCGCAGGACAAGCGATGACATGGGACTCTGGGAATTCTTGGTTTGATCTGACGGTTTCTCAGGCTTCAGTGGGGCTTTGGACTTACTTTGTCAACTCAAGTATTGAAACTAACTTTGGGATTACAACACTCGATACGAATGGCCAAAGTGTTGGTGTGGTCTGGGATCAGATTGTAGTTCAAACAACGGTTGCCGATAGCACACGAGTCAATGTTGACGATAATGTCGAGGTTCGAGTGACCCTCTGGTTAGCATATGACAACACGCCACTTGGAAGTGGCGATACTGTCACACTCGCAGGTCAAGCGATGACATGGGACTCTGGGAATTCTTGGTTTGATCTGATGGTTTCTCAAACTTCAGTGGGGCTTTGGACTTATTTTGTTAATTCGAGTGCTGAAACGATATATGGAATAACTACTTTGGATACGAATGGTCAAGATGTAGATATCATCTGGGATCAGATTGTCGTGCAGACCACGGTAGCTGATGACACCCGAGTCAATGTTGACGATAACGTTGAGGTTCGAGTGACACTATGGCTTGCGTATGACAGCACGCCCCTTGGAAGTGGAGATACTGTCACACTTGCAGGACAGGCTATGATGTGGGATGCAGGTAACTCTTGGTTTGACCTTACCGTTTCACAGGCATCAGTAGGACTCTGGACTTACTTCGTTAACTCAAGTACTCAAACAAGTTTTGGAATTACAGCGATTGATACTAACAGTCAGAGTGTTGGTGTTGTTTGGGATCGGATTGTCGTGCAGACCACAGTGGCTGATGACACACGAGTCAATGTTGACGATAATGTCGAGGTTCGAGTGACCCTCTGGTTAGCATATGACAACACATTCCTGGGAGCTGGAGATTCAGTGACTCTTGATGGAACAGCAATGACCTGGGATGCAGGGAACTCTTGGTTTGACTTAACTGTATCTCAAGCGTCTGTAGGTCTATGGACTTACTTTGTCAACTCAAGTACCGAAACAAACTTTGGAATTACAACACTCGATACAAATGGGCAGAGTGTTGGAGTGATCTGGGATCGTATTGTCGTTCAAACAACCGTGGCTGATGACACCCGAGTCAATGTTGGAGCTGATGCAGAGATACGTGTTACGCTTTGGCTTGCTTATGATACTACATTTCTGGGAAGTGGCGATACAGTCACACTCGCAGGTCAAGCGATGACTTGGGATAGTGGGAACTTTTGGTTTGATCTTTTAGTATCACAGGCATCAGTCGGTCTTTGGACATATTATGTCAACTCAAGCACTCAAACAGGCTTTGGAATTACTGCAATTGATACCAACAGCCAAAGTATTGGAGTGATCTGGGATCAGATTGTCGTTCAGACGACAATAGCTGATGACACACGAGTCAATGTGGGAGATAATGTTGAGATTCGAGTCACTCTGTGGCTGGCATATGACAGTACATTCTTGGAAGCTGGAAACTCTGTGACTCTTGATGGAACTGCAATGGCCTGGGACTCCGTGAACTCGTGGTTTGACCTGACTGTATCACAGGCTTCAGTAGGTCTCTGGACATATTTCGTCAACTCGAGTTCTGATTCTACTTATGGAATAACTGCTCTGGATACAAATGGTCAAAGCATAGATGTCATTTGGGACCAAATTGTAGTCCAGACCACAGTGGCTGATGACACCCGAGTCAATGTGGGAGATAATGTTGAGATTCGAGTCACTCTGTGGCTGGCATATGATACTACATTTCTGGGAAGTGGCGATACTGTCACACTTGCAGGTCAAGCAATGACTTGGGATAGTGGGAACTCTTGGTTTGACTTGACTGTATCTCATGCTTCTGTAGGACTTTGGAGATATTATGTCAATTCAAGCTCAGAAGCCATATTTGGTATCACTGTTCTGGATACAAATAGTCAAAGCATAGATGTCATTTGGGATCGAATTGTTGTACAAACCACTTTAGCTGATGACACACGAGTCAATATGAATGATAATGTCGAGATTCGAGTGACTCTGTGGCTTGCCTATGATAACACATTCTTGGGATCTGGAGATTCTGTGACTCTCGCAGGACAGGGTATGACTTGGGATGCTGGGAACTCATGGTTTGATCTGACGGTTTCTCAGGCTTCAGTGGGACTTTGGACTTACTTTGTCAACTCAAGTACTGAAACAAACTTTGGGATTACAACACTCGATACGAATGGGCAGAGTGTTGGAGTGATTTGGGATCGAATTGTTGTTCAAACAACCGTGGCTGATGACACCCGAGTCAATGTGAATGATAATGTCGAGGTTCGAGTGACCCTGTGGCTGGCATATGACAGCACGCCTCTCGGGAGTGGGGATACGATTACACTCGCAGGTCAAGCGATGACTTGGGATAGTATTAACTCTTGGTTTGACCTGACTGTATCACAGGCTTCAGTTGGACTCTGGACGTACTTCGTTAACTCGAGTTCTGATTCTACTTATGGCATCACTCTTTTAGATACAAACAGTCAGAGTGTAGATATCATATGGGACCAGATTATTGTACAGACAACAGTAGCAGATGATACTCGTGTTAACGTTGGTGATAATGTTGAGATACATGTGACTCTATGGCTAGCTTATGATAGCACCTTTCTGGGAAGTAGCGATACAGTCACACTCGCAGGTCAAGCGATGACTTGGGATAGCGGTAACTCTTGGTTCGACCTAACTGTGTCACAGGCATCAGTTGGACTCTGGACATACTTTGTTAACTCAAGCACTCAAGCAGGTTTCGGAATTAATGCAATTGATACCAACAGCCAAAGTGTTGGTGTGGTCTGGGATGAAATTGTCGTTCAAACAACCATGGCTGATGACACCCGAGTTAATATTGGAACTAATGTCGAGGTTCGAGTCACTCTGTGGTTGGCATATGACAGCACATTCCTAGGTGCGGGAGATTCAGTGACACTTGATGGAACCGCAATGACGTGGGATTCCGTGAACTCCTGGTTTGATCTGACAGTATCACAGGCTTCTATAGGACTTTGGACCTATTTTGTCAACTCAAGTACTGAAACTAACTTTGGGGTTACTGCTCTAGATTTGAATGGTCAGAGTGTGGATGTCATTTGGGACCAGATTATAGTCCAGACCACAGTGGCAGACGATACACGAATCAATGTTGGAGCCAATGCGGAGGTTAGAGTGACTCTTTGGCTAGCGTATGACAGCACACCCCTTGGGAATGGGGATACTGTCACGCTTGCAGGACAGGCAATGACGTGGGATGGCGGTAACTCTTGGTTCGAGCTAACAGTTTCGCAAGTATCTGTGGGTCTATGGAGATATTATGTAAATTCAAGCACAGAAACAACCTATGGAATAACTGTATTTGATATCAATAGCCAGACTGTTGACATCATATGGGATCAGATTGTGGTCCAGACAACCGTGGCTGATGATACACGAGTCAATATTGGAACGAATGTCGAGGTTCGAGTGTCTCTGTGGTTAGCATATGACAGTACATTCCTAGGTGCGGGAGACTCTGTAACCCTTGATGGGACCGCAATGACTTGGGACTCTGGAAACTCATGGTTTGACCTTACCGTTTCACAGGCATCAGTGGGACTCTTGACATATTTTGTCAACTCAAGCACTCAAGCAAGTTTTGGAATTACTGCATTGGATACGAATAGTCAAAGTATAGGAATTATTTGGGATCAGATACTTGTACAGACTACTATAGCTGATGACACACGAGTAAATATCGGAGATAACGTTGAGATTCGAGTTACTCTGTGGCTTGCGTACGACAGCACATTCCTAGGAGCTGGCGATACGGTCACACTCGCAGGTCAAGCAATGACTTGGGATGCCGTGAACTCCTGGTTTGATTTGACTGTGTCACAGGTTTCAGTGGGACTCTGGACGTATTTCGTCAACTCAAGTTCTCAAGCAAGTTTCGGAATTACATCCTTGAACACAAATAGCCAAAGTG
>LRSL01000031.1 GCA_001563335.1 Candidatus Thorarchaeota archaeon SMTZ1-45 | reverse complement strand
ACAATATGAACCTTTTGTGGTAATTCCTTGTTACATTATTGGGAAAATTTATATATAAATTTGTTGAATGTTTACCTAGATTTGGTAAACAAATAATTGTTTACTCGGGTGGCAAAAATGGCAAACAACGGGATTGTTATTCAAACACGCGGCCTGAACAAGAAGTTCGACACTGTTCACGCCGTTAGAGATCTGAACCTAGAGGTTCGGTCTGGTAGTAGGTTTGGATTCCTTGGTCCAAATGGTGCAGGGAAGACAACCACAGTCAGGATTCTATCTGGGCTCATGAAACAGACAAGCGGACAAGCCACAGTATGTGGTTATGATGTCAGTACACAGCGAAATCTGATCAAGGCTGTGACTGGTCTGCTACCTGAGTCTCCTGGACTGTACTCTAAACTATCAGCAGTAGAGTTTCTAGAGTTCATAGGAGCATTGAATGGAAGAAATGGAGCTAGTCTGAACAGACGCATAGACATTATGCTTGGTATGCTTGGACTGGAGGGACGTCAGAACGACCTCTTAGAATCCTACTCTTCTGGAATGAAGCAGAAGGTTCTTGTTGCTTCAACACTACTCAGTGAACCGAAGCTTGTGTTCCTAGACGAGCCAACTTCACGACTTGATCCAGCAGCAAGTGCATTGGTCAAGGATCTCATTCTTGTCCTAGCCGAAGAAACTGAAACTAGCTTCTTCATCTGCTCACACCAGACATCATTTGTTGAGGATGTCTGTGATGTCGTCGGTATCCTCAATGAGGGTGCCCTTGTAACAATCGGCTCTCCTTCGGAAATCATTGAAGCAACTAGTGCAAAAGACCTTGAAGATGCTTATCTGAAGATAGTTGGCGGTCATGTAGACAGACAGACCCTATTAGCTTGGAGGTAATACTAAATGGTACGAACCTGGTTAGCAATTGCAAAAGCAGAGTTCCAGGTGTTGTCCTCAAGTTTGAGGGGTCATAGGAAAATCTACACTGGAGTTCTATATGCACTAGCCTTAGTGTGGGCAGTAGTTGCAACTCCAATGATATACAATGCTGTCCTAAGCGCATTATTTCCTATGCATGTGTTACGACCCATGCTCATGGTGATATTCCCAGGACTGATGCGCACTGTGGGATTGTTTCTTTGGCTTGTGCTGCTATTGTTCCCTCTTTCGTATGCATTACAAGAGATCAAGATTGGACAATGGGAGATTTTTCTATCAAACAATGTCCGAACTAGGGATATAATGACTGGAACATTTCTGGGGAAGGTTGGTCTATATGGACTAATCATAATATTCCTGGCTCCTCTCTTGATCACTCCATTCATGTTAGCGTTCGAGGTTAGTATCATTGGTCAACTATTGGTCTATGGTGTAGTCACGATGCTGGCAATGGGTACAATCTGGCTCTCAAACTTCCTAACAAGCGTCATACAAGCAAGGCTTGGTGATTCCTCACGAGGCAATGACATCGCAAAAGCATTGGCAATGGTTGTAGCTATAGTGGTCATCATTCCAATGTACGGACTGATGTTTTTCCTTCCGACACTATCTGAGATGATGGGAATGAATGCATTTCTAATTCTTCCATCGACATGGTTTGCTGATCTGATCAGCTGGCTTGCGATAACATTCAATGGTATCGGAATGACTGGCTCTCAAATATTGGGTTTCTCATCTGTGCTGCAGCTAGACATGCTTGTGACCTCAATCCTATCAATTGGATTCGTTGTGGGTATTGTTGGTCTAGCACTTATTACAGCTGATAGAGTGTTCACTATTGAAGCCGGCGTCCGTACTGAGGTTGTGACCACAGTTAGTGGAGAGAATGTGTTCCTCAGAGGTGTTAGAAGGATTAACTCAGGACCCTTTGGTTCACTTATGGTCACTAACATCAAGGACTTTCTGCGTAAAGCACAGAACCTGTCAAAGATTGGATATGGTTTGGTACTCGCGATAATCATGCCAATCATCATGACATCTATGGATATCGAATACTTCCAATTTAGTGAACTCTTCATGATGTTGATAGTGATGATGTCTCTTGTAGGATCAATTCCATTTGCTGGCACTGGATTCCTTGAGAGCAAGGACCAGCTTTGGATTATTCAGGGTGCTCCCTCTGGGGCTTCTAGATTCGTAAAGAGCAGGATTGTATCTCAGGCGTTGATAGGCATACCTCTTGCAATCATACCTTCTATCATCATCTACTTTATCATTGAGATGACTCTCATTGAACTAGCATTATTGTTAGGTCTTGGATATATGGCGGTCATCGGTGGAATGCTCATGGCTACTGGTGTGACAGCACGAAATCCAAACTATGAGGACACAAAGTCGCCAGCTCATCAAGCAAATGTGATGACCTCTGTTATGCTAGCAGAGTTCTCAATCCTGGGTGTCATGTTCGTAGACATCTTCCTAACCATTGGTACTGGTATTGATTTCTTTGAAATAATGGAGAACATCTTTGGTCCCGGTAACATGATGATTGGAGTTTCTGTCATAGGATTAATTGTCCAGTGGGCGATTGCCGGTATCCTTGTGTGGTCAGGAATTAGATATCTCTCTAGACCTGAACCCTAGAGGGAGTGGTAAAGGTGGAGTATCTTTTGTGTTGGTGGCTCCACCTTGCCACAATTATTTCTCTGGAGGAATTGGAATGAAACTGACTGGAAATGGATTTGCTCTAATTACAATACTTGCTATCTTCATCAGTATAGGTGTTCCAAGAACAACGGACTTGGATACTGCTAGTTTTCTGAAAACCAACTATGATGTATCAACTGACGCAGGAAAAGTGACGGAAGTTCCCTACGTATGGCAAGAGATCAATGGTTTCTGCCATTGGGCAACTCTCTCAATGGCATTGCAGAGTATTGGTGTTCAGCTAGATCTTGCTGAAGTGTTAGCTGTTTCAGGTGCAGGATTCACAGCAGGTTATGTTCGATACGAAGACGACTGGAAATTTCTACCCGGTCCGATTTATAGACAACAGAGCACTATGACCACAGTTGCAGACCTTTTCGGTTTCGAAATTGAATTCTATATGGACACTGATAGTACTGACTATGGCCCACTCATGGCGTTGAAAATGGAGTCAGAAAGCGTCAACTGGACTGAGATTGACGGATGGGATGAAGGAATCCAGATTCTGAAGAATGGTATAGACCGTGGCTTTCCAGTTGAAATCTATGTAAATCTACAGAACCTTCCAGCCTCTGACTACGATATCCTCAGAGATTTAGGCATCAATGATACCACCCCAACTCACTCGATTTTGATTACTGGATACAATAACACTTCTGGTACCGCTCAAATCATGGACCCCGCAATTGGATTGATTGATGATCCTGCAACATTTCCTGATGATGGAAGCGGAATCTATGACATTTCTTACACATCATTGGATCAAGCCTGGCTTGGGCTTTATGGGATCACCATTGTTAAGCCAGGAAGTGGAATAAGAGAAGATTTCACTCACGATTTTGTCAACTATATTTTGGACAGATTACGTGGTGATAGAACCTCCTATGCTCCTGAGTCTGAAGATATTTTCTTCTGGAATTTTGGGTCCAATGCATTCAGAGCGATGGCTGCTGATCTCACTGAAGCAGGACTGTCCTCATTCATGGATGAATTTGATGAGTATAATCTGGAAACAAAGTCCATCATTTTGCAAAATCTCGGCTTCGAAATAGAATTTAGCTTGACTCAACAATGTGAATCATATCGGGCTGCGATTGACGCACTCCCAAGTGTACTACCAGACCTCGATCTTCAGGATTTTGTTTCAGAGGCTAGGTTAGCTCTTGAACACTTCGAACTGTTTGCTGATAATTCGACAGTCAATACTCCTTTCTATACCGCAGGTAGAAAGCTAGTGACACAAGCTTTCGAGAATATTGCCTATCAGTATGAACATGTCCTTGATGGGGATTTGTCATCAGCAGTGTCAGTCTACCATGAAGAATTAGCTGAGATTCAAATACATCTCACAGCAATTGCAGATGTTTGGGATGCTGCTGCAGGTGTACTTGAAAGAGCATTACAGGGGCTTAGAATACCTCCTATTATCCTACTTTCTACTAGCATAGCTGGTATCATTGTACTAGTTATCGTATTTGTTCGACGAAAACGACGCATGTGATCTCATCTCCGGGAGTGTATGACCATATTTCGGTCATCACTCCCAACAAAGATTGACTCTGAATAGTCTGAATAAAACCTAGTTTCTCGAAAACCAGCTTGAGCTAGGTATCTTTTCATCAGGTTTTCGTTGAGATTAAGCACCTTCTGTTTTGAAACCACAGTTGTCCAATCGCCTTTAACCTTCGTTTGCGCTGACATTACTAGAGTCGATGAGTTCGGAGGATCTGTGTGCTCATAAAATCTAGAAAACACCACCTCTTCTCCAGTAGCCATTTTCCCAATCTTTTGTGGGAAAAGCCTGAAACCAGTTCTATGTATCTCCTCAAAGTTCAGTACTTGTGCAACAAACACACTACCATCTTTTAATGAGCTGAAGACGGATGAAAGAACTCTCTCTAAAACACTCAGACTATCAAGCAGGGCAAGGGAATTTCCTAGACAGATTATCAAATCGAATTGACCAGGTGCAATTGACTGAAATGCTTCTATATCCCCAATGACAAACTCTGTTGACACTCTATTCGACTCAGCAAGCTTTTGGGCTCTTGAAATCATCACCTTGCTATTGTCAATTCCAACAACCTCTGCGCCTTCAAGCGTAAGAGCAACAGAATGTCTTCCGGTTCCACATGCCAAGTCTAATACACGTTTTCCCTTTGGATTACCAAGTCGAGACATCAAGAATGGTATCTCTCTAGCTAATCTTGCTTTCCAGTCAACTGAATCGTCATAGGCCAATGCAATATTATCAAATGAACTCATAAGAAACTGGCTTACAATGAAACGCAATGACTTCAATCTTATGTACATATGGTTAAGAGGGTTCGGGATAAACATTACACAGTGATTTAATGATAGATTTTTTTCTTCTACTATTTTTTGGTGGTGGGGTGTTGATAGCTTTTCTCTTGACACGAAAAGGTACGCGAAGTACACTGCCCCGTAAACAAGAACACATCATGCTCTATTCTCCTGGCTCTAGAGATATTGGTGGAGAAGCGTATTATCCTGGAGAAAAGGATGGTGCAATGCCATTTCCCGTAGGCAAGAAGAAAGAACGGAAAAAGACAGAAACATTCCGTCAGAATTCAAAGGATTAATCACTGTTTGGTTCAACTTCTGCTGGTGTGAACAGGACACGTCCTTCCATCCCGCCTGCAACGGTGATTGTTTGTCCACTTACATGACCTGCAAGTTTGTCTGATGCAAGATAGAGGATAGCTCCAGCTATATCTTTGGGTACTGCTGTCTTACGCATTGGAATCGTCTGTAGTATTCTTCTTGTCATGTCCTTGTTAGTCAATGCCTCCTCTGCCATGGGGGTCATTGTCCAACCTGGATTGACTAAATTCACACGTCCCTTTGGAGCTAAGTGGACTATCTCATTTTTCAAACTCATCAACATCCCATGCAACGCAGCCTTGGATGTGGAGTAGTCAACATGCCAAGCCTCACCAAAGAACCCTGCAGTTGAACCCACAAGGATGAGTGAGGCTGAATCACCTGCGAACTTTTCGAGGTTTTTGAAGAAATACTTTGAACAAAGGAATGTGCCAGTGAGGTTCACTCTGAGTGTCCGTTCCCATTGTTCAAGACTCATATCTTGGATAGCCTTTCCCTCAAGCGGCGATATTGCAGCATTTGCAACAAGTACTTCGACACGACCAAAAGTTCGGTTTGCCTGCTCAAACAATAATTTCACCTCATCTTCTGAGGTCTGATCCACTTTCACAACTTCGAGGTGTTCTGCCCACTTTTTCTTGATGCTGTCTAATGGTTGCGAAGAGCGATTGTATGTTCCAGTCACCCGAGCTCCTTCAGCAAGGAGTTGTCGTGTGACCTCAAGCCCTATCCCGCCTGATGCGCCAGTGACCATAACATGTTTTCCAGAAAGTCCTGTATCCATGGTTGTGCCTCCGTCGTTTTAATGATTCTTAGACATAAATTCCCTTTCAATGATATGAAATCATGAATCTGGATCAGCTTTCCACAATATACGATGATACTGTTCAATGAGAACCTCTGGCCAACTTCCAACAGATCGAAGCAGGAGATCTGCAGTCAGTCCAACATCATCATCTATCTTGATCTCTCTCAGATTCGGACAATGAAACAATGGAGTGAGGTCAACTCGTTTTAGACGATTATCTATTAGTGAAACCTCCTCAAGATTGGGACAAGAACTCAGAGGCTCTAGATCAATCTCTTGAAGTCTGTTGTGACCTAATCTTACAGACTTCAGATTTTGTCCACACTTTTCCAATGGAGAAAGGTCAATCTCTGTGATACTATTATTTCGAAGACAGAGTGTTTCCAGATTTTCACACCAAATTAGTGGCAGTAAATCTACTTGTGCAATATTTCGAAGGTCAAGATTGATTCCTTTTTCATCAGTGTTGAAACGGACAGTCTTTTCTAGACCATTGGTAGTAACATATCTGATGAAAATCTCTGATACCACTGTCACCGACCTTCCTAGCAACTGGATTTTGATATCACAAGAAAAAGCTTCCCTAAAAAATAATGACTCTTTGCAAACTGATAATCGTATTGTCTAAATATGAGGTTTTACATTGATTATCAGAACACATAGGAGGTCCATAATATTGTCAAAGCTAAATAGTCCATCAACATTTTCCATCGTAGCAAGGGATTCCGTGACTGGAGACCTTGGAATTATTGTACAATCGAAGTTTCCTGCAGTTGGTTCTGTTGTCCCGTGGGCTAAGGCGAATATTGGTGCTATAGCTACACAGGCTTGGGCTAATGTTGGGTATGGTCCAAACGGACTTGACCTTCTTGAGTCGGGTATGAACGCATCAGAAACGTTGAAGACTCTACTTGATAGTGATGAAGGTCGAGAGCATCGACAAATAGGCATTGTAGATTCAAAAGGTAACGCTGTAGCATACACGGGGGAAGAATGTATGGAATGGGCTGGTCATATAGTGGGGAGTGAGTTCACATGTCAAGGCAATATACTGGCTAGTGAGGCTGTTGTTACTGATATGGCTGAGGCTTACGAAATAACTGATGGTGATTTGATAGACAAACTGTTCGCAGGACTCATTGCAGGTCAAGCTGCGGGTGGAGACCGTCGAGGAATGCAGTCTGCCGCAATATTTGTAGTACGCGAGAATGGTGGTTACGAAGGTGGAAATGATCGGTATGTAGATGTTCGCGTTGATGAACATCCAAGTCCAATTGATGAATTGATCAGGATCTTCAACATATACGATATGACTCTCCTGTCTCGCGAAGATCCTAACTTACTTGTCAAGATTGAAGGAGATCTACTAGCAATCATTCAAGATGCTCTTGTTACTCTGGGACATCTTGAGGACAGCCACGAGAACCTCTTCGGTAAGAGAACACAATCCGCACTCACAGAATGGATTAACACCAATAACTTCGAGAATAAGGCTCGAGATGATGGTACAATATGGCCAAGTGTCGTGGATTATTTACTAGAAGATGCTGATCTGCTGACAGAATGGCTTAAGCGAAAAAATGAATCCTAGGACTGTAAATCACTGCTATCATCTTGTGAGGTTTCATTGAGTACTGCTAATTTTCTCCTCCATACCTGCTCAATTCGTTTCTCACGGTTGTAGTGTCCCATCTCTCCTCTATTGGGTGAAGGATTTCCGCTCAGGATGACCGAACCTTCAAAGAGTGCTAAAAGAATCATAGGAATAAATGCAGTAAAGTCCCATGAGAGAAACATACCAAGAATCCATAGCCATAGTGATGTTATGAGTGTCCATAGTCCTGCGAAAAAGAAGAACCACTTTCTTTTTGAAGCTGGAGCCTTCAGGAACGATACGTAATCGATTTTTACAGTGGGCTCATAGTACTGATCTCTACACATTCCCTCTAGTTTGATTCCAGCCCACTTTCCTGCAATGACTCGCCCAATAGGATAGAGGAACGCGATGACTGCAAACACAAAGACAAAACGTAGTCCGAAGGACATCCACTCTGCTAGTCCCCAAGCGAAAATACCCATCCAGTCCAATGGCGTTCCCAAAGCCCAGATGTATCCCCATAATGCCAATAGTCCCAGGACGGTTTCCAACATTAGTACTGGAATAAGAGGAAAAGTTCGGCCTCGGCTCGCCTCGAATAGTAGGTTCCTTATCTCAGATGCTTTGTAGACCTCTTCTTCATCAGGTTTTGGGTCTTTCTTAATCTGACGAACAATCTTCCAGAACCTCTTACGAATTTCAATAGGCACTTCCTTGGGATTCTGTTCAATGATGGAACAAATTTTCTCTAGCTCGATTAGTCTTTCAGTCATCAAATCCCATCTCCAGCTCTCTTGAATACAAGGTCATGTGCTCGTATTTAATCACTTCGTGAACCTAATGAAGAATAAATAAGCATCCTTGTGAAATTAGAACTAGAAGTCAATCTGTGGAGCTTGCATATGATTTTGTGTGAGATTCAAAGGAGCATTTCTGCTCTTTCTAAATTCGACCTAGTCGTGAATCACTTTAGTACAGCTCTTGACAATGGTCTAGAGGAACGACCATTAATTGAATTTGACAGATCGAGTTATCCTGGGTTCGAAGCACACTTGTTTACAATTGCTGATGCGGCTCAATGGATGCCTGAACTAAATTCAGAGGAAAATGTGGTTCTCTTTGGGCCAGAGAGCATGTCGAATCAATATGAATCATGGATGCGGCTTTTAGATTTCGTAAATGAAGTGATGAACTCTCTTGACGACTATAGACAGGAATTAAAACATGGAATCATTCCAACCACACATTGGATATACAATGAGAATCGCTGGTATCGAAAGAACTGGGAGGGTCCAAATCATAGGTTCAAACCCGTGAATGAATTTCTATACTCAGTTGATGAATCAATACAGGCACACATCAAGTCATTGAATGCTTTGGGTTTTCCTACTACACAGAGTTGCTCAGGATTGAAAAAAGATCATCCTAATAGAGATCCGTATCTCCCTTACGTAATGTTTGATGAGAGGGCATACCCAAGGTCTAGCGCTCATTTGTTCACCCTTGCAGACATGACCGGGTGGATACCTAGTTATGGTCCTCATAATTTTGATATTGAATTTAGGTTACATGACTCAGAAGATGCGGAGAGATTCTGGGATAGATTGGTGATGAACGCAAGAAGACTAGCAGAGCTACTTCAAGACTATAGAGTCAGTCGGAAAACAGAGTTTTTAGAGCAACTAATCTAGGTTTCCACATTCTCTAAAAGGGACCTTGTATTTTCTTTTCTTGTGCCAATTGATAGGACATTCAGAAAAACATGGAAGATTGTCAAACAACATCTTGGGCATCCTGTTTGGCAATCACCACAGAGGAAAATGGCTGATATTCATGGCTATGTTGTGGGAGTAGACTTCTCAGTATGCTATGGTTGTGAGAAGTGTGTTCATGCGTGTCCGACTAATGTGTTTATAATGATGCAGGATGAATCTGAGCGTTTGGTAGTAGATCCTGTTAGAGAAGATGACTGCATATTATGTCTTGTATGCGAGATTGTCTGTCCTGTCGAGGCAATTAGTATACAAAGAGCAGGTGGGTCTGATGATACACTCGCCTCTTTGTTAGAGGGAACAAGAGGTTAAACAATGTTTGATGTTCTATTGAATGAGGATGAACGAAATATCCGAGATGAAGTTCGAAGGTTTGTAAGGGACAAGGTCGACCGAGAACTAATACTGGCTATGGATAGCAAGGCGAAGGAATATCCATACGAGTTCATCAAGGCCGCAGCCAAGGAGAATCTCCTTGGATTACGATTCCCAAAGGAATACGGTGGACGTGGTTTAGGTTGGGTTTCAGAGATGGTTGCCCTTGAAGAAATCGGGGTACTTGGAATTGCTCTCGGCTGTGCATATTCACTTCCAAGTATTGTAGGTGAGGCAATTGATAGGTTTGGGACCTCCGAACAAAAGAAGGACTATTTACTTCCGACCCTTCAAGGGAAAAAAATCTGCGGTGAAGGTTTGACAGAACCACGAGGTGGATCAGATTTCTTTGGTACTAATACAACCGCTATTAAGAAAGATGATGTCTTCATCGTTAATGGAGAGAAACGATTTGTTGCAGGAGGTGTCGGAGCAGATTATTTCCTCGTTTATGCCAAGACAGACTTTAAGGCACCAGCACATGAAGCACTGAGTGCATTTCTCGTCGATCGTGATATGGGCGTCAAGGTTGAAGAGGAGTACGAACTCATGGGTTGCCGTGGTATGGGGGCTGCTAGAATAGTGATGAGGAACGTAGAAGTCCCTGTGGTGAACCTAGTTGGTGAACTTAATGATGGGAACTCGATATTCAACGCGATGATGGTGCCTGAGAGATTGACCTCAGCTGCAGGTCCTATTGGCATGGGTCGAGCTGCTATGGAGATTGCTGTGAGGTATGCGGACAAAAGAGAGGCGTTTGGACGAGCCATCAAGAAGTTCGAAGCAATTAGCTTCAAGGTTGCAGACTGCACTACTTCACTTGATGCAGCAAGAGGTCTTGTGTATCGTGCTGCTAAGAAGGCTGACACAGGGAAATGGTGTAGGAAAGAGGTGTCTCAAGCAAAAGTGTTTGCCACTGAGGCTGGATTTGTAGCTGTTCACGAGGCTATGCAGATTCTTGGAGGGATAGGCTACACTGATGTATATCCAATAGAACGACTTTATCGTGATGCCCGCCTAGCAACCATCTGGACTGGGAGCAATGAGGTGCAAAGGCTCATCATTCAAAACGAAGTCTTCAATGAAATATTAGCTGAAGACCGGTCACTAAAACGAGATGTAGAGCTAGACACACCTGGTGCGTACAAAACAGATGAGAAAGTATACACTGAAGCACCCAACAAGTACTATCCCAACTAATCTGTCCTGCCTGTAAAGATGGTATTGGAAATGTTATCGAGGATTTCAAAGTCTGCAACAGTCTATAGCTATTACATAGTCTGCTCCACCAAATTCACAGTGGGATCTGGTTTTTCCTCATGCCTAATGCATAGAGCATTCAATAAAGTTAAATATAGTTAATACCTAATACGTATACTTTGGAGCAGGTAGCTCGAAAGGTGATTTTGATATGGGAAAACTAGTATGCAAGAAGTGTGGAGCCGAGGTATCTGTACCTGTACATTGCGGAAAAGAGATGCACATGGAAGGTGACCAACTAGTCTGCTGGATGGGACCTGCTTGTGGGCATCAAGATGTTCCTGAACATTGCGGAACTTCTATGGCTCTAAAAGAATAAAGGCGAAAGGAAAAATGTGGGGTCCATTTCATGATATTAGAGGAGATTATGAAGCGACGCAGTGGAAGAGCTTTTTCTAACAAACAAATCTCAGAAGATATGCTTGAATCAATCCTTGAAGCTGGGAGATGGGCACCTTCATGCATGAACGCGCAAGCATGGAATTTTGTGGTGATTCAAGAACCGGAAGTATTAACAAAAGCACATGAGGCTCTAAGCAGAGGCAATGCTTATGCAAAAGCTGCACCAGTTATGATTATTGTTGCTGCAAAGGAGGATGGAGGCTGCTCATCTCATGGACTACCTTATTTCATGATGGATGTTGGTCTAGCAGTTGAAAATATGCTTCTTCAGACTGTTCATCTTGGACTAATGGGACATCCAACATCAGGATGGAACGAAGACCAGCTCAAAGATATCGCAGGAATACCGGATGAATATAGAATAGTGACTGTTGTATTCATTGGATATGAGGGCGACCCCGAAATGCTTGATGAGCGGTCGAGAGAAAAGGAGAAGGCTCCGAGAAAGAGGAAGGAACTTTCTGAGATTGTACATTGGAATAAGTGGTAATTGACATCTGTCTTATCCATGCATGTGGCAAAGAATTAATCAATGCTTTTTTTCATCCTATACTTGACGCGGAGATAAGTTTATGCAATACTTGGATGTCGCCATTTTAGGAGCTCCTGGACTACTGATAGGTATAGCCTCAGGATATTTTATCGGGGGAATGGAAGATCTCAACTTCAACACTCGATTTGGCCTGGGCGTCATTATCAGTTTCTTTGGTGGCATGATAACGTCATTGCTATTCCTGACCATGGACTTGGGACTACCAATCACCATAACGACATATGAAGTGATACTCATAATCCTGTCATTCTTTGGCGGCTATATCTTGGGAGCTATTGCCAATTGGGCACCTCTACCTGAGAAGCCTCCTAAACGTCATGTCATTTTTGAGCCTAGTGATGAAGAAGACTTTGATAGAGAAATTGAAGAGGCGATGGGTGGGGACTTCAAAGCAAACAACAGTTAAAGGTAAAGGTCCAATCGTTTCTTCGTAATTTAGCCTTGAAGAGGTACATTAGAATGCGAAAGATGCTACCACATTTTCTGTTTTTGTTCACGATTACTTGTCTTATCTTGCCAACAATCTCAATGCCTGTCCATGCAGCACCACCTGTTGGTTGGAGTGGCGATGACAATCTTGGCTTTCTACTTGAAGTGAATGGAATAAATGCAGCCAAATCCAATGTTACAAAACCAATCGAGTTGGATGTTTCAGATCCTATCATGATCAATGTCACAATACTTACAGAAACCAATCTGACAATTCAAGAGGCCAAGTTTCAGATGGCTTACATGTCCGTACCAATCATAAATCCTCCTCCATTTGATATGAGCATCTATGGAGAATTACCTAACAACACAACTGTAAGTTACTCTCTGGGACCGATATCCCTTGCCCCACTTTTCTCCATTGGCAACATCACACTGGTTTCAGGTACAATAACAGGTCTTTTCTCATTTACATACTCAAATTCAACCTCGCCTAGTGTAAATACGACTATTAGTCAGAACTTTGTCCTTCATATTGGGCCAACAGGTTTTGGCGTACTCTACTCTGTCACTGGTCTTGTGACGGCTGGTTTTGCTGTGATGGCAGTGTTCTCACTCATACTCTCCCTTGATGAATTCCAAAGAGGGATTCTTTCAGCACGAAAGATGAGAGGTGCGGTCAGAGGTTCAGATGTGGGAATATTCCCAGTAGCTGTCGTTCTTCGAAGGAAACCCAAAAAGGAGGGAGAAACTATTGACAAAGATGAGCTTGTTAGACGAGTCAGTCAGGCTGCAAGTAGTGCTTGGGATGGAAAACGTTGCCCACAATGCGGGAAGAAATGGAAGAAGGATGCCCCAACATGCGGTAAATGTGGAATCGACACAGGAGCCGCAGTCCAATACTTCTCTCAAGACATTGCTGAATATGCACCCAAAGCATTGAGGGTAATAAGACCAAAGTCGAAAGTCACTGTTGGTCAACTTGGCAAGAAACTGAAACTAAAACCTGACAAGGCTGGAGCACTTGCAGCTGCACTTGTAGATATGGGTGTCCTCCAGACGAAGACTGTTAAGGTTCCATTAAAGAAAGTTGCATTTGCGGGTATGAGCCTGGCTGGTACTTATTGGTCAATCATGCAGATGTTTTATGGAGCAACACCCGACTGGGTCACTGTCCTTCTCACAACTAGTGCTGGTCTTGTTGTATCTGTCTTCATAGGTTATTTCATGAACTTTCTTGCAAGGGTACCGTCGTTAGGATACGATTAAGTCTATCAAGAGCATGTCAAGGTATAACAAAAATCCTTGGCATGTTCTGAAACTTTCAATGCTTCCAGTTATACTCCGTTCAAAGAGAATCAGTTCAATATGTATTGATGGACCTCAAATTGTTTTGCTACAAAATCGATCTGCTGAGTCCTTTGAAAATCATTTTTTCCAAATCATACAATTCTCGCAGGGTTTCCTCATCGAGTCCTTCGATTAAGTTTCTTCTACATGAAAGCATAAAGTCTGTATCAGAATCACCCTCTCGTATATCACCAATTCCGATTTTCTTATCACTCACCTTTAAGCGTCCAGCAAGTCGCCTTCTTGCACTGTTTTCTGTCCCGATTATTTCAAGCACATCAATATCAGCAAACCTGAACACTTCAGAACCACTTTTTGGACGCAGAACATCAGGAACCTCGTCTAGGCTGCAATATTCAAGACCCACCATGAGTTCCTTAATTCTTCGTGCATCGGTATCTGTTTTAAATACGCATCTGATCGATCTTGCCCAAGTACCACCGACTGCTTGAGAAGAAACCCATTCTCTCTCAAGAGGTTTAGATTCTGCTAACTTTGCCATCACAAGAACTATTCGTTTGTAGTTCTCCTCGTAAAATCCATTTGCATCAAAACAGTCGATATAGATATGGGCCAAGTGTTTCACCTAATTATGTTAACAAAGAACACTCTTTTTATTCACCATGGGTTATATTCCCCAACAGATAAATCCAATGTTATTCTATCTTCAATAGCTAACATCTACTGCTTCAGTGTGGTGCATCTCAATGAGTTTCCTACGCAAAGATAAATCATCCATAAAAGTGGAAGACCTTGAATCATATTTTGAAAAGAACAAACTCTTAGAGTTTGCAGGAAGCGGTGATCCACACGAAGAGAAAGGTAAAGTCAAGCTACTTCTTGAAAATCTGAAAGATTGTCCTCCAGATATTGTGATATTTGATGGTGATTACTTGGCTGAACCTGCATATCTAAAAGCTCAGGCTGATTTATCAATCATCGCAAAAGACTCAGTTGAAAAACTAACAGACCTCCTTAAGACTCTAGAGGCATCTCCAGCTCCCACAGTTTGTGTGGCTGGCAATTATGAAATGTTTGGTACAACATCTGATGCTGTGGAAGCAATAGGCTCCGATTTGTTGAGTGATATTGGTTGTGACAAAGCGATCAAATCACGAATAGACAATATTCATCCTGATGAAGTCTATATGGACCTTCACAGTAAGAGAGAAACATGGCCTGGTGGTGTGTTCGAAGAGAAAGGGTATGCCTTTGTAGGAGTCGAAGGATCAAACCCAATCAATTACACCTTCCCGGGAGAACGATCTGAAGAGAATCTCAGATGGGCAATTGATGATGCAGTGGCAAGAATAAAAGCAAAACCTGAGAATACAATCATAGCAACACACAGCCCCCCTTTTGGCATGAGAGACCGTCTCGGTAGATTTGGAGTTCCTCCTCATCTTTGGGGAGAACATAAGGGTAGTACAGCTCTTAGCGAATTCATAAACGAATACCGACCTTTCCTAGTTCTAGTTGGTCACATCCATGAGGCATTTGGTGCATATATCAGTGTCAAACGTACCGATGAGAATGGACAGATTGTTGAAGAAACACGTGATCTCGAATTTGGTAACAGGACCAAAGTTACAGTTGGTTATGACACTTCTAAAACTTCAATCTCAATCACTCTAAATAAGGGTACTTTGGAATATTGGAACTGGTCTCGTGTACGAATTGCCGAAGACGAAACCCAGCGTGTCATTGATATTGAAGGTGAATGGTTGGATAGAAGGGGGAAAAAGAAGCCATTCAAGAAGATAAATGAATTATTGGACTATGATGGTGTCATCACATCAATGCTCAGTTAGACTTGTAAAGGCATCAAAGCAGATACCTTATTCGTCCTTACTGCGACGCAGTTCTGGAAAGACCCATCGGCCGGTCTGTTCACGTTCTTCAGCTATCTTCTGCTTCACCATCCAACCAAGCAGAGCTAGTATCTTGTCACTAGGAAGTTCCAATTCTTTTTGAATCGTTTCAACTTTTAGTGTTCCACCATGCTCAGATGCAATTATTATGATTGCTTCAGCACGCCTCATATCTCTGGTAGGTACAAGGAATAAAAGCAGGATAGCAAACGAGAGGAAAACACTGGATTGAATGCTGGTCCACCCCTCATCAGTTGCACCAAATATCATGAAGCCAGTAATTCCTGCAAGGCTGAGTGCTATAATTGTGATGATCCCAAATGTATAGTATCTATATCTCCGACGTCGCACTTTTCCAGTGAGCCGCTCTAATCCTTGTGACATTTAACATCAGACATCCTTGTTATTAGTATAAAAAAAAGGGGGGTATGTGGTATAAGTCACTTGGGGCGACGATACCACATAATGTACAGGAACATGAATAGTACGCCATATGTGAGAGTTAGGTCTAGCATGAATGACACTGCAGCCAACGGTTGTGTGCCTATTGTCCACATCCAAGCTGCAAAGATTCCACCAACTATCGCCACGAGTATCAAGATGATGAAACCGCCTCTCATTCCAAACCGCTCATATGGGCCGAAAAAGATGTCCATTAATCCCATCCTTAATCAACCCCCTTCATACGCCATAAGATAGCCGCAAATACGATACAGATTGCTATCCATATCAAGGGTGCTGTGAACTCCATGATACTTCCAACTGCATAGAAGCCATTGATGATAATGAAGGCAAGCGCAATAATGATACCAACGGGTGAAATCACTTTGACTACCCATTTGTACCAGCTAGGCAGTTTGAAGTCTCCCGCCTCGTTTGCTGCATCTAAAATCTTTGCTCCGCCCCAGACCCAAGCCATGATTATCATCATGAATAGAGTGACAAGAACAAGACCAAAGTTCTCAACATAGTAGTCGAATATATCGAGTAAATACAGACCCCAGACTACATCCCCTGCTCCCATTGGATCTGGCAACTCCATCCACAGTGTGAATGGAACTCCACCAAGAAACAGGATGAGGGTTATTACAATCACAGCTTTCGATCGTGGCCATCCAAACTTGTCCATTACAGCTGTGACTATAGCTTCCACCAATGATATGGCACTCGTCACTCCGAGGAACACCATCATCAGGAAGAACACAAAGCCCAGGATGTTACCTCCTGGTATTACCATTCCTCCAGGCCATGCAACGAATGCGAAACCTACGCCGCCTCCGCCAAGAAAACCAGCAGTGGCTGCAATTGTGAAGACTGCCATTCCTGCAGTGAATGCGAATGTAGTATCAAGCAGGCTTGTTGTCACTGCACTGTTAGTAAGTTCACCACGACGTGGAAGGTAACTCGCATAAGCGGTTAACGCTCCCATTCCTGCACTAAGTTTGAAGAAGCTCAATGAAACTGCAGTTGACCACATATTTGGATTTAGAAACTGCTCCACATCTGGGTTTAGGTAGAAATCTAATCCCTGATACGCATTTGGCTGGGCAAGTCCCCAGAACGCCATAAAGATGATGATTATCCACATCAATGGGAAGAGTATCATCACTGAACGTTCGATGCCTCTTGTTCCAAAGTAGTCAATTATGAAGACAACTAACCATACCACAATAAGCCCAACCAGGACTATTGGGGACATCAGCATGTTCACAAAGAATCCTGGTTGATCAGTAAATGTCGATGGTCCCATAACACCATCAAGTGGTAGACCAGTGATAGCATAGCCAGCATAGACTGCTGCATATCCGATCAGCACGGTATAGAACGCTGTAAGAATTGCTGTATTGACAAGGCAGAACCAGCCAAGGAATTCTCCCAAGGGATGAATTCTTTTGAGTGCGCCTGGGAATCCTCTTCTAAAGGTTGACCCCAGAACAAACTCTGTTAGCACAACAGGAATACCTACCAAAAGTAGCATGATAAGGTATATGAGTACGAAGGGACCACCACCCAAGACTGACACCTTGAATGGCCAGTTCCAGACGTTCCCCAATCCTGTCATGGAACCCCAGACCGCGAAAACGAAACCCATACGGGTAACCCAAGTTTCACGGGCTACTTCTAATTCTACAGAAGTTTCTTCTCCCATCACGATAACCTCACGCGGATGCGAAAATTGAATATCATGATGATACGGCGATATAAGTCGTTTTTGGTCGGTTTTTTCTGCCATTTGAATCATTGCGAGTTCATTAGATTTTCGAAAACGAAATAGTATTGATTGACCATCTACTTTCTTTCAGTTGAGTTTTAGATGTTTTATTTAGAGCTTTTAGGATGTTTCTATGGATGATCGATTGTGGACTGAATTCTCCCAACATATAGGGCTTCATTATTCATTCAATATATTTATTGACTCAATTTTTCTTCACAAGACTGACAGAGATTGAATTACTTGAATAGTGATGAGTTCAAATCGAAATGGGAAAATGATGAAGTTGAAGTAAAGGTTCTATTCAGCGCTGCAGGAGTCAGCACTACAATACTATTGACTTCGAAGTTCACAGGCAAGATGATGTTGCTTGATGTAGGGGATGGTGTTCTCAGAGACCTGTTGGTATCTAGTAAACTTGACTTTGTTCATGATATTGACCCCATTGCAGTTTCACATGGGCATTTTGATCATGTAGGTGGGCTCTATTCCCTCTTTGGATTCCTGCGAATGATGGGACGAACCAATCCCCTTAACATCTTGATTCCTGCTGGATGCTCAGAGGTGATTAGCATAATCAAAGGATATCGGGATCTATATAGCAAGACACTCCCCTACAAAATCTGGTATCACGAACTCTCGCAAGACTCAGGATTTGATACTGATTTCTTCAAAATAAATTCCTTTGAGGTTGAACACTTCTCACTTGAATTTGACCAAGGTGCAGGAGTTTTGGAACCCGCTTTAGGATTCAGGGTGCAAATTGGCGAAACTATCGTAGGTTATACGGGCGATACCCGTTTATGTCCTAGCGTTGAATCTATTGTTCGTGATGCAGATTTAGCAATTATAGAGGCAACACAGAAAGAAACTTCATCACCTGACTCAGGTCATCGGGTACATCTTTCGATAAATGAGGCCGAACACCTCGGAAAACTCGCAAAAGAATTTGTTCTAATTCATAGAATACCTGAACTGTAGAACACTCCCTACTTTTCGTTCTTGCTATAGTCTATCAGTTCAACATTTTAGAAGAATGGAGTTATGACTGCAAAAATAATGACTCCAAAGATTGCTGATATTGGTACAGTAATCACCCAAGATATTAGGATCTCCTTTACCTGATTTGTCTGAACAGGAGTCTGAGCAACCCATCCTACAGCAATCAAAGCAGCTACTAAAACATGGGTGCCGCTAAGTGGAAATCCAAAGTATGTTCCAACAAACATCACAAGAGCCACAGAAATTGATGCAGCCAAAGCTGAAGTTGGTGTTAATGTTACAACCTCTGTTGCAAGTACTCTGATGACTTTTCTACCAACCACAATTAAACCGATAGCCATTCCTAGACCTCCAACAAACAAAGGAATCACAATCCCAGGGAGAAGAAATGGACCCAAACTAATGACAGCATCAAAATCTGGTAGTGAAACTAAGGGTGCAACAGCATTAGCAACATCATTTCCACCTCTACTCAAACTTGTGATGATTAGAAAGAGTGCTAGTCCATACGATGCAACTTGCTCTTGTTTCTCAAGTCCTGCGAGACCAGTTGCTCGCGATTGAAACCTTCTAACCAACCAAAAAACAGCTGCAGCAATCAGGAATCCTATCACAGGAGAAATTATCCAACCTGCAAAAATCTCAATTACGACTGACCATGATACGATTTCGATTCCCCAACCAAGTTCACCAAGAAATGGAGCTGCAATAGCCACTCCGATAACAGATCCAACTATACACTGGGTGGTGCTTATCGGAAGTCCCTTTGTTATCGATGCTATTAGTAACCATATAGCCATAGAAACGAGAACTGCAAAGACCATGGCAGGAGTCATAGTTTGTTGAGATACTAAATCAGAACCCACTTTTTCAGATACACCACCACCAAGCGTCACAGCTCCTGCAACACTCAAGAAGCCACCTAATATGACAGCTGTGTTCAAAGAAAAGATACGAGCTCCCACTGCAGGACTCATTGCTTCATCATTGCCACCAATAGCAAATGCAACAATGAAGCCAATGACGAGTACAGCTAGTAGCAGTAGCGGGTCCAATGAATAATGTCCTCCTATTAGGAGTACTTGACAGCGAGCTCTCGAAGGAAGTCTCCTGTGTCCTCAGCTTGAACAGCTACTTTAACTATCCAATGTGATGCTTCTGCAAACAGATGAATTTCGCGAGCTGAGTATTTCTTTTCTTTGTATAGATCTTCAAGTATCTTGAATTGGAGGTCTCTAGTTTCTTCTCGAACCTTGTCTACTTTTCTGGTATACTCAACACACTTCTCGAAATCACTATAGAGATATTTTACTGCATCCTGAAGAAGATCTGTGCAGGTCCAACACATCTTCCCCAGCTTCTCAATATCCTTGGGGGGTTTCATACTCCTTCCTAACCACATAATACGCACTGCATGTTCACTTGTGTCAATTACACTATCCATAAGCCTAACAAGCTTATGACGTTCCTGAGTATGTTGAGGAAGGTATGCATGCTTTGCAAGAACATTCTCTATCAGCTCTTCCTTCTTTGTATCCATTTTCCTTTCGAGTTCTATAATCTCATCCTTGATCTCTTCTAGGACCTCGATGTCTCCATCCACCCACTTTTTAGTCCCAACACATAATTTCGCACTGGCTGATTGAAGTCCCTTACTTATTTCAAGAAGTAATTCATCAGCATGTTGCTGTAGTTTTTTATCACCTGACCCAAAGAATCTAGAAAATGTACCCATGTTTTTCACCATTTAGTCTTATTTCCCGTAATGGCTCATCTTTATGCAATTAACGATGAAGGTTACTTTTTTTTGATTGTGAAACTCACATAAGAACCCTTAGCAATCTAGTCCTCTATAATGGCTCTTATCCTCATTAGTCCTGCACCAATACTCTTCTGTTTAGTAATTCTGAACTTTCCCAGAACCCCAGTATGCTTTACATGCGGTCCTCCACAGAGTTCCATACTAAACTCTCCAACGGAGTAAACAGATACAGTTTCACCATAATTCTCTTTGAAAAATGCGAGAGCTCCCTTCCCAATTGCCTCATCGTAAGGAAGGAATTCCTGAGTGACTTCCAAGTCCTGACTAATTACTTCATTCACTAAGTTTTCAACCTCCTCAATCTCTTCCTGAGTTAGTTTTCTTGAGAATGTGAAATCAAATCTTAGTCGCTCTTCAGTTATGTTACTCCCATTTTGAGTTATCTCATCTCCGAGGACTTTTCTGAGAGCTGCTTGAAGCAAGTGCGTGGCTGTATGAAGTTTAACGATTTGCTCGGTATGTTCAGCAAGACCTCCTTTGAACTTGCCTTGAGTAGCAGTTCTTGATATCTCTCGATGCTCCTCAAACTGTCTAGTGAATTCATTCATGTCGATCTCGATGCCCTTCTCTTCTGCAAGCTCTCTCGTCATCTCTAATGGCAATCCAAAACTTGTGAAGAGGAGGAATGCATCCTCACCAGTGATGTTTCCCGTTTCCTCGTAGATTCTCTCAAATCTCCGAAGAGCTTTGTTTAGAGTCTTCCTAAATTTCGCCTCTTCTGCAGTAAGACTAGTCATGACGAATTCCTTGTTTCGCTCCACCTCTCCGTAGAGGTTCTTGAACATTTCAATGACAATCTCTGCAAGACTATTCATGAAACCTTGACCTATACCGAGTCTATCTGCACTATGAATCGCCTTTCTGAGCAGACGTCGTACAATATATCCCTGCTCAACGTTCGAGGGTCCGATTTTTCTGTCATCTGCCATAATCATAACCGCTGACCTTACATGATCGACGATTATCCGAATGAGTCGATTGTCCTCCTCAGTGAACTCCTCTCTGCTTGACAGTTCCTTGACATGCTCAATCAGAGGAATGAAAAACTCGGTATCGAACACAGTTGGGACTCCCTGGATCATTGCTAGAGTTCTCTCGACACCCATTCCAGTGTCAATACTGTTCATCTTCAGAGGTTCATAAGAACCATCCTCGAGTTTTCGATAGCTCATGAAGACGTCATTCCATACTTCAACAAAATGCCCGCAGTTACATCCTGGTCGACAATCTGAACCACATCTAGCTATCTCATCCACTTCAATGAACATTTCTGTACAAGGACCACATGGACCAGTATTCCCAGCAATCCACCAATTGTCCTCCTTACTGAGGAAGTAAATTCTCTCGTCTGGTATTCCGACGCTGCGCCAAGCATCTGCAGCCTCGTCATCTCTTGGAGAGTCCTTATCGCCTGCAAAGACAGTGACTGACAACTTGTCTGGGTCGAATCCAAGCCATTTCTTTGAGGTCAGAAACTCGTAGCTCCATGTGATTGCCTCTTTCTTCCAATAGTCTCCTAAACTCCAATTGCCTAACATCTCAAAGAATGTGAGATGTGTAGTATCACCAACTTCATCGATATCAGTTGTTCGAACGCATTTCTGGACATTAGTCAGGCGTTTTCCTTCGGGATGCGGTTGACCCAATAAATATGGAACTAGTGGATGCATTCCTGCTGATGTGAACAGAACAGTAGGATCATCCTCTGGAAATAGTGATGCTGAGGCAATCACTGAGTGTCCTCTCTCTTTGAAGAACTTCAGGTAAATCTCTCTCAGTTCTTGCGCTAGCATCATACTTCACCCTATTGCAATCATAGTATTGTGTTAAGAGCCAAATCATGATTGATTTTAATCGTTTCGAAGAATACATGATTTGAGTCAAGTCACATGGTTAGTATCAATCCTGATGGAGTCATTCGAAACCTCCTAAGTCGAGAAGTAAGCCAAGGGAATTTGTCTATCCAATCCAAGAATCGGTCATTTGATACTATTTCCACACCTAGTTTCTTGGCCAATTGGATTATCTTCAAATCATCATTTGTACCTTGAGGCGCCTTAATCACAGTTGCACTCATCATGAATGAATCAAGTGAACTTGGACTATCGATAGTGTGGTCTAATGCTGCAGATACAACAAAAATAGGATCAAAACCTGAAGCTGTAAGACTATAATACGCCAAAGCGAGATTTTGAGCCTGTGGTCTTTCCTGTGGCGTCAAATGATATGCGACATTATTCCCATCAACTACAATTTTCCGTTTCTGTGAGCGTAGTTCTAAATTATTACCCACTTGTTCTTGAGTTCTGCACTTCTCAACGTGTGCATCCAGCACATCCCGATTGAATAATCGGTCACAATAGGGACATCTGGCACGTTTTGGCAATTTTTGAAACCTCAACTAAATATGAACAAAATTCCGGTCAAACCAGTCCGTATAAAGATACGGATGCGCATTTGGCACATGCTGTTGACAATAACTAAACCTATTTAATCAAATGATGTATAGATAGTTTGGCGTCCTGTTTCCGCGGTGTCGTCCTCCCGGCGGCCCGATTAACGGGGGCAGACGCCACCCGTTTTTTGAACAAGATAAGCTGCGAGGCTCTAGAGTATTAACGACATGAAAAAGAGCCAGCCCGTTCCAATGAGTAGATGGAGAATGGCCAAAGGAGTTGCTATCTTTAAGAAATCCTTGAAACTAATCCTCTCGTGTTGTTCTTCAGATAATGCCATCGCAAGGATATTTGCTGGAGCACCAATGGGTAGAACATAACCTCCTACGTTCACTGCGAATATGAGGATTGCTGGAAAAACTGGTGTGTAAGAAGCTGCTAGACTTGCTGCTATGGGTGCTAGAACTACTGATACTGGGATGTTATCAATGACCGCTGAAAGTGCTGCCGGAACCCAAACGAGAAATGCTACAGCGATTCCAGTGTTCTCAGATACAATATCTTTTACTAACTCACCGACATCAAAAATGAATAAGACAATCTCCAGAGCACCAACAAGTCCGAAAATTCCAATTAAGAAGAACACAGTATTCCAATTAATCTTTGATAATATGTCCTCCACTCTCTCTCTGGTCATAAGTAGAACAAAGAATGCCACAATAATGGCAACAAGAGGTGGTTCAAGTCCAGACCCCTGTCCCCATGTGAATGCTAAAACAAGAATCCCAATTGCAGCCAGAGAGAGATAGAAATCATTTCTAGATCTGATCATATGCACAGGAGAAACCACAAAGACCTCCTCCCGTACTTCTTCTTCTGAATCTGGTAGCTTATCCTTAAACATTTTATAAAACAGAGGTAGCGAAATCAACAATAATATGATAGAGAGGGGCATCATTGTCACAAAAAGGATAGACGCATCAAATCCAGTCACACCTTCTTCTAGTATCTTATTTGCGATCACAAGGTTTGGAACTGCGCCTACAATTGACGGTATTGAAGCAAAATTGGCTACGATAGCTTCTGAGATCAGAAAGGGTTTGAAGTCAATCTCAAGTGCATTGCAGACCTCTATTGTTAATGGACCCATAATCAATATTGTAGAAGTAGTATCAAAAACCAGAGATATCACAAAAACAAAGACTATGAATACTGTGAATAGACGTTTGGTATTACCCCCTGTGGGCTTGACAAGAGTTAATGCAATATATTGGAACATTCCTGAGTTGCGAGCTACAGAAACAATTCCCATCATCCCAATTAGGAAAAGAATAGTTCCCCATTCTATATGTTCCACTAGAGTGGAAAATGTAGCTCCCATTGTTCCCCCTGAGGTCGTGAAAGACACCCATAGAACTAATCCCACAATTCCCATTCCCACCATGGACATTGCGGCACGATTAACTCTTTCACTGGAGATCATGAGATATGTTCCAATGAAAACAAGTAATACGAGTGTGCCAACTGGTTCCTGCATTGTCTTTTTTCTCAGTTGTTTCTATATGACCTAATTTGACTTTGATATAGATACATATCTTTATTCCTAGCAAACCATCTATTAGCTCGACTAGCTTGATAAATGGAAACTAGCGTCAATTTGTCCTAATTATATGAATGCTGACATAATCAACAGCCAAGCATTTCCCAATCCCAGCATAATTATACCCAAAGGCGTGGCTATCTTCAAGAAATCAAGAAGTCTGATTGGCTTCCCTTCCTTTATTGAATAAGCAATAATGATAATATTCCCAGGAGCTCCCAGAGGAAACAGAAAACCTCCAATATTAACAGCATATACAAGAGTGATTGCAAAAATAGGACTTGAAACCAATGAGGCTGCAACAGGTGCAAGTAGTGCTGATACAGGAACTGTGTCTATGACCCCCGAGAGAATTGCAGGAATCCAAGTCATGAAGGTCACACCTAATATCTCACTCAAATTGACCAATGCCTGAACTCCCAAACTGAACTCCTGAATAATACCTGTGACTCCCAGAGCTGCGACAAGACCAAAGAGACCCACAAGAAATAGAATTGAAGCCCAGTTCACCCTATTGAGTATGTCATCAACACGCTCTCTGCAGAAAATAAGTAGAATAGAAGCTAGAATGATTGCCACAAAACTAGTTCGCAACCCAAGACCAAGCCCTACAGTGATTCCAATAACAAGAACTGTCAGAGCAACGAGTGAAGCATAGAAATCATTCTTTGATCGAATCATAAAGCTGGAGTCAACCATCATAATTTCTTCAACAATATACTCATCACTCAGTACTAGAGTATCTCTGTAATATTTTAGAAGAATGGGAATCGTGATTGCAAACAGTAAAACCGTTATTGGCATAAGTGTCACGAACATCAAGCTTGAATCTAGCACGGCTTCCGTTGCTATTACGATATTCGGTATTGATCCAATGACTGATGGAATGGATGCGAAATTACAAATTATTGCCTCAGAAATCAAGAATGGTCTAAAGTCAAGATCAAGTGCCTTGCAGAGTTCAACAGTCACTGGCACCATGACAATCATTGTAGATGTTGTATCAAAAATCAAGGAAATCGTGAATACAAATGCCATTAGTGTAATGAATAGACGTTTGATGTCACCATGAGTTGGTTTCACCAGTTCTATTGATATATATTGAAACATACCTGAAGATGCTGCAACGACCACGATGATTTGTATTGATGTAAGAAAGAGAATAGTATGCCATTCAATATCATTGATGACATTGACAAACGTACTTTGATTTGCAGCCCATAAGATAGCTCCTGCAACACCAAGGCCAAGTAATGACATTGCAGTACGATTTACTTTTCCGGTCGAGATTAGAAGATAGGTGATAATAAAGAATGCCAAAATAATCCCAGATATTTCATCCACCATCCTCACCTCCAATCAAAATCAGATGCCAAAAAGAAACTGAAGAAGAATCAGATAACCACTACCTATTGCCAGATGTATCATTCCAAGAAGTGTTCCTATCTTGATGAATTCAATGAATGGAATTGGATCATGTTGTTGCTCTGAAAGACCAATGGCCACCATATTGGCTGGTGAACCCAGTGGTGTGAAGATATATCCTCCAACATTCACTGCAAAAACCAGTGCTAGCGGATTCCCAAATATCTCCGCGATGGGTGCAAGGACCAATGATACAGGGAGATTATCAAGGAATGCTGACAGCATGGCTGGAATCCAGACCAAAAAGACTGTTTGAAGGATTGGGTTATCGCCAATTATAGCATTAAAAACATCTGCCAAGAAATTAATCCATCCAGTGATATCCAAGGCGCCAACAAGTCCGAAGAGTCCAACCAGGAAGAACACAGTAGGCCAACCGATTCTATTCAAAAATTCATTGGCTCTCTCATGTGCTAATAATAGCAAGAATCCTGCGATGATGAGTGCGACCATTGGAGGCGTCAATCCCTTCTCCATTCCCCCCACTCTCAAACTTGGTCCTAGCGCAAAACCAATCACCAGAAATACAATTGCAGCTGCTGAGATGTTGAAATCCCATCTGTCTTTTATCATAGTTGCTGGATCGATTGAAAAGACTGCATCCACTCGATGTTCATCAGTGACTCCAAATGATGAACTATACCACCTTAGAAAGATGGGCAAACTGACAAGAAACAAGATTATTGAAAGAGGCATGAATGTTATGAACAGGAATCCCACATCCAATTCTGTTTCCCCAGCTATTACAAGATTTGGTACTGCACCAACAACCGATGGAATAGAGGAGAAATTACACACTATTGCTTCAGCTACGAGAAATGGTTTGAAATCAATCTCTAAAGCCTTGCAAATCTCTATTGTGAGAGGTGCAGCAATCAACATTGTAGACACTGTATCGAAGAAGAGACTAATTCCTGAAATAAAAACCAAGAATACTATGAAGAGTTGTTTGGGGTCACCCTCACTTCTAGCTGCTATTCTGAGGGCGATATATTGGAAAATACCTGATGCCGCCGCCACCGACACAATGATACTCATTGCTATGATGAAAATGATTGTGTCCCACTCAACATGCTCTATGAGCTCTGCAAAACTAACTCCAAGAGGATTTTGTACCACTTGACCGACATACAGAACGAAACCGACTAATGCCACACCCAGCAGTGACATTGCAGTTCGGTTTATCTTCTCAGTGGAAATCAGTATATAGCTTCCAATGAAAATTACAAGCACAGCCATAGGTAAGTTCTGAAAACTGATCAAGAGGATGAGTGAAGTAGTAACCATAATTGCTATGAAAATTGTAGCAATGATCTCCCATCCAATTTTCCTCATGACTTCAATCACTTCAGATTCATCGGTTGGTCCATCACAAGGACCATGTGTCCAACCTGACTGTTGCTCCTACTCATTAATGTGTCTGTCAATTTCTTGATGATGCAAAGGGAAGACCCGCGGACAAATCACCTCTCACAAAATCATGAATCTTTACGTCTTTTTCATCGAGGTCAATAATGGCTATTGCATCTTTTACAAAATCTTCTAGATGTCTAGGCTCTGGACGTCCATACCCTACTGGAACAGTTAGTGCTACAAGATTCTCATATGTTACCATGTTTCGAACGTGACTATGTCCTGAAACTGATAATAGTATTCTTTCATCGCTCTTTATAATATGACCAGTGCTGGTGGCCCCCATGAAAGCTCCATGAAAATCCCAAGGCAACTTGTTCTTGTAGATTGTAAGGTCCTGAAATGGGAGATGATGAGACACATAGATGACATATTTGCAGTCCTCTGGCAGTGTCTTCAAATCATACTCTATCTTTCTGTTGAACAAATCTGTAGCCTCTCTATCACTAAACTCCCAATCAAGCCTGAGAAGGTCATACCATATTGCACCTTGATACTCTTTCTGCTCATAATTCTTCATTGGTATATTGAGCTCATCACGCTTGAATGAGTAATCATACCAACCAATACTGCCAATGAATGCATAATCCTCTAGAACTATGGGTGCATCTGGTATGTGAGAAAATCCATTCCTCTTGCACACCTCTCCTATTATTCTAGAGTACTTCTCTAGAGATCCTGGTCCCTCTTGTTCCTCAAACCAGATGTCATGGTTACCAGAAACAAAAAGATTCTCACAACTCTTTGCTTGTAACTTAGACAGAGCGTCTGAAAGGACATCTAGTCGGTCACTGATATCGCCTGCAATCACAAAGACATCTGGGTCAATCTCTTCAACTCGTTCCTTAATCTTTGTCAAAAGAAGCTCATCACTGCCGTTGGGCAACACATGTATGTCTGAAACTGCAGCAATTCTCAAGCTTTCTCACTCACTTGGTGTAAAGTAACTTGCATCTTTTAAAAGAAGTTAGTTGAACTACCAGACCAAATCCTTGATATTGCCTTATCATTGCAATCTCGAGAATTAGTTCATAGGACGATTGACAATGACAAACCGAATTGTTGCTCAAGCATCAGATATAGTAGATCTATCACAGACAAAAACAGTAGTTGATCAAGCGGAGATTACCGATACATATGCGCTGTATCTTGATGATGAAAGTCATTCCTTTGATGGCGTTGCAGAGAAAATCATTTTCCCCTCAACAGAAGCTGAGGTCGCAGCAATTATGAGAAGTGCATATGAAAGTGAAATTCCTGTGACTATTCAAGGCGGTAGGACTGGTCTCACAGGTGCAGCAGTCCCATTAGGTGGAATTGCGTTGAATCTTGAAAAAATGAACCAGTTATCGTACATGAACTATGATAATTCCAAAGAGTTATACTCTATAGCGGCGCAATCCGGTCTAACCCTCGAAGATTTAGTTGATGCTGTTCAGTCAAAGAAGCTGGAAAAGCTTAGAGGAAAAGGAACACCTAATCAACAAAAAGCCCTAGAACGTTTTCTAGGTGAAGCTCAAACACTCACATTTCCAGTAGATCCTACTGAGATGAGTGCGTGGCTAGGTGGTATTGTGGCTTGTAACGCTTCAGGTGCAAGGACCTTCAAGTATGGAGCTGTGAGACCGTGGGTCTATCACATCCGGGTTGTTCTAGCAAATGGTGATATTCTGGATATTGAACGTGGAAAAATCATCGCTGAAAACGGTAAATTTGTGATTGTGCTTAGTGATGGGACCGAGGCTGAAGTCACTATTCCTTCCTATACAATGCCAAAGACAAAGAATGCTGCAGGACTCTTTGCGAAACCAGACATGGACCTCATTGATCTGTTCATCGGTTCAGAGGGCATACTAGGTGTGATTACAGAAGTCGAACTAGGTCTGGTTCAACTTGAAGAGAACATCATGACAGTAATGGCTTTCTTCCCAAGTATAGATGATGCAATCAATTTTGTCTATGATGTTCGTGCCCCTGATTCTCCAATAAAAATGGACTTTTTGGAGTATTTTGGACCACATGCCATTGAAATGATAAAAGAAAAGGCTGGAGCTGCAGGAATTAAAGTCCCAGCTATGAAGGATGACACAAAAGCGATCATCTTCTTTGAATTCTCATTCACACCTGAGAATATGGAAGAACTTGTCATGGGTCTAGAAGAGATTCTTATGAAGAATAACACATCATCTGAGTCGAGCTGGGCTGGGATGGATCGGTCTGAACTTGCTAAGATGAAGACAGTGCGTCACTTTGTTCCAGAAACAGTCAACGGCATAATTGCTCAGAGAAAAGCGCAATATCCTGAGGTTCACAAGATTGGCACTGACATGGCTGTTCCTGATGAGACTCTTAGAGAATATCTACACTACTACATATCAACCCTTGATGCGCAAGGTATGGAATACGTGATGTGGGGGCATATCGGTGACAATCACATACATGTGAATATGCTTCCTAGAAACAACGAAGAGGTTAAGCAGGGAATGGACAATTACATGATCTTTGCGAAGAAAGCTATTGAGTTGGGAGGGACTGTCGCAGCAGAGCATGGCATTGGGAAGCTTAAACGTGCATTCCTAGAAGCAATGTATGGAGAGAAAGGCATCACAGAAATGCAAGCAGTAAAGAGGTCCCTTGATTCAAAATGGCTCATCAATAGAGGCAATATGGTCCCGGTACCTGCTGATGTGAGCTAGTAATAATCAGATCTGAGCTCGGACCTCCGCCTCTATCATTTTAGCACAGAGGTCTGGCTCCTCTTCACGCAGTTTTTTCATATCACGCACTCCAATCAAACGCCAATACTCTCGCATTGCATCTTCAAGGGTCACCGAAGCATCATCTCGACATTTCATAATAGCGGCTCTTATTCCAGCAGTGAGTTCCTCCACTGATGACTTCCTGATCTTTACTCTTCCCCAATAGTCACAGTAAGAGCCACGACAAGGACCTTTGACCATCACACAGTATAATGCCATGAAACTACCTCGAAAGAGTTGGTGTTTGCGATTTCCCTCTTATCTTAAGGCTTGTCTCAAGGACATCCTTATCCCATCCTTGAAATAGGTCAATTCATCGTGGAAAGAGAACTCATGGTGATTATAGGAATGCATGATGAATCGACCTCCTCCCCTATCAGTCCCAAAATACAGAAAGAAAAAGAAACAGTTGAGAAAATGATTCGTCTATTTTGTGAGAAGAAACATACCACCTTACATGGTTCTCTATGCTCTGACTGCCAAAGGCTGTTGGAGTACTCTCATCAACGGTTGGAACAGTGTCGATACCAAGAAGACAAGCCAACCTGCAGGAAGTGCCCCGTTCATTGCTATAGACCAACGATGCGTGATGAAATCCGACGTGTAATGCGGTTTTCAGGACCTAGACTTGTCTTACGTGCACCAATAGACTGGATTCAACACATGATTCATGATAGAGCTGATTTTGAAACAGAGAAAAACGTAGACCAAGAGTAACTGTGAGCGTGAAAGACTCACACTCACAGAACGAATCTACTTGTATACAACTTCAACAAGATGAGCACTGCAGCTAATACATGGATCATAAGCTCTGGCTATCATCTCAAATTGGAGTTCAATATTATCAAGCTGATTCATAGCGAGAAGATGATCACCACCAGTTCGTATGAATGCTTCAATATCATCAAGAAACATAGCTGTCGGAGTAATGAAGTCTGCAGCTACGATTACCCCCTCCTTCACCTCATAGTGATGAATCAAGGTCCCGCGAGGCGCTTCTACAGCTCCTGTACCGACACCAGTTTTCTGTGTTGGCTGTGCAATCCTTGCATCTTCGCTGATGAGAAGCTGATTTACAGTATCGATGATGCCTTCAAGCGAATAGACCTGCTCAATAGCTTGTGCATGATTGTTGAATAGAGGATTACGATACCACCGATCAGTAATCAGTTTATCATACGATTGCTTGGCCTTTCCCTTTAGACGTTCTCCTAGCAAAAGGACACGTGCAAGTGCTCCTACTGTAAATGGTTTCTCGTTATACTGACTTCGTTTCGCAAAACTGTGACTGACAACCCGTTCCTTAATGACGTTCTTGTAGTTCTCAACAGGATGTTCCTCACCATCAGAGGTCATAAGGATGTCACCGTGATATCCATACTCCTCACTTGGAGGTTTACAGCAAAGGAACTGGGTGTCCCGTTCCATATGATCCGGAACTTCGAGATTCCCAAGCAAGTCTATGGTCGCTAAAGCAAAGTCAAGTAGTTCAATAGCTTCTTCTTTCACCTTAGTGAGATTTTCCTTTGAGGGAAGCCTGCTGAATCCCCCAATAACTGGATTCTCACCATGAATCATCCGCCCTCCCATCATCCGCATTATCTTGTTCCCAAATTTTTTGAGTTGCAGAGCTTTTGCCACAGTGTCACCATACTTGTCAGCCATTGCAACAGCATTATCGTAGCCAAGGAAATCCGGTAATGCTAGAAAGTAGATATGCAGACTATGACTTTCAATCATCTCTCCATGATGCATTAGTTCTCTGTAGAGATGAGTTGTAGAATCGACCTTTACACCAACTGCCTTCTCAAGCCCTCTGAGTGCTGCATACTTGTGGGATAAGTTACAAATCGCACAGATTCTAGGCACGATACTGAGGTCCTCCTGAGGTGTTTTGCCTAGCACTAACTCCTCGAATAGACGTGGGCCCTCTAAGATACGAACCTCAACATTGTCTACTTTATTGTCCTTTATCTCGACCTTTATTCCTCCATGACCTTCAACTCTAGCTAGGGGTTCGATAGTGATACTCCTCTTGTTTGCCATTCTATTTACCTCCATTTTCAATGAATTTGATAATCTTTGAACCCCCGAACCCTCTGATACGTCGAATGATCTCTTCCTTGGTTAGTCCAAAGCTTTCAAGAAGCTTGAGATGCTGAGCGAAGTTACCGTCCTCATTAGGTCCCCAGCAACCCACACAAGGGAGCCCATGATTGGGACAAGCTGATCCGCATCCTCCCAATGTGATGGGTCCAATACAGAACTTCTCATCAAGAAGCAAGCAATGGTTCTCATTGAGCTTGCACTCATGACATACGGGGTGAGGATATGGTTCAGGTATTGTTCCATGAATCAATCGTGAAATTAACGCAAATGTCTGAGGTTGACTTATTGGACATCCCGGAAGGTAATAGTCCACCTCAACATAGGTATCAATGGGCTTGGCTTCTAGGGGCTTAGATACAAACTTGACACCTTCGCCATATACTTTGTACAGTCTCTTCTCGTATCCTCCGTCGTCAGTATACATAGCTTGAGGGCCACCATTGACTGCACAATTGCCGATTGCAACCAAAATCTTAGACCGTTTTCTGATCTCTTGAAGATGTTCTTTCTCTTCTTCTGTGCTCACGCTTCCTTCAATAAAGGCAACATCAAGGTCGCCTTCAATTGGATTACTTGAGGCCATTACAAAGGATTGGATGTTAGTAGCACCAAATAGGTTGAGGATTTCATCCTCAGTATGAATGATTAGGAGCTGATCACCTGCACAGCCAGTAAAGCCATAGATGCCAACCTTTGGTTTGTCTGTTGTGGTCATCTTAGATCAACTCCCTAAAGTGTAACGTGTCCCAGTAGGTGAACACTGGTCCATCCATACAAGTATAGAGATGTTCAATAGCACAATGTCCACACTTGCCTATTCCGCATTTCATTCGTCTCTCTAGAGAAAGCTGAATCTGGTTCTTTGGTATCTTAAGCTTTAGAAACTCATCAATCACAAATTTGTACATAACAGGTGGACCAACTACAACCGCATTAGTTTCCTTTGGATCAATCTTTGGAAGCTCTTTGAATAACTTAGTCACAACACCTACATTTTCAGTCCAGTCCTTGTCCGGTCTATCAACACTGTACATGCATTCAATGTCATCTCGTTTTTTGATTTGAAAGAACTCGGTTTTGAATAGAAAATCTTGAGGACTCCTTGTACCATATAGAAAGAATACTCGATTGAATTGGTCTCTATTATCTAAAACATAATAGAGTATAGACCGAAGAGGTATTACTCCTAATCCACCAGCAACTATTATGAGGTCTTTATTGACCATCTGGTCTAGTTTGAAGCCATTTCCATAAGGTCCTCGAATGTAGATTACGTCGTTGTCCTTTTTCTTGAACAATGCTTCAGTCAGTTTACCAACCTTTCTAATGCCTAGTTCAAGAATACCAGGTCTACTTGGCGTAGATGAAATCGAAAAAGGTGCTTCTCCTACACCGGGTATTGATACCATGATGAATTGTCCCGGATTATAGGTGAATGACATGGCTTTCTTCATGTCGATATGTCTAATCTGGAAGAATCTGTGGTCCTTAATCAAATCATAATGTCTCACAATTCTAGCTGCCTTAGGTTTGAATGGATTATCTATTTGCTCATTCACAATCATTGTTTAGGCACCTCCTTGGTTGTCAAAGCCTCTGAGATTGTTAGGACATTGATATCCACTGGACATGAGTCAACACATCGTCCGCAACCAATACATCCCGGACGACCATAATCAACTCCAAAAGTCTTCAACTTGTGACCATACCACAATCTTAGCCGGTCTGCACGGGATGCACGAAAATTGTGTCCCCCAGCAACGAGACTATAATCAACAAACATGCAGCTATCCCATACTCTGTCACGACGCCCAACTGTTTCATTAGTGACATCAAAGACATCTGTAACATTATAACAATTACAAGTCGGGCAGACCATAGAGCATTGACCACATGAAAGACATTTGTCCCCAAAATAGTCCCAGACTTCGCTATCGTGACTCAGTTCCATAATGTCTGGCATGCTGTCGAATTCGAAGCTCTTCTTGAACATCTTGTTTCGTTTCTGACGCCAGTCGATATACATCTGGATATCTTCATGCGTAACATCTTCGTCGAAGAACTCCTCTCGCTGGTATATCATGTCATAGCCAAGGCTTGACCCTACCCAGACAAGATAGAACTCGCCCAGATTCACAAAGAATAGATCAAACCCCTCTTCAACAATATCAGTGTCTGTTGAGAAACAAAGAGAGTTCTCAGTCGGAAGACACGAGAATCCAATTATTGCTGAATTCTTTCTCAGACCTGAGTAATATGGATCAACTGGGTTTCTGAGGAATACATCGTCTAGCCTTAGAAGACTATGTATCTCACATGGATGAACTCCTAATATGACCCGTTTCTCGATTACAGAATAGTCTGGTTCGAAGCCTCTCTCATTGAAATGCATCATAGTGAACTGCATCGGATGAAATAACTTCTTGATTGGAATCATAGGGTGCTCGTCAGTGATGACCAATTCGGATATGCTCTCAAGACGGTCATATGACAACACTCCATTCTTTTGTTTTGGTCCATATAACTGGCCAAACTTGTCCAGACTCTCGAGGAAAACCTCGAGAAACTTTGGCTGCATTTTCAATATGCGCAATCTTGACACCCTTTTATGAGGACCTTTTGAAACGTCGAGAGGCGCGATATCTCAAGTTAAGACTGTTTGCATTGGTTCCAACATTTTGCCAAAAGTGTATTTTTGCATCCGTTCCTTAACCATGAAATTTATATCTTGAATTATGTAATACTATTACATGAAAAACAGATATAAGCGTCTGTATCATATAATTACATGAAATAAATAAGGTGAAAGAGATGGCAGAAGAGAAATCATCGAAAACAGAGGGTGTACAATTAAGCCTACGCGAACAGCTTCTTGGACGTCTATCTGACGAAGAGCTTGTTTCCAAGAAGCGTGAAGTTTCAGTCATGACTAGGATGAGTGGCGATATTGTCGAAATCTTAGATGCTTTAGTCGAACTTGAGATTTTTAAGAGTAGGTCTGAAGCTGTATCTGCATTTGTCGAACAAGCTATATCTGCACGTATTGACCTCTTTGAGGAGATAAAAAGCCAAGCAACTGATATCCGGAAATTACGCGATTCTGCTAAGAAGCATGCTTTTGAAGCATTTCAAGAAAAATAAACTAAAGTTCTCCTTCTTTCGTTTTTTTTTCCTGGGGTGAGTCCATCTAGTGGACCATGAATCATGTTTACCTTATTCGATCAATCTACTTTCTTCTAATATAGAACGTAGTCGAAAGCATAGTGGGCGCCACCAGGGCATAAAGCTCTAAATTCCTCTTTGTGGTCAAGGATCCTTACAGTATTGGGATCAATTCGAAAATGAACCCCTGCAGATGTTTCTTTGAAGTCAATTGTTCTTTCATCACTAGGATCAAGCTTGAAGTCTGCCACTCTAGCAGTGTCTTTGAAGTCAAGGATTCTCACGGTGTTAGGATCAACTCGGTAGTCAAGGATCCTCACGGTGTTAGGATCAACTCGGAAGTCAAGGATCTTCACGGTGTTAGGATCAACTCGGTAGTCAAGGATCCTCACGGTATTGGGATCAATCCGCCAAGCTAAAGCCGCACTGGTTTCAACAGCGCTATTCTCAATGGAATATGCATCTGAAGTCATTACCATTGTATTATTCATACTCATCCAAGCCACTGCAATCATCGAACCGAATGCAGCCAATGACAGGACGAGCAGGACTCCTACAGCAAATACAACCCTGTGGGTTCTTTTGTTAAACATTCTCTATCTCCTCCGTATTAGTGTAAGGATTCAGTGATGAAGTCAATGTCAGTAAATCGATGCAAACCAACATTTGCCAAGTTGAAGTCATCATCACGCAATTGAATCACTTTAACACCTGAAATAGTATTACACATTACAAGTAATATATCTTTTGGTAACATAATAAAGAACCGAAAAATATATTACGTAATTATCTTACATATAACAAGAAATCTCCCGAACATTAAGATCGGATTAGTTCTCCTTCTTTCTGTTCTCAACGGGGTGGTCGGGGGATTTCCTTTTTCAACCTCAGCATTTACTTACATCATCATCCATTACATGAAATTCAAACATGGTTTCAAAACTGAATAATTTGGATGATTCTGGACCACTAAAGTATAATCTCGCTTGGGAGATATTCCTTTAGCTTGAGTATTTTCTCGAACATACTATGGAAGTGTTCCATTGTCTTTTCTTTTAAAATCTGATCAATAGAAACCCATCTGAACATACTATGGTCCCAACACAGTGTGACATCCCCACTCAAATGTCTGCACCAATATGAGATGAATACCATTGGAAACTTTTTCCCACCTCTATAGAAGAAACCTGTTTCTATGGGCATTACAATCTCAGCCTTAATGCCTGTTTCTTCCAATATCTCTCTTAGAATACCTTCTCTCGGACTCTCTTCTTCCTCAAGCCGACCTGTGATGATCTCCCATGCACCAGGAGCGAAGTCTTTTGAATCTGCCCTCTTAAGAATCAGGAACTTGCCATCCTTCTCAATTGCAGCACCCATTCCAACATACATCTTCTTCATTGAATCCACATCTGGTACGAGCTTTCATTTTTCAACTCACTTATATTATTCAGCCTATAAAATCAGTCTGGGAATATGTAATGCCATTCACTCCGTTCCATTTTGGTCCTGCACTATTTATTGGAGTTCTCCTTTTTCCTTATATCGACTTTGCAACCATAATGATCGCTAGTGTAATTTTAGATCTTGAACCTCTTGCTGTGATAATCTTTGATATGCAAATGCCACTACATGCATTTTTCCATACGTATCTTGGAGCTACAATTGTCGCAATTCTTCTCTCATTTGGGATATACCCCTTAAGAAAATACTTCAATGAGCTTGTATCTTTCTTCGGACTGAAACAAAAGTCGTCTTTTCGGCACATTCTACCAGCCAGTATTATTGGTACCTACTCGCATGTGTTTCTAGACTCATTCCTTTACATAGAAATGAATCCCTTCTTCCCAATCATTGGAAATCCATTTGTTGACCTTATAGCAGGTGGTCTGGTCTATAATCTCTGCTTCTCTCTTGGCTTCCTCGGTTTCTTTGTATATCTACTGAGGATTCTGCTAAACCTGAGAGTCAATAAGATTGAAGGTGACGCATTTGAATAATCTATGGAAATGGACTTCTAGGTGAACTCTCTCCTTTTCCATGTTCCGGTGGAGGTTCCCACCCCTCTGTGATTTTTAGATATTCTGCTCTCTCAGACGCATCATGCAGTTCCATCACTGTTGCAAGGTGATTTCCATTAGCATCACGAATTGGATAGATATACTCATAGAACTGCCTTCCAATGAAATGAACCCATCCCTCGTACTTCTCTAACTCTCCACTCTTTAAATCACTAATCATCTTAAGGACACCTGGTTCCGCACGTTCAGGATGGCAACGCAATATGGATGAATTGATTCTATCCTCCTCTTGTTGAAGTTGTTCAGCTACCTTACGATTGAATATTACAATTCTATCATCTTGATCTAGCACACAAATTCCAACATTGAGATTTTCTACCAAGAGTCTTAACGTATCGAGATTGAAAGCCATATCAAAGACAAACAATAAACGAAGTGAAAACCTTACCCATTCTGGATACGTTCCATTTATCTCGAAGAAAAAGTCTACTAAAAGTATGGGAAACTTCTATTCCAGATTGGCGAAATATTATGATCAGATGTATGCCCATATAGACTATGAAGGTGCAGCCAACAGACTTCATGATATCATCCAGAAGTATAAACAAACAACAGGGAACAGATTGCTAGATGTTGCTTGTGGAACTGGTACTCACATCATGTATCTAAAAGATAGGTATCAAGTAATGGGTCTTGATATCAGTGAAGAAATGCTATCGGTTGCACGTGAGAAGTGTCCTGGTATTAGCTTTGTACAAGGTAATATGGTTTCCATGGATCTAAACCAAGTTTTCGATGTGATTATTTGCCTGTTTGGATCTATAACATATCTTACAACCAAAGAAAAGCTCCAGCATACTATCCAGTCCTTTTCAAACCATATTACTTCAGGAGGAGTTATCATTATTGAGCCACTATTTACTGAAGAAACAATTCGCGAGAAGGGAATGGGATTAAACTGCCTGAATCTTCCTGACATCAAAATTGCACGGAGTAATGTCAGTCGAAGAGAAGGGAATATTGTGTATCTTGATTTCCATTTCCTAGTTTCAACACGAGAACATGGTACCGAGCACTTTATTGATCCAAGTCCCATGGGAGTTTTCTCCAAAAGCACATTCAAGAATCTCATGGAGAAGAGTGGATTTTCTGTTGAAATCATTGAACCTGGTTTCGACAAGGAAATTTTGATATTAGGCATTAAAGAGTGACAAAACATCTTCATTTCCTCTTTCCACTAGTTGATTAATGCTAAAGTGAACCATAATCTATGGAAACTACAACATTTGGTTCTGGTTGTTTCTGGTGTACAGAAGCTATATTTCAACAGCTGAAAGGTGTTTCATCCGTTGTGTCTGGATACTCTGGCGGTCATGTGAAGAACCCTACATATGAGCAAGTGACAACAGGTCGGACAGGACACGCTGAAGTCTGCCAGATTCAGTTTGACCCAGAACAGATATCCTTCGAAGAATTACTTGAAGTCTTCTTTAACACACATGATCCAACTACTCTAAACCGCCAAGGTAACGATATTGGAACTCAATATCGTTCCGTAATCTTCTATCACACAGAGGAACAGAGGAAAGCGGCTGAAAGTGTAAAAGACAAACTCGATAAGAGCAGAACTTGGAAAAATCCTATTGTGACTGAGATTGTTCCATTTGATTTATTCTATCCAGCAGAAGACTATCATCAGAATTACTACAAGAATAATCCAAATCAGGGATATTGCCGTGTCGTGATTGCGCCAAAAGTGAACAAGTTTGAGAAAGTCTTCAAATTGAAAATTAAAAGTTAACCACAACTAGTCTTCCAAGATAATATTCTCACTGAAATAGTACAAGAATCGTTGATAACATACAGATTCTATTTAGTATTAGAACTAGCTAGGTTGATACAATATGGCTGAAGGTGAGCTTTCTGAAGTATATGTCTTCTGCAATATCTGTAAGGAGAATGTACCTCTAGAGATTACAGAAGATGATACTGAAAAGGCGAAGACTGGTCTCATCTCTGTGATATCAGTTCACGGAAATCCGCAACATGCAATACTTGTTTACCTAGACATGAACCTCAAGGCAAGAGGAGTTGAGTATCCCTCCCTAATCCAAGTTGATGAGGAAACATCGCTGGAGAGTGAAGAACCCACTTCAGTCAAAGAAGATGCTATTGACCTAAATACAATAATCAGCTCCTTTGGTGAAAAACAAGAACAAGCAATCAAAGCTTTTGCACATATATCTGCACAACTCATTGCTGGAAATACTCTGTATCTCATTCATAATAACAAAAGCATTGGTAGAGTGATAAAGGACCAGATAGACTCTCTATTCATCGATGAAAAACCTTCATCCTTTGTCATTACATTTGATGACATTGACTATGTTTCTGGAATGAGGCCAACAATATTTGACCTACAATACGGGTCTTTCATTTCTGAGGGTATAGCGATTGATACCTCTCACTTTGAACAAATAATCAGAAATGCTCTTGACAGTCCCAATGGCTTTAATATTTTGAAGAATGAATATCACAAACTGAAGTACTCATACAGACGCCTCTGGGAATTATTGACAGCAGGTGCAAGAGTCTATACTCAGAAAAAATTGGCCTATCTTGTGTCCATCGACCTTTCGTTAATCCCTCTACTTCTGAGAATAGCTGAAAATGATGGGGTGGATGTAGCATCCCGCGTGAAACCAATGAAATAGAGTAGAAAATAGAAGGACATGACTCAACTATTGTATTCCAAAAGTGTATAGAAGATTGGTAAGGAGGCTCGATTCAGTTTCAACAAGATAAGTGTAGATTATTCTAACAAGAATCGGACCATCCGATATGACCTCAACCATATTAGTTGCATGTTCTGCTCCGAAGTTGTACGTTGCAACATTTGATCTAAACGAGGCTAGAAGAATACTCTTAGTTGAAACCCACACACCACTCCAATACATGAAATGTATCTCAGCTGTTCTATTACACATCACTTTGACCCATGTGACTCTTGGCCCACCAAAACCAGCTTCAATATGGTTGTTATTATCAGAAGTGTACTCTGAGGCTTTTGTAACCTCTACTACCTGTCTGAATGGGATTGTGCCAAATATGAGTACTAGCACAAGTCCGATGATTAGATAGCTTTCAACCGGGGGATTTTTCATAATAGCCCGACTCCACAAGGGTCAGACCTCTCACTTAGAATTATTACAAACGTAAATAAAGACAACTATGAGTCTAGCGCTTTCCATAGTTGCAAGTCTTGTAACAAGTTATATGTGCCACTATTGTTTCTCTGGCTTTTACGTTAAATCAAGGGTGAGTTGCATATGTCAGGAAATTACGAATATCTATCACAAGAATGGATGGATGCTGTAATATCACGTGTAAGAGATAGTCTCACTGCTGAGGAGATGAAGCACGTATCCTCATCAATGGTGAATATCGTTGAGAATTGTCCAGATGGAAAACGACGCTACATGTATTTCCGGTTTGAGAATGGACTTTTAGAGGAGGCTCTGGTAGGTACAGATGATGATGAGGTGGCATCCAAAAATCCTGAGTTTAGGATTATCGGTGATTACGATACTTTCGCGAAGATATCAAAGGCTGAGCTTGGAGCAAGGTCAGCTTTGATGCGGAATAGAATCAAGCTCAAAGGGAACATGGTGAAAGCACTTCGGTTATCGAGTGTTGTTGATAAGTTGAACAAAATCATCGCACAGGTGCCCACTGATTACTGAGGTGATTTCATGACTGACTATGATTATTCTATTGACCACAAGAAGCGACTCTCCACTGTCCAAGACAAGATGCAAGAGTTGAACCTACCTGTATTACTTGGCTCCCGACTAAGAACAATAAGCTATGTTGGTGATGTCTTTTGTCCTTGGAGGTCGTTCATTATAATTCCTCAAGACAAAGAACCAACAATCTATACCTTTGTCATTGATGCCGAAAGAGTTAGAGATGACAGCTGGTTGGATGATGTGAGAGGGTTTGGTCCCTTGGGGGGTGGTCATCAGATCGATGTTATCGCAGATGCAGTTTCCGAACATTTACCTACATCTGGAGAGAGGCGAGTTGGTGTCGAACATGGGATGTCTTGTTATCTTCCGGAAGGGAATTTGACCGCTGAAGAGTTCAGAATGTTGAAGACTAGCCTCCCAGGCGTTGAGTTCGTACAATCGATTGACATCATTGATGAACTCTCTATGAAGAAGGACAGAGGAACTGTAAATCGATTCAGGAAAGCCTCTGATATCGTCGACATTGGTCACAAGGCAGTGCTAGATCAATTTGAGGTTGGCATGACTGAAACTGAGATTGCTGGGATTGCTGAGGCTGCAATGCGAAAGGCGGGGAGTGAGTGGTCATGGAGTTTCACGGCAGGTAATGAGATAGCCTCCGGATATAGAACATCATATCCAATGGGAGCATGTACTCCAGCGACAAGGCGCAAGACAGCACCAGAAGAACCCTTGATGGTTGATCTACATGCAATGTTCATGCTAGGACTAGGTGACCATTCTCACAACTATCTTCTGTCACCAGTATCTGAAAGACAGAGAGAGCTAGCTGATTATTTCATTGAAACCATCATTAAAGTGATTGATATGTATGGTCCTGGAATGACACCTGGTAAAATGGCCGATGATATGATGGATTGGGCTGAAACAAAGGGGATAGCTCAGTACCTTGTTCCAGGTTTTGAACATGGTATTGGTGTTATGGGCGATGAATGGCGAATTGGAATGAACACAGGTCCAATGCCATACTGGACAGACCCTGACCATGTCTATGAGCCTGATCAGCTGTTGATTTGTGCAATGCAGTTCATGGTCCCAGAGGATGAGGCTGGGTTCAGGTATGAATCTCCTATTCTAATCACAAAGTCAGGATGTGAGGTACTAGCCAAAACTCCTCTCGAGGTCACGGAACTTTAGAAAAGCGAAAAGATAGATATGGATGTTGGAGACACATATCTCAAAACCTAGTTGGAGGAGAGCAATAATGAGTGAAATACCATATAGTGGAGAGAAAACTGCAAAGGTTGGTGAAGTCGAGATTGCATATGATACATTTGGAAACCCTTCAGACCCTCCTATGCTGCTAATCATGGGACTAGGTGCTCAGATGATTCGATGGGACGAGCTATTCTGTAAAGCACTCGCTGGACAAGGTCGGTGGGTGATTCGCTTTGATAATCGTGATGTAGGATTATCAACGAAGTTTGAAGAGGCTGGTATTCCTAACATTATGTCACTTATTCAGGGACAAAAAGTGGATGTGCCCTACAAGTTGAAAGACATGGCTGAAGATGCAATTGGTCTGCTTGACGAACTTGGAATCGAAGTAGCTGATGTCGTGGGTGTTTCAATGGGTGGCATGATAGCTCAGACTATGGCTATTCACTATCCTGAACGAATAAGGACCCTGACATCAATAATGTCTTCAACAGGCAATCCCGAACTACCACAATCAACGCCTGAAGCTTTTGAGGTTCTACTTGCACCCCCTGCTTCAAATCGGACTGACTACATCACAAGCCAACTGAAAGCTGCAAAGGTACTGCACGGTTCCACATATCCCTTGAATGAAGAGTATGTCCGTAACTATTCTGAACGTTCGTACGACAGATGCTATCATCCGCAGGGATTCTCAAGGCAATTGGGAGCTGTTCTTGCGTCTGGAAGTCGTAATGAAGCATTAGCCAATGTGAAGATTCCTACTCTTGTTATTCACGGAAGTATAGACCCGCTGGTTCCAGTTGAAGGCGGAAAAGACACAGCAAAGAGCATACCAGATGCAAAGCTACTCATCATCGATGGAATGGGACACAGCTTTCCAACTGAAGTCGTGCCACAGATACTTCAAGCAATTCTGCAACACACAGCTCCATAGCAAGAAACTCATTTGGAGTCTCTTGAGTTGATCGCTGACCTACCTGACGAACTTAGAAGGTCAGGTGCAATCGAAGTCAGAAAGAAACTTGGCACCATCTCCGGAGGAGATGTTCTCGATGTCGGGACAGATGAGGGTGACTTCATCAAGGTCCTAATGAAAACGCTAAAGGACTACAAGTCTTTCACAGGAATCGACATCTCAGAAGAGAATCTGAAGAAAGCAAGAGAGAACTTCAAAGACATTGCTGCAAATTTCATAGAGATGAATGCTGAAACTTTGACTTTTCAAGACAATCATTTCGACACCGTATGTATCTCGTACACTATTCATCATCTAGAGAATATTGACGCAGTATTGTCTGAGATGTATCGAGTGCTGAAGCCTGGGGGTCACTTCATCATACAAGAGATGTACTCTGATGGAGAACAGACGCCAGCTCAGAAGGTGGACAAACTCGTTCATCATTTAGAAGTGAAAGTTGACTCTCTATTGGGCATTCCCCATTTCGAAACTCTGACTAGACAGAAACTGAAAAACTTGGTCAATAGACTTGGATTGAGTGAAGTAGAAGTTTTCGAGTCCTCCTGGGCTGTCAAATGTCTGTTCTGTGATAATGCCTATGACTGTGCAAACCCGAAATGCTCTGATCAAATCGATTCAGTTCTGAAGCAAATTGACGAGGCTTTGTCCAGAGTCTGTAAACACCCGTTTTATCAAGAAATCAGAGCAGAGGCAGAATTGCTCAAGGAAAAAGTAAAAGCTGAAGGATCCTCAGCAGCATCGGTAATTTACCTCATTGGAAAGAAGGGATAAAGAAACAAGGCAATGCTTTTGTTCAAGGAATCCCAATTGGTATTACTACCATAAGGAGGATGTTCTCTAATGGATGAAAGTGTCTACAAGATAATCGACCTAGTTGGAACCAGCACGAAAAGTTGGGAAGACGCTGTTAGCAGTGTTATTACAAAAGCATCTGCAAGTCTTCGCGATCTCAGAATCGCTGAGGTCAAAGACCTCGATGTGAAGATTGAAAATGGTAAAATCGCTGCCTATCGGGCACGAGTTTCTTTGAGCTTCAAGTATGAGAAGGAATGAAAGTAGAAGACAATTCCGGAATAGGGGGTGAAATACCCCCTTTCGATTTTTTGGGTTCTTCAACTTTCTTCTGGATATACCCGAGTAGCCAATCCTTCTTTCCATGCCTTGATTATTCTTGCCAGTGGGGTTCCAAGTATTCGAATATTGCTATAGTCCGACTCACCTATTCCCCTTTCTGCTGCGAGTTTGAGATATGATATGTTGAAAGGGTCTAATTCTGCTATTCTTGTTGCGATGCAATCAAGGGCCAGGGGATCTTGGCTAGCAAGGATCGTGTTTAGGTTGAATGGTTCCTGACCTATTGTATTTGTCATATCTACATCATAGCTAACAACTATAGCATCGATTATGCTGAGGGTTGGCTTAATCACTGTGTTAATGTCAACCAAACCTTGAGCTAAATTAGTATGAATCCGTCTTTTTTCCCCACTTGGGCTCCACCATTGTTGATATGTGGGATGGTAATACTTGCCCTTGGTAGACCAGAATTCCTTGGAAAGTTGAAGGCAGAAACCAGAGGGGCGATCATCTGAGTAATCACCCTTTCCAGGGAGGGCTCCCATAAGATTCTTGACAGCTAAGCTAGCCCAATCACTTTTTCCTGGAACGCGCCTGTATAGCTTGAGTTTTGGCACATTGATTAAAACATCACAATCTAGGATGATTTGCGGAACATGCAACTCCTGGATTGTGTGACCGCTTGGAACTGGCACATTTGCTGCAGGACTTTCATTCAAATCTATCAATTTCGCTCCATACTTCTCAGCCAACTCTATGTATCCACTGATTCTGAAGGCCAGTTTTGTATCAATTCCCCCTGAACCCTCAGCAATAATGATTTCCGAAGGATTCATTCTTTGGCATAATTGTAGAATGGCCTGAACAGTCGGGTAATCTGTCGTGAAGCCGGTAAATGGAGGTAAGCCAAAGACTAGGTTTGGTTTGATTACCACTTTATCCCCTGATTGAACAAAACTCTCCATCCCACCAATGTGATGAATCACCCTGAGAATTGCGATTCTTATATTCTTGTCTTTCACAATGGACACAATTGCCATTGATTCACCTCATTAACACTCTGTCCTATTCTACAATATCTGAAATGCAAGCCAAATCAAATGGTCATAATCCCTGCCTTATCATTTTACCTTAAGATCGGTGGAGTATAATCAGGAAGTAGAAGAGAGAAAAGGCCTCTTGAATTCTTCAAGAGGCTGCTTGTATCATAGTTGCTGTGTATTAGTTGATTCGGAATGTACCGGGTGCTTTGTAGGGTGCCACCACTGGGCCATCTGGAGTTTCCAATACTTGCCACTCTATAAGGCCACTCATGTGCACGTTGCGCCCAGCATATTTACCATACAAGTTGTCAAATTGGACGTCGCCATTCATATGATATTTGCTATTTGCCAGATTAGTCAAGCCATAGTCATATCCCCACATGAGTATCTCTCCATACTCTACCCATTGGAATACATTGCCTTCATCGTCTATGTAAGTTATCAACTCTACCCAGTCATAAATCTTCCAAATCTCAGCAAAGAAGAATGCCATTCCTGTTGGCTTGTCTCCAAATGGTTTGCCTGATCCAAAAGCAAAGAATGCCATACCATATTCAGTAGAATCACCATCAAAAGTAATGGTTCCTACCCAATCAGGTATGTCGGTTTGTGGTCCAGGCCAAAGCACATTAAACTCCAAGTCCATGGACCCAATCAGGTGTTTCTTCGCTTGCACAGGTGTGGCAACGACCAAGGTTAGTGATAATGCGAATAAGATTAATACAACACACATTTTTTTCAGCTTTCTCACCTCCTATCAGTTTCATAAAATGAACCGACTTGGTGACTGATTGCTCTTAGTCAACAATGTACAGGGTCACTCGTTGCAACTAGTACATTGCATTCTAAGGTATTACTCACTGGAATATCAAGGAGCGGGAAGTAGTTTCAGCCAAGAAGGACAAAAAGTATGGTTCATTAGCATATTTCCATCTTAGACTGTGCGAAATAATCAACATAGAGCCAGTTTTATTAGCAAACTGATGTATAGAACTGCAATAGTTGTAGGGAACGTGGTAGCCCAAAGAGCCATCTTTAAAAAAATCCAGCAAAGAAGAATCGTTTCTCAACTCAGTAGAAGTATGGTGAGTAGATTGGATCCACTGGACTGGGCCCTGATATGTGAACTATGTGGCAATGCTAGGATGCCATACAAAGAACTCGCAAAGAAATTCAATATTTCAGATAATACAGTCAAAAACCGAATCAATAATCTTCGCCAGCGAGGAGTGATTCGGAGGTTTGGTGTATGTGTAAGCTTTGAAACGTTTGGTGCTGAAAATGTGGTTGGTTTTATCACAACCGATGGATCCGAGAATGTGATAGAATTAATGAAACAGATCGTCAGCAAACCAATGGTAGTCGAAATCTATCGTACCAGTGATAGACGATATGAATATCACGCAATCGTGTTGGGAGCGAGTGAAACTCTAGGGCTCAAACGTTTTCTATCAGAGCTTGATGGTGTGACCAATGTAGAGATGAGACCTGTTTTCTTTCTCTTTCCCAACAAACCACCTAACTATGTGTTAAACACGAGAGGGAAGAGGGTCACCTTTACCCGTGAGCAGTTACGTGTATTGAAGTCTTTAGCTGAAAATGACTCTCGACTGCCCGTTTCCCAGATTGCCCAGTACACAGGATTCACTCCCAGACGGGTGCGGAAAATCCTCCGAGACCTAGAAGAGAGTGGTGGTATCCACTTTCCTGTCTATTATGATGTCTTTGCATTGGGCGATATGGAATACAGGATGAGAATCTGTTACGATGAAGCTCAGACGACAGGTCAGGACATCATAATGGGACTGCACGAAAAATATCCGGAACTATTCTGGTGGGCAAGCATAACAACCAATGAACCAATTATTGATGTGGGTCTGATCATTGACCGTCCTGGCAAAGGACCTCCAATCGCTGCTGAGATTAAAGCAGCTGATTACACCGAGTCTGTAGAGGATTTTGTATCCTATCCCAGGGTTGTTCATGGTATAAACCGGCTCAATGCTCATCTATGGGACTTAATTAATGAGGCGGGGCTTTAATCTTCAACAGTTAGAATAAACTATAGAAAATGGTATACCATGATATTATCTCCACTGTTGACCTGTTTCTGGTCACACCTCATCACAAGTAATACCCATTACTTCTCATGGGATGTGTTGAGTCTATCTGATCTCAATCTGGATTGTGAACTGCTGCCCATCATCAAGCGTTATCCGTAGGACATAGATTCCAGCAGCCAGGTCCATAGTGTTGAGATTGAAGACATACTGCTCCTTCTTCTCGTCATACCTAAACACGTTGGAAGTGTCAACGGGTGATGTCGAGTCAGCAGGCATGAAGTCACCTACCACCCCGTCAATCACCATGGCCAGGTCAAGGGTCGCATGTGCAGTGCTATCTGGATTACCATCCTCGTCAAAGAGCTGGAACTTCACAGGGATTGACATCCCCTGTTTGAACCAACTGGTCCCGTCTGGCTTGATGGGGCGGAGAAATCCTCCAAAGTCGTACTGTGCAACAGCTGAAACCTCCACGCCCTCAGGGGTCATTTCAAGTTCCGTTTCAACTAGTCGCGTCTGACCAGCTGTGAGCGGAGCATCTTCAACCGTTCGTATAAAGAGAACCTCGCCACCAATCCCACTGACAGAGTCCCCATAGCTCACAAACCACTCCATGGAGTAGGTGAGGTCATCCAGAGCAGTCATCTCAAACGTGAAGACTTCCTGAGGATAGGGGTTCAGAGGGACTGGGACAACAATCATGACGAGTACGTTAGTTGTGCCATCTGCTTGGATTTCTTCGAAGTACCATGCGTTCAGTCCAATCTCGTTCGTGGTGCTGTTGATGGCATGGCCAAGAGGGTCAGTGACTTTAATCTCCACTAGAGACCATCCACCTCGCCAAATGAGATAACCCCCTGCTTGCCACCAGTCGTTTCCAATCGGTAATGGTCCATACTTCATAGCAATTGATGGGTCTATTAGCGGAAAATCATCCCCTTCCTCATGTGGGAGATTGGTGTCTCCAATGCCATCTCCCTCAACTCTTCCGCCACTTCCATCAGCTAAACCCAAGTAGTTGTTCCAGAAGTTGCCCAAGAGCTGACCAGATTCCGTATCAATGAAGTGCCATGTGTTACTACCAGTATCACAAACCTGCTGGCCATTACTCATGAAGAGATTGAGGTAGATGTTGTTGTCAATAGATGAAAAGTCAGCTTGAAGGCCTATGTCGTTCTCACTGAATATGTTTCTTACTATCGTCATCTGTGTTGTCCTGGCTAGAGAAACCGCAATGCTATTATCTATCATGTGGTTAACACTAATTGTGCCGCCAGTACAACTATGAACCTCTATTCCAGTTTCAAAGCCCCTGATCCAATAATCCCGAATCGTAACATCACTGCAATCGTAGAGCATGACTCCTGCTAATTCACCATTACCTCCCTCAATCTTGCTTGCTCCCTCAAGTCCATCAATTATTGTATGCACACAATAAAGCAAACAGAATCCTATAGCATTACTGGTGGCTGTATTGTTAATCAAGGTATTAGCACTGGAACGCGTCAAATAAAACCCATGATAATTATTGGTGGCTGTATTATTAGTCAAGGAATTAACACTGGAATATTCCAAACAAAATCCGTTAAAGACGCCATTATCGATGATGCCTTGAAGGTCTACTGAGTTGTTCAACAAGGTATTGCTCTGGCACTCGAATAAGTGGTATCCAGCACCGTTGAAGACACCGCCCTGAATTTCAAGGTTAATGGAAGCCAGATTTCCTGTTAGCATGTTATTCTGACACCCCGACAACAAAAATCCATCAACAGAAACTGTGACTCCATCATGTGCACTGGTTTGGAATAAGTAAAGATTGTCTAATAACACATTATTCTGACACCCCGACAACAAAAACCCATCACCAGAAACCATAACCCCACTAGCTAAATAATAGAACTGGACAATGTTGTTTATTAACGTGTTATTGTGACAGCTCGAAAATGAAAACCCGCTGTGAAAACCGTGTTGGACTGAGCCCAGACTTCTTTCCCAGCAAAAGAGGATACCATTGCCTATGATTGTATTATTGTGGCAACCCGATAATGAAAATCCGTCAAAGACGCTAGATATCCTAAAACCATTGGTGATGACCTCGTTGCCTACTAGCGTGTTATTGTAACAGCCCTCCAACGAAAATGCACTGACGGAGCCGAAGAAGTTATTCTGAAAGAAGATCTCATTGTCTGTTATCATGTTATTGTGACAGCTCTCCAACGAGAACCCGTCAGCAAAGCCATAGATTCTACGGAAGAGAACATCGTTTTCTGATACGGTGTTATTATGACACCCCAATAACGAAAACCCACTGCCATCAAACGTGAAGTCGTTGCTCACGCCCGAGAAGGTGATATCATTATAGACTAACGTGTTATTATGACAGTCTAACAACGAAAACCCATCGCCATAAACTGTGATTCCTCTAATGAACTCAACTTTGTTTCTTGATAAGGTATGGTTCTGACACGCAGTCAACGAAAACCCAGTGAGGGACCCTAGGACAGACCCCCAGAGTCTTACCTTATTGGTTGTTAACGTGGCATTGTCGCAATTGTCCAATACGAATCCGTCGAGAGATCCAGACTCGAAGGAGTAAGTTGCTGAAGGTGACCCATGTTCGATGCCGAAGGTGACAGAGTTAATCGTGAGTATGCAATTTTGACACCCAGAAAGGAGGACTCCAATTATTTCATCAAAGCCCAAGTCATAATCAATCACGTCAACCCAGTTCCCAAACAAAGTGTTGTGGTGTCCGTTCCACAGCCCGATGCCGGTGTGACAGTCGATAACTGTGTTTTCATGAAGGGCAATATTCGCACAATCGACAAGGTTGATGCCACATGCGAAGCAACTTGCAACAGTATTACCAGATACAATGTTATCTTCGCAGTTCAGCAGTCCTATGCCATCTTCGCACCCAGTGAGCATGTTGCCATATACTTCGTTATGGTCACTCCATCCAAGATAGATCCCTACAACATGACCAGTGGCGTCATAGAGAACAGCGTTTCCTGACAGAATATTATCTTCACACTGGATCATTCGTATACAGAACGCCTCAAAGTTCGCGGGAGGATTGACAGCAGAAATGCTAATCTCGTTTCCAGATAGTGAGTTACGATGGGACCACTCTAGATGCATGCCCATGTAGTAACCAAACACGTCACCTTGGAACCCTAGCGTGACACTATTCCCGATTAACTTGCAATCATAACACGCAAGCATAATGAAACCATAGGGATTGGATGAGCCCTGGCCGAAGAAGCTCACCGATATGTCAATGATGTTTGCTATTATAGTTGCGTTAGAACACCATTGCAGATAGAAACCTGCTATGTGAACGTCCATTGACTCGACTACAGAAACACTGATGGGAATGTTGACAATGTTTCCGGACAGGGTGGTATTAGGGCACCAGGATAGATTGAACCCGAAGATCTGATTAAGACTAGCATCATGGTTAAGGAGTTCGAAGGTGTTCCCAGACAGAGTGTTGTTCCGACCTATATACAGAAGAAATCCTGTTGGACAACCTGTCACTTGGTTGCCAGTAAGCTGATTGAACGAGCTGTCCTCTATTGAGATACCCAGATTGCGGTTGTCGGTAACGGTGTTTTCCATGAGGATATTGTAATTACTCCCTGTGGTGACTCTGATGCCACAGTAGTTTTGAGAGATGGTATTGTTGAACAGTGTGTTATTATTGCTAGAAACAGAGAGCTGAATCCCAACATGGTTTTGCTGATTGCTGATTGTATTGCTCGAGATCGTATTGTTGCTGCTATCATTATACAGGTAGATACCAAGGCCTGCGTTATTATAGACAGTATTACTAAAGATGGTATTGTTTTTACAGCTAACGTACAGGAAAAATCCGATGTTGGCGTTATCACTGATGGTATTCCAAGAGAAGGTATTATTGCAAGCTGATTGTATTAAAATGCCATAATGGCCGTTATTGAGGATCATGTTATATGAGAAGGTGGTGTTTTTGGAATTGTCCATGTATATGCCAATCTGCATGTTATCATAAACATCATTATCAGAAAGGATGTTGCCGGTGCCACCATAGAGGCAAATTCCACGCCCAGAGTTGCCATAAATCGTGTTATGGGAGAGAATATTTGAAGAAGAACCTCCCAGATAGATTCCAGACGCTATATTGCTATAAATAGTGTTTCCAATGATTGTATTATCGCACGATACTGAAAACTGAATCCCATGTTCTTGATTATCGTGAATAGAGTTCTCAGCGATAAGCGTATGATTAGACCTTGCGAGGAAGACTCCCATCCGAGAGTTATGGGAAACTGTATTTTCACAAAACTGGATATCAATAGATCTATCTAGATAGAAGGCATACTTTTCGTTTCTTGTTATGAGATTCTTTGAGAACAGTAGACTATTGGAATTATAGATGTACAACCCAAATTGCGCATTGTCAGATATGGTATTGTCAGAAAAGATGGCACTATCTACAGAATGAACATTAATCCCATATACGCTGTTGTCGTACACCTGATTGTTGGAGAGCAGTAGGTTGGATGTGCTTCTCAAGTTGATACCCGTGACACAATTGTGAACCCAATTCCTCTCGATGATGCTATGTTGGATTGCATGCAGAAAGATGCCGACCTTGCAGTTCTCTATCACATTGTCGCTCACCTTGGCGTTCTGAACATTTAGTAGATACATCCCATAGTAGTCCTGAGTTAGACCATCGAGCTCGCAGTTATGAATCTCAAAGTATACCGTAGTATCTTGAACATGAATAAGATTGAATTCAGAATCAGAAAAGACAAATCCATTGATGATGAATGGACTGATGTCGGTGCCTGACCCTGGCCAACCATACTTGGCCGCTTGCGTTCTAAAGTCGTCATCACCATCAATGTAAATGTGAGTTAGCTCCATTAGGGCAAACTTTGAGAGGCTTGTTGTTTCTCCGAAGATGATGTTGTTCTCAGTGTCAACCCAAGTGGTCACATCAACCCATTGCTGAAGGTCCTCATCCCAGTGTTCAAGCAGAAGGAGTGCCTCATTTTCAACGGCGCTTTCATCATAGGGAATTGCTATTGTGATTGTCCCAGAACAACTAACTGTGCTGGTGATATCATAATACTGACCGACTAGCCGAAAGCCTTGTTCAGGATCAGGACCAGTATCGCTCACAACGACTTCAGTGGTGCCGGTTTCGGAAACGTCATGAAATGCAACCGTGACTTCAGTATTCTCGTCCTGATACACAGTTGTCAGAGTAGTCAACGGCTCTATGAGTGGGTAATTATCAAGTCCTGCTGCGGGTAATTCAGTATCTCCTATTCCGTCACCAGCTAAAGCGTGTTTGCCGGTTCCACTTCCATCATCAAATCCAAGGTAGTCAGACCAGAAATTGCCCTCTAAAAGAATTTGATGATGCCAATAGTTGCTAATGCATGTACCTGATAGAAATGCTCCATGTTGATTGTCCAAAAACATATTGTGATAGATTAAGTTGTATGATGAGTCTCTTAGATAGACACCATTATCGTTCTGAAGTAATATGTTATCTAGAATTATAGTGTTAGAAGAGATGTGAAGATATATTCCAAAACCAATGCCACTACCGAGGTCAGATGTGACATTGTTGAATGCTATTGTGGTGTTCCAACAATTCAGAAGATAGATATCATATCCCTCTGTATTTCCATTCCCAGCGGCCATGAGAATTCGTATGTCATTATTTGATATAGTGCAGTTCTGTGATGAGAACAAGTATACACCATAAGCATAACCTCTGGTGGGTTCCGAGAAATAGTGAAAACTAATGCTGATGTTGTTATATCTGATATCATTGCCATGACTAGTGTCAACATTGAAACCGTAGCATGAGTGAGAGTATTCTAAGACATATACATCGATTTTGCTAGTGATATTATTCCTTGTGAGTGTATTTTCATTGCTATTTTCCAATGAAAAACTGTAACATGTGGAGGCAACATCTGCTATTACGATGTTATCAAACAATGTGTTTTTGTCTGACCATAACAACCAAAAACCCCTATAAAAAACCAAATGTTGAGTATAGTCAATAATCACTGTGTTGTGAGATAAAAGGTTGGAGGAGCTCACTTCAATTTGGAAACCAGTTAAGCATCCAGAAGCATTATTCCACTCAACTAGACAATCGGAAGACATGGTGAGTACAAAACCAGCATAGCTAGAATAGAAGACATCATTGTCCAACAAAGTTGAATCTCTAGATTCTACAAGGGCTATGCCAACATGATTCACCTCAACATGATTCCCTGTAATGTTACATTCATCCACATTGTTGAGATCAATACCAATCCAGCAATTGCTAATGGTGTTCCCTGAGAGTCTGTTGTACTCGCAATTCTCCAATGTTATGCCGTTTTCACACCCAGTGACTATATTGTCTGAGATCTCATTGAAAGAGTTACGAAGCAGGTAGAAACCATAGACCGCTTCTTCAGCATCATTGGCTTCAAGTGTATTGTATTCAGAGTCTTTGAGGTAGTACGCATAGGTCGAGAAGTACATAGTATTGCCTGACAGTGTGTGATTCCTGCAATCTTCGAGTCGAAATCCATACATTCCCCCTAGAAGAGTGTTATCTCGTAAAGTATTATTGAATGATGATTCAATAAAGAAGCAGGTGTCTGTATCTGTGGCGGTGTTCCTCAAGAAAGTGTTATTCGAGGAGCTTACGACATGATAGCAGTAGAATCCCTGATCAGCTGTGTTATCACTGAGAGTGTTATTCGAGCTGTCTGCATCCAAGAGGTAGCATGCTACGGAGCATGTTGTACCACGATTCCATGATAGCGTGTTTTCCTTGCTCGCCGTTAAATGATAATCATAGCTTGTGTGGTGCGCCCAATTATGTTCAAGGGATGAGTTGTGTGTGTTCTCGAGCATGTAACCAGTATAGCAGTTCTGTACTATGTTCCAGCTTACATTAGCATTCTGCACATTGAGCAAATAAATCCCATAATACTCTCCGCCAAGACCATCGAGCTCGCAGTTGCGAATCTCAAAGTAGGCCGTCGTATCCTGAATATGAATTAGATTGATGGTTGATGTTTCTATAACTAGATTCTCAATGATAAATGGTTCCAGTTGAGTACCCTCCCCCTCGAATCCAAAGGCCTTGAAGTCAGCATTCTCATCAATATAGATTGGTCCTTTCATGAGTGGGTTGCTGAAGTAGACCAAGACCTCATCGGCGTCGCTGAAACCGTCATTATCAGTATCTGGACTCAATGGATCGGTTCCAAGGCTCTCTTCATCAACATCTAATAAGCCATCATTATCATCGTCGTCGTCCATGCTGTTGCTAATACCATCACCATCAGTGTCTATATCTGCAAGTACCACAACAGTTGCTGTCTGGATTTCACTCGTTGCTCCATAGAGATCAATAGCCCTAAACGCCACCGTGTAGGTTCCAGGCGTAGTATATGCAAAGACTGGACTCTGAGAACAAGCGTCAATAGTAAAAGATGAGCCATAGTCCATATCCCACTGCAACCCAATGCTGTCTCTCTCGGGGTCAATAGCATAGCCTTCGAAAGCTATGCTCTCCCCTGCATAGACTGTATCTCCAAGAATAGGATTAGCTACCGGAGCGAAATTATATACAATATATTCAACAAAATGCTTCACGTCACCTTGAATTCTACTAGCAGGATACCATCTATTCATTTCTAGATAACTGCTTGTTGAAAATGTCCATGTAGAAGAATAGTCCTCTGTCCATTCACCTGGCACTATCTCATCCCACTCGCCAGAATATACATCAAACTGAAAGTAAGTCGAATAACTAACAGTGCCTTCTTGGGTTAGATCAAAGTAGACATAACCAGGTCCATCTCTATCGAGATAATTTGTGTAATCCCATGTGTCCTCAACACAGAGCCCGAACTTCCATTCTCCTTCAAAGTAGACATTGGGATCATGAT